>NZ_SZYE01000070.1 GCF_005239125.1 Cellulomonas hominis | reverse complement strand
GCCGGAACCGCCCCGGCCCGGTGACCGCGGCGCAGCCCGGGTCCTCCGCGAGCAGCGCCTCGACCCGGGCGAGCCAGCCGGGCGGCAGCACGGTGTCGGCGTCCACCCGGGCGATCACGTCGCCGGTGGCGGCGTCGTACCCGGCCGCGGCGGCGGGCCAGATGCCGCGCTCGGCCTCGTGCACGACGCGGGCGCCGGCGGCCGCGGCGAGCCGCGCGGTGGCGTCCCCGCTGGCGTTGTCCACCACGACGACCTCGTCGGGCAGCCGGGTCTGCGCCGCGAGGGAGGCGAGGCAGCGGGGGAGCCGGTCCTCCTCGTCGCGCGCGGGCACGACGACGGAGATGCGCAGCGGGGGGCGGCCGGTCACCGGCGCGTCTCTGTCGGGTCGTCGAGCACGCCGCCATCCCCGCACGGACGGGGGCGCCCGGCAACCGGGGGAGGGCGGACCGCGGTCGCGACCGCGGGCCGGGCCGGCGACCGGCTCGGCACCCGCCGACCGCAGCCGCCGGGCCCGGTCGGACGGTCAGCCGGGCCGGTCCGCGCCGCCCCCCGTGCCCGCCGGCGCACGGCCGCGCGCCCGGGACGTCGCGTCGAGCGCCCGCCCGAGCAGCGCCACGAGGTCGCCGCGCGGCACGGTGAGCGAGCGGACCCGCGCGGGCACGAGGCCGGCGCGCACCGCCCCGGCGCCCAGCCCGGCGACGCCCAGGCCGAGCAGCACCGGCCAGGTCGCCTGCCACAGCGTGACGGTGTCGAGGGCGGGCACGGACAGCACCGGCACCCACCGGCCGGCGAGGTACCAGGTCACGACGGTCCCGCCGAGGCACAGCACGGCCCAGGACACCAGGCCGACGTCCGCGCCCACCGGGCCGGGGCGCACGTGCCGCCGCAGGATCGCCGCGGTGCGGACCAGGATCAACGTGGAGACGGTCGCGACGAACGGCAGGGCCACGGTGACCACGGCCAGCTCCGGCCCGTCGGCGAGGGCGCGCTTGGCGGCGTACTTCGCCACGGCGCCGCTGCCGAGCGGCGCGCCCACCACCGCGAGGGCGAGGACGGCCGCGCCCGCGAGCACCGGCCCGCGCAGCGGACCGGCGCCGTGCCGCTGCCAGATCTGCACGGACAGCACCAGGCCGCCCTTGGCCATCCCGTGGTGCACCGCGTACACGACCGCGGACAGCACACACGCCTCGGCGAGCTCCGGGACCGCGAGCGCCGCCCCGACCAGCACCGTGATGAAGCCCATCTGGCCGACCGTGCTGTAGCCCAGGGACGCCTCGGCGTCGTCGTTCAGCACGCCCGGCACGAGCGCCAGCAGCCCTCCGACGAGCGCGACGACCACCACCGCGGTGCCCCAGCCGGGCAGGGCGACCTCACCGAGCGGCAGCAGGCGCAGCAGGCCGACGAGCCCGATCTTGACCACGCTGCCGCTGAGGACGGCGCCGACCGGGATCGCGACCGTGGACTCCAGGAGCGGCAGCCAGCCGTGCAGCGGGAACGTCGCCGCGCGCACGCCGAACGCCACCAGCGTCAGCACCACGACGGGCACCAGGACCGGCGAGCCCGCGACCACGGCGGGCACGTCGGCGAGCCGCCGGCCGCCCGCCGCGACGACCAGACCCGCGGCGGCGAGCAGCGCGGCGTCCGCGACGACGGACAGGGCCAGGTGCACCCGGGCAGCCGACCGGGCCGCGGCGGTCCCCGGCAGCCGGGCCATCAGCGCGACGGCGACCGTGGTGAGCACGCACCCGACGGCGAGGGCGAGCACGTCCGCGGCGAGCAGCGCCAGGGCGTTGCCGACGCAGCAGAGCAGCAGCAGCCCGGTCAGCCGGACCGCGCCCGGGCTGCCGGCCCGCGCGGCGACGACCAGCGCGGCCGTGTAGAGCACCGTGGCCACCAGGACCAGGGGACGGGACACCGCGTCGACGAGCACCCACGAGCCGGTCCCGGCACCATCCCCGACGCCCAGCACCGCCAGGACCGCCAGCGGCAGCAGCGCGAACGGCGCCGCTGCCGCCGTGCTGCGGGCCCGGGCGTCCGTCCGGCGCAGCAGCACCACGGCCGGCGCGGCGGGCAGCACGAGCGCGCCGAGCCAGAGCAGGTCCGTCGTCACGGCGGCAGCCTGGCACGTGCCGTCGCGCGCCGGCGGGGGCACCCTGGGTGCACCGCCGGCGGGGGCCGGTGACCCGAGAGCGGTCGGGAAGGGGAGCCGGGGCATGGGCGAGCGGGTCCGGGCGGACGCGCCGGCAGTGGAGCGGCGTGCGTCGTGGCTGCCGCTCGTGTGCCTGTTCCTCGCGCAGGTGCTGATGGCCTTCAACCTGGCCGCCCTGCCGGTGTCGATCGGCGGGATGGTCGCCGAGTTCGGGGTCCCGCCGACCGCCGTCAGCGCCGCGATCGTGACCTACGGGCTGTCGGTCGCCGCCCTGGTCATGACCGGCGCGAAGGTCGGCCAGCGGCTCGGCTGGGTCCGGGCCTTCCGGGTGGTGGTCGGCACCTTCGCGGTCTCCAGCCTGCTCATGCTGCTCGCACCGGCCGTCGGGTGGGTGATCGCGGCGCAGGCGCTCGCGGGCGTGTCGGCGGCGGTGATCGTGCCGTCGCTGGTCGCGCTCATCGCCCAGAGCTACACCGGCGACCAGCAGGCCACCGCGATCGGCTCCCTCGGGTCCGCCCGCGCGATCGCCGGGGTCGCCGCGTTCCTGCTCGGCGGGGTGCTGGGCACGCTCGTCGGCTGGCGGCCCGTGTTCGGTGTCGTGCTGGCGATCGCCGTGGTCGTGCTGGTGCTCAGCACCCGGCTGCAGCCGGTGCCGGGGGACCCGGGGGTCCGGATCGACGCGGTGGGTGCCGTGCTCGTCGGCGCCGGGGTCGCCCTGGTCTCCGTCGGCTTCCAGAACCTCGACGCCTGGGGCCTGCTGCTCGCCGCGCCGGGCGCGCCGTTCGACGTGGCGGGGGTGTCGCCCGCCCCGGTCCTCGTGGTCCTGGGCGTGGTGCTCGGGCAGGCGTTCGTGCGGTGGACCCGGCGCCGGGTGGCGTCCGGGCGGACCCCGCTCGTCGACCTCTCGGTGCTCGCGTCGCCGCAGGAGCGGGCGGCGGTCTACGCGATGTTCACGGTCGTCGCGCTGGAGGCGGCGCTGAACTTCACCGTCCCGCTCTACATCCAGATCGTGCAGGGCCGCACGCCGCTGGACACCGCCCTGGCGATGATGCCGTTCAACCTGGCGGTGTTCGTCGTCGCGACGCTCGTCGTCCGGCTGTACGGCCGGTTCCCGCCGCGGACGATCGCCCTCGTCGGGTTCGGGCTCACCACCGCCGCGCTCACCTGGCTGTCGCTGGTCGTCACGAACAACTGGGAGACGCTGCCGACGGTCCTCGGGCTGGTGGTGTTCGGCGTGGGTCAGGGCGCCCTGGTCACGATCGTGTTCAACGTGCTGGTCACGGCCGCGCCGCGGCAGCAGGCGGGGGACGTGGGGGCGATCCGCGGCACCACCCAGAACCTCGCGTCGGCCGTCGGCACGGCCCTGGTCGGCGCGCTGCTCGTCACCATCCTCGGCATCGGGGTCGGGCGCGCCGTGCTCGCCCACCCGGAGCTGCCGCCGTCGCTGGTCGCGCAGGTGGACCTCGACTCGGTCGACTTCGTCGGCAACGACGACCTCCGCGAGACGCTGCGGTCCCGGACCGACGCCGACCCGGCGCAGGTCGACGCCGCCGTCGCGGTCAACGAGCAGGTCCGGCTGGACACGCTGCGGGTGGGGCTGCTGGTGCTCGCGGGCCTGAGCGCCGTCGCCGCCCTCCCGGCGAGCCGGCTCCCCCGGTACCGCCCCGGGCAGGACGCGGACCGGCCCCGCTGACCGGTGCGTCCGTTCGGGCGAAATCCGTGCAAAACGGACAGTCGTGCCCGGGTTCTGGGATATCAACGACAGCCTCGGGCCGCGACGCCGGGCGCCGTCGGCCGCCCGGGCCGGCCCCCGACCCGGAGGTGCCGATGCCCGTCCCCACGACCGTCCGCGGCCCGGTCCCCGGCGCCCCGGCCGCCGGCGCGGGCGGCGGCCGGCTGCCGGGCCTCGACGGCCTGCGGGGCCTCGCTGCCCTCGTCGTCCTGGTGCACCACTCGCTGCTGCTGACCCCGGCGCTGATGGCCGTGCACGACGACCCCGCCGCCCCGCGGAGCGCGCTCGTGCAGGCCGTGTCGGCGACCCCGCTGCACCTGCTCTGGGAGGGCGAGGTCGCGGTGCAGGTGTTCTTCGTGCTCAGCGGGTTCGTGCTCACCGTCGCGGCGACCCGGCCCCGGCACCGGTGGGGGCCCTACTACCCGCAGCGGCTGCTCCGGCTGTACCTGCCCGTGTGGGCCGCCGTGGGGCTCGCGGTCGCGCTGCGCCTCGCCGTGCCCGCCGGCGACACCGCCGGGCTCAGCCCGTGGCTGACCTACCACGGCGACGTCGGCCGGGCCGGGGTGCTCGGCGACCTGCTGCTGGTCGTGGGCCCCGCCGGGTCGACCATCAGCGCGCTGTGGTCCCTGCGCTGGGAGGTGCTGTTCTCCCTGCTGCTGCCGCTGTTCGTCGTCGCCGCGACCCGGCTGCGGCACTGGGCGCCCCTGGTGTTGGGCGCGCTCGCGGCGATCGCCTGGCTCGGCGCGGCGACCGGCCCCGTCGACGCGCCCTACGCGCTCGGCGCGGCGTACCAGCTGCCGCTGTTCGCGCTCGGCTGCGTGCTCGCCGCCGGCCGCGACCGGCTCGCCGCGGTCACCGCGCGCTGGGGGCGCGAGGCCTGGGCGGTGCTGCTGCTCGCGGCGGTGCTGCTGACGACGAGCTACTGGCTGCTCGACCTCGGCGGCGCCCGGGCCGACGTGCCCGTGGCGGTGGTCGCGCTGACCCGGGTGCTGCAGGCCGCCGGCGCGGGGCTGCTCGTGGTCGCCGCGCTGGGCCCGCTCGCCCGGCCGCTGAGCCGCCCCGCCGTGCGCTGGCTCGGCACCCGGTCGTTCAGCCTCTACCTGGTGCACGAGCCCGTCGTCGTGGCGGTCGGCTACCTCACGGGGTGGACGTCGCCCGCGGTGCTGCTGCTCACGGTCCCGGTGTCGCTGCTGCTGGCGGAGGGGTTCTTCCGGGCCGTCGAGCGGCCGTCGCACCGCCTCTCCCGGGCCGTCGGGACCCGCCTGGGCCGGCGGGGACGCCGCCCCGTCGCCGCGGCCTGACCGCGCGGCGTGCCCCGAGATCGGCGGTTCGCCCCGAGATCGGCGCGTGCAGGGACCGATCTCGGGCGGGACCACCGATCTCGCGGTCCACGGGACCGGCCGTCCCGCACAGGAAGTCCCCATCTCCCGGACCGCTGGCGTTCACCTGGGGACGCCACACTCGGTGCCATCGGTCGCACGCGGGAGGGGACTGGCAGATGCAGGCGGTACGCGACGTGGGCACGCGGTACTCGTGGGTCCAGGTGGAGCACCCGGTGTACGTCGTGGACTTCCTGGCCTCCGCGGGCGCGCCCGCGGAGCGCTGGCGGCTGGTCGACGGCGGCGACGTGCTCGAGGTGCTCGAGTGGGTCGCCCGGCACCAGCGCGGCCGCGTCGTCGCGGTGAGCCTGGAGGTCGAGGACGCGGGCGGCTTCTCGCTGGTCCAGCTCACGCCCGCCGAGGGTCTGCGGCAGGTCGCCGGCTGGTGACCCGCGACGCCTCGCGGACGCGCCGTCCCGGGCGGCGGCGCGCGGGACGGGGAGTCAGCGCGTGGCGAGCAGCGCGGTGAGGGGCGTGCCGACCAGCGCGCCGATCAGGAACGCCCAGCCACCCGTGAGCCGGCGGCGGGGCGCGGCCACCGGCTCGCGGCGCCAGGCGGCCGTCGGCTCCAGCAGCAGGTACACGACCGCGGCGGGCCAGACGTAGGCGACCAGCCAGAACCACGCCCACCGGGTCGCGAGCCGCGGCTCCGGGCCGCTGATGATCGCGGCCGTCAGCGCGACGAGCACGGCCAGCGCCAGCAGCGCGTCCGGGGCGCCGTACGAGCTCGCGTCCGGGCCGCCGATCCCCGCGGGGCGGAGCAGCGCGTACGCGACCGAGCCCAGCACCGCGAGCAGGAGGACCAGCCGCA
Source organism: Cellulomonas hominis (assembly GCF_005239125.1). Lineage (GTDB taxonomy): Bacteria > Actinomycetota > Actinomycetes > Actinomycetales > Cellulomonadaceae > Cellulomonas > Cellulomonas hominis_A. Next base: position 11,922 of record NZ_SZYE01000070.1, on the reverse strand, counting down.
CGGCGAGGTGCGGGGAGGTCGACGGCGGCACGAGCCGCGGCTCCGGCGGCGCGGAGGGCGGGGGCGGCGGGGCGCTGGGCAGGCTCATCACCGCCACGCTAGGCCACGCGGGCGGCGCAGGCCTCGCGGGCGCCGGCGCGGTCCGGGGTGTCAGACCAGGCCGACCCGCGCGAAGCCCTCGACCAGGCCTGCCACCTGGGGGCCGGGCACGACCAGGTCCGCGACCGCCAGCAGCCGGGGGTCCGCGCCCTCGATGGCGACGCCGGTGCCGGCGTGCTCCAGCATCTCCAGGTCGTTGAGGCCGTCGCCGAACGCGATCACGTCCTCGCGCGCCACGCCGAGGTGCTCGATCACGGCCTCGACGCCCAGCGCCTTGTGCACGCCCAGCAGGTAGATCTCGCCGGCGGCGTCGCCCATCGCGGCGATCGAGCTGGGCAGGATGCCGAGCCGGTCCCCGAGCTCCGCGCCGAGCTCCGGCCACGGGATCGCCGCGCCGAAGTACGTGATCTTGGCGAACGAGCAGGCGCCGAGGTCGTCCGGCGTCCGCAGGGCCCTGAGGATCTCGAGCGGGCTCGCCGCGCCGTCCGTGCCGCCGTCGTCGCGGCCGAAGTGCCCGCCGAGCAGCTCGCCGAGCCGGCGGTCCACGCCCGGCCGGCCGTACAGCGCGTCGGGGGCCTCCAGCAGGTAGGCGGCGTCGTGCCGGTCCAGCACCTCGATGGCGCGCGCGGCCAGGTCGGCGGGGAACCGCTGGTCGCGCAGCACCACCCCGTCGACCTCGACGTACCCGCCCGCGGAGGCGACGATCCCGTCGAACCCGGCGGCGCGGATCTGCTCGGGGAGCATCGACGTCGGGCGGCCGGTGCACAGCAGCACCCGGTGCCCGCGCGCCCGGGCCTCGCGGACCACCTGCTCGTGGGCGGGCGGGACCTGGCCGTGGTGCGCGTACGTGCCGTCGACGTCGAGGAACACGATCCGGGGGGCCGAGGGCGCAGCAGTCACGCCCGCCATCCTCTCGCACCCGGGGCGACCTACGGGCATGAGGCCGTTGCCTACAAGGTGTAGGTTGGGCGCATGACCCGTGCCGGACTGACCCCCGCCGTCGTCGTGGCCGACGCCGCCGCGCTGGCCGACGAGGCCGGCTTCGACGCGCTCACGCTGTCCGCCGTCGCCCGGCGGCTCGGCGTGCAGACCGCCAGCCTGTACGCGCACGTCCGCGACCGCGCCGCGCTGCTCGACGGCGTCACCGCGCTCGCGATGGGCGAGGTCGCGTCCCGGATCGCCACCGGGCTCGCCGGGCGCTCCGGTCGCGACGCGCTGCGCGGGTACGCCGACGCGTTCCGCGACTACGCCCGCGAGCACCCCGGCCGGTGGGCGGCCATGCAGCGCCGCGCCGGGCCCGCCGCCGTCGCCGCGCCGTCGGCGGTCGACGTCGTGGCGCTCACCGACGCCCTGCTGCGCGGGTACGCCGTCCCGCCCGACCAGCGGGTGCACGTCATCCGGCTGCTCGGCAGCACCATCAACGGCTTCGTCCAGCTCGAGCGCATCGGCAGCTTCGACCACAGCGCCCCGGCACCCGCGGACTCGTGGGACCGGACCGTCGACGCGCTCGACGCCCTGCTGCGGGCCTGGCCCGCCCCCGACCCCGAGGACCCCTCCGCATGATCGACGTCCCCCTGACCCCCGACCTCGCCGCGACGATCCGCGGCGCCGCCGAGCTCGAGCGCACCGCCCGCGGGCTCCGGCCGCACCGCCTGCCCGCGTGGGTGGGCCGGCAGCTCGGCGACCCCCAGCTGCTCGCGATGGAGGCGCAGCCGTCCGGCGTCCGGGTCGCGGTCGCGACGACCGCCACCGCCGTCGAGCTCGTCCTGCACCCCACGCGGCTCGCCTACCGCCAGGTCGAGCGTCCCCGCGGCGCGGTCGACCTGGTCGTGGACGGCGCCGTGCTCGCGAGCGAGCCGCTCACCGGTGGCGACACCGTCGAGACGGACCTGGCGACCGGCGCCTCCGCCCTGCTGCCCGGCGACCCGCAGACCGTCGCGTTCACCGGGCTGCCCGCGGGGGAGAAGGTCGTCGAGCTCTGGCTGCCGCACAACGAGTCCGTCGAGCTGGTCGCGCTGCGCGCCGACGCCCCGGTGCGGCCCGCCCCCGACGACCGGCCGGTGTGGCTGCACCACGGCTCCTCGATCAGCCACGGCTCCAACGCCGCGACGCCCGCGGGGACCTGGCCCGCCGTGGCGGCGCGGCTCGGCGGCGCGGACCTGCGGAACCTCGGTCTCGGCGGCAGCGCGCTGGTCGACCCGGCGACCGCCCGCGTCGTGCGGGACGCGCCGGCCGATCTGATCAGCGTGAAGCTCGGCATCAACGTCGTGAACCTGGACGGGATGCGGCGCCGGACGTTCGAGGCGGCCGTGCACGGGTTCCTCGACACGATCCGCGACGGGCACCCCGACACCCCGCTCGTGCTCGTGACGCCGCTCTTCTGCGGCATCCACGAGGACGCACCCGGGCCCGGGGCGTTCGACGTCGCCGCGCTCGCGGCCGGCCGGGCGCAGTTCGTCGCCGCGGGCGGGTCCGACCTCTCGAACGGGCGGCTCACGCTGCGGGTCGTCCGGGACGCGCTGGCGACCGTCGCCGGGCGCCGGGCCGGGGACCCGCACCTGCACCTGCTCGACGGGCTCTCGCTGTACGGCCCCGACGACGCGGCGACGCACCCGCTCCCCGACGCGCTGCACCCGGACGCGCCGACGCACCGGCTGATCGGCGAGCGGTTCGCGGCATCGGTGTTCGCGGCCGACGGGCCGTTCGGCCCGGTGCGCGCCCCCGCGGCCGGCTGACGCTCAGGCCGGCGCCGGGTCCGCCGCGCGCCCGGCGGGGACGCGGGCGGCGGGCACCTGCAGCCCGTCGCGCAGCGCCTCGAGCCACGCCGTGCCGTGCTCCGCGTCCGGCTCGAGGTAGTTGCCCTCGGCCCACTCGTTCCACGACTTCACCCAGAGCAGCCGCTCCTGCTCCGGCCGGTCGGCGAGCAGCGCCGTCGCGTCGGCCACGTGCCGGCGGAACACGTCCGGGGACGTGCCGGTCATCGCGATGCCCTGGCGGCCCGAGCGCGGGGTGTTGTCCCAGTTCGGCATGACGCACGGCTGCCGGGTCGGCGGCAGCGGGCGGCGCGCGAGGAAGGCGGGGTCGACGGGGTAGTGCTCGGGCCCGCGGCCCACCCGCCGCCCGAGCCGCCGACGCCAGAACTCCCGGCGTCCGAACCGCACCGGCAGCCGCATCTGGATGCCGGCGTCGAAGCCCGCCGCCTCCGCGCCCGGGAAGCCCTCGCCCCAGTCGAACCAGTCCGAGACCTCCGCGACGAGGTACAGCCCCGGCAGGCCCGCGGCGCGGGCCAGCGCCTGCCAGCGGTCCACGAAGGCCCGGGCGTCCGGCAGCTCGCCCGGCTTGTGCACGACCAGCACCGGGCGGTCGCCGACCCGCAGGTAGCGCTCGTCCCGGAACGCCGGCAGCAGCGCGGTCAGGTGGTCACGGTCGTCGCCCTCGGGGTACGTCTGCTCGGCGAGCACGCGGTCCGGCGCGCCGTGCCACGTCCCGGTCCACGTCTCGTTCGCCCAGGCCAGGCAGAACGGCAGCGTCGGCTCCCCCGAGGCCAGCACCTCGGCGAACGGGCGCTCCAGCAGGCGCCGCCCTCCGCCGAACCAGTAGTGCCAGTAGGCGAACGCCGCGACGCCGTGCGCGCGGGCGAGCTCCGCCTGCGCGGCCCGCACCTCGGGCACCCGCAGGTCGTAGAAGCCGAGATCGGCCGGCAGGTGCGGCTGCCGGTGCCCGGGGAACAGGGGGCGCCCGCGCACCGTGTTGGTCCACTCGGTGAACCCGGGACCCCACCACGCGTCGTTCTCCGGGACGGGGTGGTACTGGGGCAGGTAGAACGCGATCGCGCGTGCTCCGAGGTCCACGCGGCCACCCCCCTCGGCCCTTCTGCCCGCATCGCGCCGCACCACCGCCGGGCGGTCTGGGACCTGCCCGCGAGTGTTCTCCCGGGCGCGGGCGGCGCGCAAGGGCGCGGTCACCTGGCGGTCGGGGCACGCGGGCGTCGCCGAGGACGCGGCCCGGGCGCGTGCACGATGCCCAGCGCTCTGTCGCACCGCCACCCGCCGGATCGGTGTGCGACGGGACGATCCGCCGGGCACCGCGGCGGCCGCGCGCGGGGAGGAGATCCGGTCCCCGAACCGGCCACGCGGCAGCCCGCGGGTCGGTAGCGTCGGGCGCGTGGACGCGATCAGGCCCTGGCACATCACCGCCGTCGTCCTGGTGGTGCTGGCGCTGGCGGCGGTCGCCGCCGTCGTGTGGTTCGCCGTGAGCCTGGTCCGCGCCGCGCGCCGGCGCTGACCCTGCCGGGCGTCAGACCCGGAACGCCGCGATCTGCGTCGCCATCTCCCGGGACGCACCGGCCACCTGCGCCATGTCGCCGTCGACGCGCGCCAGGGTGCCCGCGCTGCGGTCCGCCGCGGCCGCGACCGACCCCAGGCCGGCGGCGATCTCGCCCGCCCCCGCGGCGGCCTCCGCCACGCCGCGCGACATCTCCGACGTGGTGGCGGTCTGCTCCTCGACCGCCGAGGCGATGGTCAGCTGGTAGTCGTTGATCCGGCCGATCACCTGCGAGATCCCGTCGATCGCGCCGACCGCGCCGGCCGTGTCGCCCTGGATGGCCTCGACGCGCCGGGCGATGTCCTCGGTGGCCTTCGCCGTCTCCTGGGCGAGCTCCTTGACCTCTCCGGCGACGACGGCGAACCCCTTGCCCGCCTCGCCGGCCCGGGCGGCCTCGATGGTCGCGTTGAGCGCGAGCAGGTTGGTCTGCTCCGCGATCGTGGTGATCACCTTGACGACCGCCCCGATCTCCTGGCTGCTCGCGCCGAGCCGGGCGACCGTCTCGTTCGTGGCCGCCACCTCCGTCATCGCCTGCGCGGCCACCTTCGCCGCCTGCGACGCGTTCTGCGCGATCTCCCGGATCGAGGCGCCCATCTGCTCCGCGCCGGCCGCGACCGCCTGCACGTTGCGGGACACCTGCTCGGCGGACGCCGAGACGGCCCCGACCTGGGTGCTCGTCTCCCGCGCGGCCGCGGCGCCCTCGGCGGCGGCCCCGCGCAGCGCGTCCACCGTGGCCTCGGAGCCGTGCGCGGTCCGGGCGACCTGCCCGACCAGCGCGGACACCGCGTCCACCGCGTCGTCCAGGGCCTTGCCCGCGCGGGAGATCTCGCCGCCCGCGTCCAGGCCGGTGCGGCGGGTCAGGTCGCCCTCCGCCAGCGCGGCCGCCACCTCCGAGATGCGGCCCGCCGGGCCGGCGATGTCCCGCGTGACCTTGCGCCCGGCGTACGCGGCGAACACCGCCGAGAGCACCCCGATCCCGATGAGCACCGTCCGGCCCTGCTCCTGCTCGGCCTGCTGCCGCGCCTGCAGGTCCTGCACCCGGGACTCGGCCGAGCCCTGGATCCGGTCCACGAGCGTCAGCACCTCGTCGTAGGAGGCGCCGGCCGCACCCTCGTTGATGGAGGTCAGGGCCGCGGCGTAGTCCTCGGGCGTGCCGGTCGCGAGGAGCGCCACCACGGCGTCGTCACCGGCGAAGAACGCGTCCCACGCGCCGGCGAGCCCGTCGAACGCCTCCTGCTCGTCGGCCGTCGCCCCGGTGGTGTCGAGGTCGGCGAGCCAGGCGCGCACGTCGGCCTCGGTCGCCAGCAGGCTCGAGCGGTTGTACGCGGAGTCGGCCAGCGCCGCCTCGGGACCCACCGCCGCGGTGTCCGCCACGACCAGCCCCTGCCACCCGGTGGCGTCGGCGATCTGGAACCGCGCCTCCTCGGCCAGCCGCAGCACCCGGTCGGCCTGCGCGATCCGCTCGGCGTAGGTGCGCTGCACCTGCGCCGTGACCACCCCGAGGGCGATCGCGACGACGATGAGCGAGGTCAGCAGCCCGAAGACCGCCGCCATGCGCGCGCCGATGGACTGCCGGTTCCAGCTGCTGGTCACGAGACCGCCGTTCGGGTGAGGGGGGAGGTCGGACGCCGGGTCCCATCGGCAGGCACGGGCCCCGAAGGAGAGGTGGGCCCGGGTGAACCCGCGCGGGCGCTGCCGGGAGGACCGCCGGCGAGGGCCGCCGGCGAAGGGCGCCGGCGAGGGCCGCCGGCGAGGGGGTACCCGACACGTCGAGCGAGCATCCGCTGGATACCCCCTCGACGTGTCGGTTGCCCGCTCGGCGCGGGGAGCCGGGCGGACCGGAGGTGCTCCGCCGTCGGCGAGCGGGCGCCGGAGGTCCCGGGCGGACGCCGTGGAGGTCCCGGGGAGGTCCAGGCGGGACGGCACCAGGAGGGACCTTGGGGACACCGAGGGGGCGTGGGGTCGTGCGACCCTGGCTCCGACACTTCGAGGGGGGCACACCCGAAGGAGTCATCCGACATGACGACCTCACCGACGCCCGCGCGCGCCCGCGCGGGACGCCCGTCCCACGTCGCCCGGGCGCTGCGCGCGGCCCTGGTCGCCTGCCTGGTGGCCGTGCCGCTCGCGGCGTGCGGGGGCGGCGACGCGCCCGCCGACGACGGCGACCGGATCACGTACGGCGGTGGCGACGAGGCCGTGGTGCCGCCGGCGCTCGCCGACGTGACCGCCCCCGCGGCGGCCGACGACCGCGGCGGCATCCCGATCAGCGCGGCCGGGGTGGGGGTGGCGGGTGAGGGCGACGTGGTCGTCGACGTGTACGCCGACCCCTGGTGCCCCTGGTGCCAGCGGTTCGACGAGCAGTACTCCGACGCGCTCATGGAGCTGGTGGACCAGGGCGGGTTGACCGTCGTGCACCGGCCGCTCGCGTTCCTCGACGCCCGGTTCGGCGGCACGTACTCGACCCGCGTGGTGAACGCGCTGGCCGTCGTGGCCGACGAGTCGCCCGAGCACTACGTCGCGGTGCTGCACGCCCTCATGGCCGCCCAGCCGCCGACCGACGAGCCCGCGGGTCTGCCCGACGAGGAGATCGCGCGACTGGCCGTCGAGGCGGGCGTGCCGGAGGGCGTCGCGGAGCGGTTCACCGCCGTCGCCGCCACCCCGTACCGGGTGACCACCGCGGGCGGCGGGACCGAGGAGCGGACGGCGACGTCCCGGGTGTTCGCGCCGTGGGTCGCCGCCGCGACGCACCAGGCCGGGCTCGACCTGGACGAGGTCCGGGTGCCGACGATCCTGGTCGACGGCGTGCAGGTCGACGACTGGACCGAGCCCGGCAGCCTCACGGACCTCGTCGCCGCGGCCGTCGCGGCGCGCGGGTGACGGCGGCTCCCACGCCCGACGGACACCCCGTCCCGCCGTCGGTGCGCGCCGCGGCGGCGTGGTCCTGGCGGGTGCTGGTGATCGCCGGCGCCGCCGCGGTGGGGCTGCGGCTGGTGGACGTCTTCCGGGTCGTCGTCGTCGCGGTCGCGGTGGGCCTGCTGCTCGCCGTGCTGCTGACGCCGCTCGCGCGCCTGCTCGAGCGCCGCGCCCGGTTCCCGCCCTGGCTGGCGAGCCTGACCGGCGTGCTCGGCCTCGTGGCGCTGGTCGCCGCGCTCGCGGTGCTCTCCGGGCGGTCGATCGCGACCGGGCTCGGCGACCTCGCCGAGCAGGCGCTGGCCGGGGTGGACCAGGCGCTCGCGTGGCTGTCGGACGGCCCGCTCGGGGTGGAGGTCGACCAGGTCGACGCCCTGGTGGCGCAGGCGCAGGACACGCTCCGCGACAACGCGGGGGTGCTGCTGACCGGGGCGTGGTCGGCGACGCTGACGATCGGGCAGCTGCTCGCGGGCGCCGTCATGGCGCTGTTCTGCGCGTTCTTCTTCGTGCGGGACGCCCGGCCGATGTGGGCCTGGACGGTCGGCCTGCTGCCGCGGAGCGCGCGCCCGCGGGTGCACGAGGCGGGCCGGCGCGGGCTCGTCACCCTCGCTGCCTACACCCGCACCCAGATCCTGGTCGGCGCCGTGGACGCGGTCGGCATCGGCCTGGGCGCGGCGGTCCTGGGGGTGCCGCTGGCGGTGCCGATCGCCGTGCTGGTGTTCGTGGCCTCGTTCATCCCGTTCGTGGGCGCCGTGAGCACGGGTGCCATCGCGGTGCTGGTCGCGCTCGTCGCGCAGGGTCCGGTCACCGCGCTGCTCATGCTCGCGGTCGTGCTCCTCGTGCAGCAGGTCGAGGGCAACGTGCTGCAGCCGTTCCTCATGGGCCACGCGGTGGCGCTGCACCCGGTCGCGGTGCTGCTCGTCGTGAGCGCGGGGTCCATCGCGGCGGGCATCGTCGGTGCGCTGTTCGCGGTCCCGGTGGCGGCGACGCTGAACACGATGGTCCGCTACCTGCACGGGCACGACCGGTTCCCCGGGCTGGGGACGGAGGGGGCCGGGCCGGGGGACGACGGCGCGGCGGGCACGGAACCCGGGCCCGGTGCGACCAGGCAGCCCGGACCCGGGCCCGAGCCGGCCTAGCGGTCCGCGGGGCGGGCCGGCAGGCCGTCGAGCCGCCGGCAGAGCCACGCGGTCGTCGCGCACCCCACCGGGTAGGCCAGCACGAGCCCCACGGCGCACACGAGCCACCCTGCGGCCCCGATCAGGGCCACGGCGAGCGCGAGCAGCACGGTGGTCCCCGGGTGCCGGCCCGCGAGCCGGGCGCTCTCGCGGAGCGCCGTCACCGGTCCGAACCCTCGGTCGACGGAGAGAAGCACCGCGTACTGCCCGAGGAGCGCGACCACCAGGCCGGGCACGGAGAGCAGCAGCGTCCCGAGTGCGGTGAGGACGGCGAGCAGCACCGCGGTGGCCAGCGGCCGCCCCAGGCCGCGCGGCGTCCAGAGCTGCCGAGCGCCCGGGTGCCGGCCGTCGACCAGCGCCAGGCCGAACCGCGCCCCCAGCACCTGCAGCAGCACCGTCACGACCTGGAGCGCGGCCACGGCGGCGAGCAGCGCGCCGAGCGCGCCCGGCGTGATCGCCCAGCCCGTCCCGACGAACGCCCCGCCGACCCGCGCCGCGGCGGCCTGCGCCCGGGCCTGGGCCCGGAGGAGGTCGACCGTCGCCGCGACCACCGGCAGGGAGATCGCGGCGGTCGCCGCGATCAGCAGCGCGACCGGCACCGCGAACAGCCCGGCCGTCGCCCCGGGGCGGGCGCGGACCGCGGCGAGGCCGAACCGGAGCGCGTCGCCGACGCCGGGCACGGCGGGGTCGGTCGGCACCGGCTCTCCTCGGGGTCGCGTCCGCCCGCGCCGGGCGGCTCCGTCCGGACGCTACCGGCTCAGCCCAGCAGACCCACGACGTACCCGACGAACAACAGCAGCGCGAGCACCACCACCACGCCGACCAGCGCGTACACGATCCAGTTCGTCCGCCGGCTCGGCAGGTCGGGCTCCTGGAACGCGGCGCCGGACGTGCTGGACTCGCCGGGGGGCGTGTCGCCGGGCGCGACGCCGCCGCCGGGCTCGAGGCCGGGCGTGTTCTCCGGGTCCGGGTCGGGGCTGCTCGTCATGCGGCCACGCTAGGCACGGGGGCCGCGCCCGGCGACCGGAGAGCGGGACGCGGCAGGTCGCCGCCCGCGGCCGCCCCCCGGGGTCGCCGCCCGCGAGGGGCGGGCCTAGCGTGGGTGGCACGCGGCCGTCGCGCGACGAGGGGGTCATCATGTCGGACAGCGAGACCGGGGCCGTCACCGGCACCCCGGACAAGGACTACAACCTCATCTGGTTCGCCGAGGCGTGCCTGAGCAACGTCCTGCGGCTGGAGCAGTACGCGCAGGACGCCGACCGGGCGGGGGACGCGGAGCTCGCGGACTTCTTCCGGCGGGCGCAGCACGAGAGCCAGAAGGGCGCCGAGCAGTCCAAGGCGATGCTCGCCCGCCGGCTGCAGGGCTGAGTCCCGGGGACGGCTAGACGGTCAGCCCGCGGGTGCGGATCGCCTCCGCGACCTCCTGGACGAAGCGGTCCATCCGGACCAGCACGTCCCGGTCCCAGGGGTCGACCGCGTCGGAGTACAGGTTGAGCGCGATGGTGGTGTCGGCGTCGACCTGCCCCGGCAGGGCGGCGGCGGACCGGAACCCGGCGTCGGCCGCGGCCGCGCGCCACGCGGGCCAGCGCGTCTCCGCCAGCACGTCCGGCACCAGCTCGCCCCGGAGCTGCTGGATCGCCAGCACGCACGGCCCCTCCGCCGTCTCGACCTCGGCGCGGTCGCAGCGCGCGGCGCGCTCGCTGCTGCTCGCGACCTGGTCGAGGAGCTGGTGGTCGCGGAGGATGATGCTGCACTCGGTCGGGACGCCGACGCGGACGGTGGCCTCCGCCGCGTAGGCGTCCAGGACCGCGGACAGCGGGTCGAGCTCGGCCGACGCGCTCATCGGGTGCCTCCTCCGGCGGCTGGGGGAGAGGCACTGTCTCACACCACCGGGCCGAGGTGTGAACCGGCCGGTCAGGACCGCTCGACGGCGAACGCGGTGAGGAAGCCGAGGGCGGTGATCAGGCCGGTGAGCAGGTGCGCCCGCTCGAACGCCTCGGGGATCATCGTGTCGGCGAGCATCGCGAGGATGGCGCCGGCGGCGACCGCCGTGATCGCCGCGACCGTGCCGGCGGACGCGTCCTGGAGCAGCAGCGACCCGACGAGCGCGGCGAGCCCGCTGGCCACGGCGATCCCGGCCCAGACGCCGAAGACGTAGCGGGGCCCGCGCCCGGCGCGCTTCATGCCGGCGGCGCTCGACAGCCCCTCGGGCACGTTCGAGATGACCACCGCCGCCAGCACGGCGACCCCGACGCCCTGGCCCCCGAGGACCGTCAGCCCGAGCACCACCGACTCCGGGATCCCGTCGAGCAGCGCGCCGACGGCGATGGCGGCGCCGCTGCCCGCTGCCTCCTGCTCCGAGGGCTGCTGGTCGCCGGACCGCTTGCGGTGCCGGGCGCCGCGGCGGGCGAGGGCCGCGTTCGCGACCACGTACGCCACCGCGCCCGCGAGGAAGCCGCCGACGGTCGGGAGCAGGCCACCGGCCCGCTCGGCCTCGTCGACCAGGTCGAAGGCGAGCGCCGAGATCAGCACGCCGGCGCCGAACGCCATGACGCTGGCGACGACCTGCCGCGGCACGCGCACGAACCAGGCGACGAGAGCCCCCAGCACGAGCGCTGCCCCGCCGACCAGGCCCCACGCGCCGGCCTGGAGCCAGAGCGGCACGGCTCAGCCCTCCCGGGCGTCGCCGCGGCGGCGGCCGGCGGGGCGGGCATCGGTGGGGGACGGCACGGTGGTCTCCGGGGTCGGGGGCGCCCGGGGGGCGCAGGGTCGCCGCCACGGTAGGGCCGGTGGGGCGACGCGGCGACCGGGGCCGGTCAGGCGTCGAGCACCGCCGCGATCCGGCGCTGGAGCTCGTCGACCTGCGCCCGGGCCGGCATGCGCCGGTCGAGCACGTGCAGCACCAGCACGTCCCCGCGCAGGTCGACGGACAGCGCGCCGGGCATCAGGGTGCAGAGGTTCGCGCACAGCACCCGCGGTGCGCCGGGCGGCAGGGTGAGCCGGTGCTCCAGGACGACGGGGTCGGTGTCGACCGGGGTGCGCAGCGCCCGGAGCGCGACGTCGACGCCGCCGAGCACCGCCCGCCACAGGAACCAGCCCGCGAGCCGGAGCGCGGGCGGGGTGCGGCGCAGCGGCCGCAGCGTCCGGCCGGACGCGGGCACGAGGGCGAAGGACGCGGCGGTCACGAGGGGCACGACGACCGCGCCGTACCCCGCGGTCGCGGCGTCGCCCTCGGCGAGCGCCCACCAGCCGACGGCGAGCAGGGCGGCGCGGGCGAGCGCCGCGACGGCCACGCGGCCCGTCCGGACCGCCCGGGGGCCGGTCACGGTGCCACCGCCAGGACGACCCCGACCACCGCGGCGACGGCGAGCAGCGCGACGCCGGACGGGACCCAGCCGGACAGCCGCGCCTC
>NZ_SZYE01000006.1 GCF_005239125.1 Cellulomonas hominis | reverse complement strand
GCCCCGCGCGGGCCGCGGCGCCAGCCCGCCCGGCAGCCGCGCCTGCGCCTGACCCGCCGCGGCGTCGTCGTCCTCGGCACCGCCGCCGCCCTCGCCGTCACCCTGGTGGTGGTCCTCGTCGTCGCGGTGGTCCGGCTGCTCGGCGGCCCGGCGGACGCGGCCGTGCCGCCCCCCGTCGTCGCCGAGGTCCCGGACTCGTGCGTCCCGGACGCCACGACGTCGCAGAACTGCTGGCCCGCGTTCGACGACGGCGCCGACCCGCTGCTGGAGGTGTCGCCGTGGGTGACCGGGCGGCTCCGCGGGGGCGACGTCCGGTACCTCCTGGAGCACGTGGCAGCGCGGTTCGACGCCGAGGTCGAGCCGGTGGACGTCGACAGCTCCTGGGGCTGGGGCTACCGCACCGTCCGCGGCGAGGAGGACGAGGCCGGCGACGGGCTGTCGAACCACGCCTCGGGCACGTCGATCGACCTGAACGCCACCGAGCACCCGCTGGGCGCCCGGGACACGTACACGGACGACCAGGTCGCGGCGATCCGCTCGATCCTCGCCGAGGTCGCACCCGCAGTCGCCTGGGGCGGCGACTTCGACGGCCGGCGGGACGAGATGCACTTCGAGATCGTGGGCTCGCCCGAGACGGTCGCCGAGGTGGCCGCCCGGCTGCGCGGCGAGACCCCGGCCGGCTGACCGGGGTCGGACGCGGGGCCCGGGAGGCGCGGCGCGGGGCTCAGCGGTCCCGGCGGTCCTCCTCGTCCCACGCCTCGGTGCGGGCACGGGCCTTGTCCAGCGCGTGCTGCGCCGCCTCGCGCGTCGGGTACGGGCCCATGAGGTGCGACCAGGTCGACTGCTTGCCCTGCTCGACCTGCCCGGTCTCGGTGTTGTAGTAGAACTCGTCGGCCACGGCACCCTCCCTCGTCCTGGGCCCTCCGGCTCTCCGGTCCGGGCCCCTCCTTCGTAGACTGCCAGGCATGACGTCCGTGCACGCGCCGAGGCCGGCGCTCGTCCCGGGCACCGTGAGCCCCCGGCGACCGGTCCCCGCCTCGATCCCCCGCCCCGAGTACGTCGACCGGCCCGCGCCGACCCCGTACACCGGCAGCGACGTGGTGGCCCCCGAGGTCGTCGAGCGCATCCGGGTGGCCGCGCGGATCGCGGCCCAGGCGCTGCAGGAGGTCGGCCGGCACGTCGCCCCCGGCGTCACCACCGACGAGCTCGACCGCATCGGCCACGAGTTCCTCGTCGACCACCACGCGTACCCCTCGACCCTCGGCTACCGCGGCTTCCCGAAGTCCGTGTGCACCTCGGTCAACGAGGTCGTCTGCCACGGCATCCCCGACTCGACCGTCCTCCAGGACGGCGACATCGTGAACCTCGACATCACCGCCTACGTCGACGGCGTGCACGGCGACAACAACGCGACCTTCCTGGTCGGGGACGTCGACGAGGAGTCGCGGCTGCTGGTCGAGCGCACGCAGGAGGCGCTGGCCCGCGCGATCAAGGCCGTCAGGCCCGGCCGCGAGGTCAACGTCATCGGCCGGGTCATCGAGAAGTACGCCGCGCGGTTCGGCTACGGCGTGGTGCGCGACTACACCGGCCACGGCGTCGGCGAGGCGTTCCACACCGGGCTGGTCATCCCGCACTACGACGCGGCGCCGCTGTACGACCGGGTCATCGAGCCCGGGATGGTGTTCACGATCGAGCCGATGCTCAACCTGGGCACCGCCGACTGGACGACGTGGGACGACGGGTGGACCGTGGTCACCGCGGACCTGCGCCGCAGCGCGCAGTTCGAGCACACCCTGCTGGTCACCGACACCGGAGCGGAGATCCTCACACTCCCATGAACAACCACCACGGCAAGAACGCGACGACGGCGTTCGGCATCGACATCGGCGGGTCCGGCATCAAGGGTGCGCCCGTCGACCTCGCCACGGGCGAGTTCGCGGCCGAGCGCGTCCGCATCCCCACCCCGCAGCCCGCCACCCCGTCCGCGGTCGCGGAGACGGTGGTCGAGCTGGTCGGGCGGTTCGACCTGCCCGAGGACGCCGCGATCGGCGTGACGTTCCCCGCGGTCGTCCAGCACGGCGTGGCGCGCTCCGCCGCGAACGTCGACGGGTCCTGGATCGGCACCAACATCGAGCACGTGCTCGGCGACGCGCTGGGCCGGCCGGTCCTCGCGGTCAACGACGCCGACGCCGCCGGGTACGCCGAGACGCTGTACGGCGCCGCGCGGTCCACCTCGGGCGTCACGTTCATCTGCACGCTCGGCACCGGCATCGGCACCGCCATCGTCGCCGACGGGGTCCTCGTGCCGAACCTCGAGCTCGGCCACCTCGAGATCGACGGCCACGACGCCGAGTCCCGCGCCGCCGACTCCGCCCGGGAGCGCGACGACCTCGACTTCCCGCAGTGGGCCGAGCGGCTGCAGCGGTACTTCGGTGTCATCGAGGACCTGTTCTGGCCGGACCTCATCGTCGTCGGCGGCGGCGTCTCCAAGCACCACGAGAAGTTCCTCCCGCTGCTGCACCTGCGCGCGCCGATCGTGCCCGCGCAGCTGCGGAACGCCGCGGGCATCGTCGGCGCCGCGGCGCTGGCGGCCCGGGCCGGCACGCCGGTCGCGGGCGTCAAGGGCGACTGACGGCCGGGCCCGGCGCGCGGTCAGCCGCCGCCGGGCCCGGTCCGCACCCCCCGGGGGGCTGGTGCGTCGCGCCGCAGCGCCCTACCGTCGCGCCATGGGACTCGCCGTGGCGCAGCTGTGCGTCGACTCGCACGACCCCTCGTCGCTCGCCCGGTGGTGGGCCGACGTCCTCGGCTGGCGCGTCGTCGAGGAGGACGAGGACGAGGTGGACCTCGAGCCGCCGCCCGGCGTCGTCGCCACCCCGTGGCTGTTCCTCCGGGTGCCGGACGCCAAGCGCGTGAAGAACCGGCTGCACGTCGACGTGCGGCCGCCCGACGGCTCCGACCAGGCCACCGAGCTCGAGCGGCTGCTCCGGCTCGGGGCGGTGCGGGTCGACGTCGGGCAGGGTCCGGACGCCACCTGGCACGTCCTCGCGGACCCCGAGGGCAACGAGTTCTGCCTGCTCCGGTCGACCCCGTCGGAGCTCGCCGCCCTGCTGGCCGCGGACCCCGCGGAGGACGCGTCCGCCTGACCTGGGCGTTCGCCCCGCCCGGCCCGGTCCCTCCGGATGCGGACCCGCGCGAGCGGGCATAGCGTCGTGAGCACGACGTACCGGTCCGAGAAGGAGGACGTATGGGACTCGACGACAAGATCTCGAACGCTGCCGAGAAGGCCGCGGGCAAGGTCAAGGAGACCACCGGGCGCGCCTCGGACGACGAGAGCCTCGAGGCCGAGGGTCGCGCCGACCAGTCGAAGGCGGACATCAAGGGCGCCGGCGAGAAGGTCAAGGACGCGTTCAAGCACTGAGCCTCCGCGCCGACCACGCCCCGTCCCGGGCACCCGGGGCGGGGCGTCGTGCCGTCCGGGGGCGGGGGCTCGTCCGGTGGGGGCCGCTCCGGCCGGGGCTAGTCGGGCGGGGGCGTCGCGTGCACGGCGGCGCGGAACCGGGCGCCGCCGTCGACCGTCGCGACGGGCTCCCACTCCCCCGTCTGCACCAGCCCCACGACGTCCAGGTGCACCTGGGCGATGTCGGCGAGCGGGACCGGGAAGTCGGGCGACGTCGTCCGGCTCTCCGCCAGCGGGCTGCCGTCGGCGGCGACGAGCGTCAGCGTCCAGGTGAGCGCGGCCGGGCCCGCCGACACCGGCGAGTGCACCTCGACGTGCTGCGCGTAGGCGGCCTCCGGGCCGCTCAGCGCGGCGATCCGGGGCAGGCGTCGCCGAGTCATCCGGGCCCCCCTGGCTCGTGCTCGGGGGCCGTCGTCCCCAGCCCCCGCATCCCAGGGTGGGGCCTCCACGGGCTGCTGACCAGGACCTAGGTCCGTGGCCTCGGTCGTCGCGCCGTGTCAGAGGCGGCGCTCCAGCAGCACCACGTCCCGCCACTCGCCCGCGAGCGGGCCGTACGTCATGCGGGCGATCCGCTCCCGCGTGCCGACCACCCGGAACCCCGCGGCGGCGTGCAGGGCCAGGCTGCCGGCGTTCTCCGGGAACACCGACGACTGCACCGTCCACACCCCGCCCGCGGCGGCGGAGTCCAGCAGCGCCGCCATCAGCGCCCGCCCGACCCCCCGGCCCCGCGCGGCGCCGGCGACGTACAGCGACGCCTCGACCACCCCGGCGTACACCGCCCGTCGCGACACCGGCGACGCGGCGACCCACCCGAGCACCACCGCCCCGCGACCCGCGCCCGCCACGCCCGTGCCCGCGCCCGCGCCCGCCGCACCTCCCCGCGCTTCGACCCCGCCGAGATTGCGGACGATGCGGGGTTCCCGGGCGCGGAACCCCGCATCGTCTGCAGGTTCGGCGCCGCCGAGCGCCACGAACCGGTGGTCCGGCAGGTGGGAGGCGTCGAACGCGGCCCAGTCCGGCGCCGAGCTCTCGAACGTCGCGTGGCCGGTCGCGATCCCCTCGGCGAACACGGCCAGCACCCCCGCGGCGTGCGCGGCGGTCATCGGGCGGACGGTCACGTCGTGCTGCACGCGGGCCATTCTCGCGCCCGGCCCGGCCGTGGGTGACATCACCCGCCGCCGACCGCGCGACCGCGAGGCCGGCGGCGCACACTGCCGTCGTGAACCTCGCGCAGACGGTCCCGGGCGGCCTGTCCCGGCTGCGCGCGGCCGTCCCGCTGCTGAACGCGCGGCCGGTCCCGCCCGGCGTGCACCACGACGTCGAGCGCCCGATCCCGGTCACGGCCACCCTGCGCTGGGAGACCGGACCGGAGCCGCTCGACACCGTGGCCGTCGAGTGGACCGCCGCCCTGGTCCGGGTGCGGGTGGCGGACCTGCGGGTCATGACGGGCGCCGTCTGGCTGCCCGCCGCCGACGTCCGGCGCCGGGGCTGCGGGTAGGGGCCGTCGCGGGGCCAGGGGTTGACGGGGCGCGGGACACTGGACGGCGTGGACGTCGCCGGGTGGGTGATCGCACTGGTCGTGGTCGTCGGGCTCCTCGTCCTGCTGGACCGCCTCGTGGCGTGGGGGTTGCTCGACCTCCGGGAACCGACCCGGTCGCGCCGTCCTCGGAACCGCGGGGGTGCGGCGGGCGGCAGCGGGATGGTCGCCGAGCTGATCGACGTGTTCCAGCCGAGCCGGACGCACACCACCGAGGAGCAGCAGCGCAGGCGGCACGACCGGCAGGACGCGGGTGACGGCGCCCCGCCGGTCGACCTCGACGCGGGAACCGCGCACGTGGACGCGCAGCCCCGGCGCGGGGGCTGCGGGTAGGGCCGTCAGGCCAGGCGCTCGACCTTGACCGCCGCGTGGTGCTCGCGCGGCGAGCCGGGCCGCGCTCCCCACGTCAGCACGCCGTGCACCACCGCGCCCACCTCCGCCGGCACCGCGCCCTGGTAGTGCGCGGTCGGGTCGCGCGTGAGCCGCTCCGCGAGCTCGGCGAGACTGCGGCTGTCCGCGGCCTCGTCGACCGCGAGCCGGGTCATCCTGAAACGTGCCTCGGACATGACGGGCCCCCTCCGTCGGTCTGTTCCCGTCCAGGGTAGGGGCGCTCGGCCGGCGGCGCCCGAGGTCGTGCCCGGCGGGCCCGGACGGACGTGCGCCATCCCCCCGGGGACGACGAAGCCCCGGCCGACGTGGCCGGGGCGTCCTCGTGCGCGGATGAGCTGGCCGGTACGCCGGGTTGCGGCAGCAACGCCTTTGAACTGCAGAAACGCGGCGCCGGGGGCTGCTCGGGGGCTACGCCGCGTCCGGCAGGACGATCAGCCCGTCCGTGGCGTCGCGCATCCGGTCGTCGTCGTCCGGCCACAGGTGCGCGTACGTGCGCAGGGTCTCCGTCGGATCCTTGTGCCCCAGCCGGGACGCGACGGCGCGCGGGGACGAGCCGCCGGCGATGAGCTTCGAGGCGTGGAAGTGCCGCAGGTCGTGCCAACCGGAACCAGTCGGCAGCCCGACCTTCGCCGCGGCGGCGCGCCATGCGCTCGACGCCATGCCGCGGGTGATCACCCGCCCCTGCCCCGTCGTCAGGACGAGACCGTCGTCCAGTGGTCCGAGCTGCTCCAGAGCCACCGCCCCGATCGACAGGGTCCGGTACGACGCCGGCGTCTTCAACGGCCCCCACTCGGGTCGGCAGGAGTTCCGGGACACCATCTGCCGGTCGATCCGCACGCGCGCCCCGCCCTCGATCGGAACGACCCGGTCCCCCGTCAGGCCGCGGGCCTCCCCGGGCCGGACCCCGGACGCGACGATCAGGGCGGCCATCGGCCGGTATGGCACCCACAGCGCGTCCACCAGGTCCTGCACCTTGCCGATCGGGAGCGGGTCGATGAGCTTCTCGGCGTCGGGCGGGAGGTTGATCCGCCGGCACGGTGTGGACACGATGCGCCGCTCCTCCACCGCCAGCGAGCAGACGCCCGCCAGGTACACGTAGGCGTTGCGCACGGTCCCGGGCGCCAGCCGCGTGGACCACTCGGTGACGGCGTCCTGCACCGCCGAGCGGTCGAGGTCCGCGAGCGTCCCGGAGCCCAGCGTCGGCAGGACCGTGCGGTCGAGGCGCCGGCGCACGGCCTCGAGCGAGCTGGCGCGCTGGTGCACCTGCGCGCGGTACCAGCGCTCCGCCATCTCGGCCACGGTGATAGCGCCGCGGTCCGGCGAGACGTACGTCCCGGCGCGCTGGCTGGCGCCGACGTCCTCCAGGTGCGCCTGAGCGGCGTCCTTCGTCGGGAACGACCGACGGCGCCGGGCTCCTCCGTCCTCGTGCCAGGTGGCACGCCAGCGCAGCCCGGTGCCGTACCGCTCGGTGCGGACCCGCCGGCCGGCTGCATCCCGGCTCCACCACCGGTCCTCCACGCTAGCCACGTCAGGCTCCCCCTCTCGGCCCGCGCGACCCGGCGCGCAACGTCAACACGTGAGTTCCAGGTCGTCGTGCACGGAGGCGAGCCTGCGGCGTTCCTCGGCGGCAAGCCCCGCAAGCCGCTCACGGACGACGTCGGGCGTCACCCACAGCTCGTCGGCCATCTCGCGAAGGTCGCGTGACCAGCGGTACGCCGCAACCAACTCGTCCAGCGCGATGAGCCGCCGCGCGGTGGCCGCGCGCACCTGCCTTTCCTCGGTTGGTGAGCATCCGCCGACGTGCCGGTGCTCGATGTGAATCTGTTCGTGCGTGATGGCGCAGCGGCGCTGGGCCTGAGACTGGCGCGGGTCCATGAGGATCACCCGGTGCCCGTCGGTCGCTGCGATGCGACCCACGGGCTGCGGCTGCCAGATGACCTCGATCTCGGGCTTCGCCCTGAGCCACCGCCAAGGGTGGAAGGTCATGGCCAGGACCGTACGACAGAGCGCTGACACGCAACCTCGTGCACGCGGGCTAGCCCGGCATCACGCAGTTCAGGCGGCGGATCCCCTCGAGCGCTTCGCCGCTCGCGCGGCCGCCTCCTCGTCCTCGTCTTTGGACGCGCGCCTATATGCGCTCCAGAGAAGGTTTACGATCACCACAAAGGTGAGGACGAGGTACGTCGACAACGCCACTAGCGCAGCCCCCATCGCAATCCAGGTCCAGTAGGGAACTCCAGCGGCTTCAATTTGCTCGCCAGTCGGGACTGAATTCTCCACCGCGGCCGCGAGGACCGCGCCCAACACGCTTAGCAACGCGGACCACAGAACGTGTGCGACCGCCTCGTCGACAGACTCGCGAGCGGGCCGCTCGGTTGTCGCCTTGAATTCGACCCGCTGCGAGAGTCGAGACCGCCAAGCAGCCAACTGCGGAAAAGCTGCCAAGAGGGCCCCACCAAGCAGCGCCAGGCCTGACGTGACCGCGCCGGTGCTCCCAAGGCCGAATTGCTGCCAGACAACCGCGGCCGCCGCAACTAAGGGAACGACAAGTAGCACGATTCGAGCGAGTATGTCCGGAGGTTCCTCCCCGAAAATCCTACGTCGACTCAATCCTCTCTTGACGCCTCGACGGAGTTCTCGGGTGCTGAATCGAGTAGGCACTCGGCCACCTCCTCCGCTGAACGAAGACTCAACTCAATCTGATGGACGCCGGCGAGCATTACAACCTTATTCAAGACAGCGCGATAGTAGCCTAGCATCGACGGCTGACGCGCGCCCAGCTGGTAGGTGAAAATCTCCTTGAGAAAGCCTGGCCCAAAAAGCCTCGGGCTTCCGTTCACGGGGGTCACCACTACACCAACGTCATCGAAGTCGAGATCGAGGTCCTCGAGGTTCAGATCCTGCTCCATCTCAAGCACGGCCTCTGCCGTCGACAGACTCGTCCCCTCGCGAAATCGGTCGACCCAGTTCGAGACACGATCGACGGTCGACTCGACCTCAAGCGGAGTCTCGATGAGGACCCGGAGCTCTCTCTTACGAACGACCTTGCTGCCGTCCACCGCGGAGGTCTCGTGCTGCGAGAACACCGCCTCGGTCTTCTTTGCACCCATGAGGATGCCGCGAATCTGCTCGGGGTCCGCGAGCCGATAGATCTGTAGATCGATTGCGAACAGGTCCGGCATCGAAGGCGAGCGCTCACCCTGTTTCCGCAATTCGCGCGCCCTCACCTTGTGCGCATTCCTCTCACTCTCCCGGATTGCCCGCGATGCGTGAACGAAGTGACTCTTGAGCAGTTTCGTGACGTCACGATTGGAGATCACTTCGGCGACGAGCACCCCGGACGTACCTGACCGCGGTAGGAGGAAATCCACTCGGTACGCCGCCTGCGCGCTACCGGCCGCGATATTGCGGGACTCCGAGCCTGGTTCCGCGTAGCTTTCGTGGAGCCCTTGCTCGCCATGCATGATCAGGGCATGCAGGTGCAATGGCGAGACCTCGATCAGCGAAGCAACGGTGAGGGTCGGCTGAGTCACCCGCTCCCCGTCAACTGACGTCGGAGGAAGTCGTTTTCCAGGATCGCCGAAGATGGTTCCGGAACTCGCGAGCACGTTGAGAACATCGCGAAACTTCTCGACGAGCGTCTCGTCAGTAAGATCCAAGGGCTCCTGAGTCCGACTGCGTACGATCTCAAAACGGTATGCGCGGTAGCCGAACGAGGCCACTTCGCCCCCTTTTCAATGTGGCGGTACCAATAAAGGAACTACATCTTCACGCCGGCTCGTCTGAGCCGGAATCCTGCGTCTCCTCGCCAGTGACGTCGTCGGGCATGTGCTCGGGCGTGCCGGCCATGGCGGCGAGCGCGACGTCGTCCTGGCGCTCGACCGGCGCGGGCGCGTCGGCGTCGCGGCGCTCGGCATCGACGAGGACGCGCAGCATCTCGATGACGGCGCGTCGTGCCTTCGGCGAGAGGTTGTCGACGCCGGGCGGTAGCTCATCGGCGAACGGCGGACCCGGCACGGGCATGCCGGCGGCGGTGAAGGCGGTCGACTCGGGCACGCCAGCGAGCCACGCGATCGCGCGGACCGTCTCGGCGCGTGGGCGGAACTTGTAAGTCCCGGCGGCGATCGCGCTCAGCGTGGTCGCCGTGAGCTCGAACCCGCGCTCTTGGGCCTGCGCCGCCAGCCGCCGAGCAGACAGCGCTCGCGCGTCGAGAGCTGACTGCGCTAGGTCGCGCAGCGATGTGGGTTCGTTCACGGCTTCGACGTTGCCTTCCGGGTCTCTTGTAGGTCGAGTTGTCGCTGAGCAAGCGATGACAACCTAGCCGCGCAGCACGGGTGTACATACGCGGCTCGCGGCGGTGGTCACCTTGACAACTGGACGCGTTGTGAGTTGCATGGCACTTGTCAGCACGACGACCTAGGAGGCACCATGGCTTCGCCAACCCACTTCAGGCGCAGGAAGGACTGTTGGATGCGCGTCAAGGACCCCGCACAGATCCGACGGTGGCGAAGGCAGCGCCACTTCAGTCAGCGCGACCTCGCCTATCTCGTGCGCCGGTCGCAGACAGCGATCTACGCACTCGAAGCGGGCAAGCTGCGAACGGTCAGCGAGGACTTCGCCATCGCCATCGCCGCTCGCCTCGACGTCCCGTGGGAGGAGCTGTTCGAGGCTCGGCAGGTTTCCGCCGTGCCTCCACCGTCAAGTGCGGTGCACACGGAAATGCGATCGGCGGCGTGATGCCCACGCACCCGCTCACCCCCCGCGAGGTCGCCGAGCAGCTCGGCCAGGACGAGCAGACCGTCCGCAGGCTCGCCCGCCGCGGCGAGCTGCGTGGCTTCAAGGCCGGCACCGGCGGGATCACCTCGCCGTGGCGGTTCCGGCAGGCCGCGGTCGACGAGTTCATCCGCAAGCGCGAGGCGGCCGTTCGACGCGGCCGCGTCGCCTGACCCGACCCCACCCGGACACGACGAAGGCCGGCCCCCGCGGACACGAGTACCGGCCTACGTCGATCGAAACGACAGGAGCAGCGTACCCATGAGCACCACCTCGACCACCGCCTCGACCAACCACCCGCACGTCCCGGCGTGGAAGGCCGACCTAGTCGCCGAACTCGGCGAGCAGCTGCAGAACACGGGCGGTAGCGACCCGCTCGACCTCCTCGAGGACCTCGCGAACCCGGCGAACGACCGCTTCGCGGTTACGAACGTCGTGAGGTTCACCCTCGCCGTCGCCGTCGACTCCCAGGTCGCCCTGCTGCGAGCGCTCCGCAACCGCGGCGTGCTCGCTGAGGTGCCGGCGTGATGGACCACTGGACCGACGAGGACGACCGCGCCGTCGAGCGCGAGATCGCCTGGGACCAGCACGTGCGCAGCGCGCTGAAGCAGTCCCGGCACGACGACCCGCCCGTGGCCGTCCCGGACGCGCAGGCCGACCGGCTCGCGGCCGCGGACGCCGCACACCGTACGGACCGCGTCGTCGTGGAGGCCCTTGCGCTCATCGGCGTCATGTTCGTCACCGCGGTCATCGCCGTCGCCCTCACGGCGGTGTGGCTGTGAGCCGCGCGACCCGCCAGCGCGACGGCGACCTGCTGCGGCCCCTGGACTCGTCCGACAAGGCGCTCATGGAGGGTCCCCGCGGCGGTCAGCCGCGGGTCGGCTCCGTCGTCACCCTGTGGCGCCTGCCCGGGGCCTGGTCGGTGTGGTCCGGGGGCCCGACGACCGGCACCTGGTGGCTGCAGCCCCGCGACAACGACGCCGAGCGCGTCCTCGACGCACTGGAGCTGCAACCGGACCGCGGCATCCCGGACGTCACCCAGGTGTACGCCACGGCGCGGGTGCGCGCCGTCGCGGTGCGCTCCAAGGCCATCCGGGCCGGTGGTCGGTGATGGCGACGAAGCGCGTGAAGGTCCGGGACCTCCTGGTGGGCCAGGCCATCGAGTACCGCCGCGCCGACGGGCCTTCATGGATCGCGCCGTACCGCGGCCGCGTTCGCTCCGTGCTGATCCGCCCCAACGTCGGCGCCGTCGTCGCGCTCGACCCGCTCACCCCCGAGGAGCGCGGACGTCTCGGCCCCGGCAACCACCACGCCCGGGCGTACCTGGACCGCGACCGCGAGGTCGATGTTCTCGACCTGCCGGGCGCCACCACCGAACGGGCCGCCCGGACCATGCTCGCCCGGCCCCGGGTGCCGATCCGCCGCACCCCCGAGGGCGTGCTCGCCGAGTGCCGGCACTGCCCTTGGACGCTCACCGGGAAGTTCCCCGCCGAGATTGAGCAGACCGTCGCGCACCACCGCGACCAGCACCGCCTCGGCCAGCTGGAGGTCACCCATGACTGACACCACCACGGAGCTGCAGCCGCGGGCCCGGGCCGTCGTCGAGGACGCCGAGTGGCTCGTCGCCACCGGCGAGTGCTGGACCCAGGCCGCCCACCGCCTCGGCTACGGCAGCCCGAAGTCGCTCGAGCGGGTCCTGTACCGCCTCGGCCGCGGGGACCTCGTCTCCGCGCTCAAGGCCCACGAGCTCAGCCCCCGCCAGATGAACCTGCACCGCTCCCCGCACGCCGCCTGACCTGACCCCGAAGGACGCACACCATGGACGAGACCACCGACCCCGCCGTCGAGCTGACCCCCGAGGACCTGCTCGAGCTGGACCAGCTCGCGGCCGAACTCGTGAAGCGGCAGGCCGCCATCGAGGCCGACCGCGAGCGCATCGACGAAATCAAGGCGACCCTGCGCCGGCGCCTGCCCCGCGGCACCCACGACGTCGGCTCCCACCACGTGCTGGTGAAGGCCCCCGCGCGGCGCCTCAACGCCGCCCGGCTCGCCGCCGCGTACCCGGTCGTCGAGCACCCCGAGCTGTACAAGCCCGTCCTCGACACCACCGCCGTCAAGCACCACCTGTCCCCCGCCGCCCTGGCCGAGTACCAGGACGCCGGCACCCCCACGGTCGAGGTGAAGTGACCATGCCCGCCACGCAGCCCCCCGTCGACATCGCCAGCGTCTTCACCGGGCCCATCGCCGCCTTCCCCGACCTCGACGGCGAGCCGGCCGTCATCCGCCTCACCCTGGAGAACGTCAGCGCCGCCGGAATCACGTTCGACGTCGCCACGAACCTCGGGGCCGGGCAGCCCATCGCGGACACCGCGCACGCCGTCGGCGCCGCACTGCACCGGCTCTCGCACGCCCTCATGGCCGGCGTCGCCATCGACCTGACCACACCGGCGTCGGGCGGTGCAGCGTGACCCGTCAAGCAGTCACGCGTCGCGGCCACAAGGCACGCGCCTCAGCCACGGCCTGCCTAGCCCAGTCCTCCACGGCTGACCGCTTGGCCGAGTCTTGGTGCCAGACACGACCGCTCGAAGTGAGCTCCGCCGCGAACCCGCTCAGCGCTTCGACGTACACCCTCTCCCGAGGAGTGCGTGCGGTGAGCCGCGCGTCGGCTCTCTCCTCCTCCTGCGCGCGCCACGCGCCTCGGACCAGATGCAGCGCCAAGATCTCGACGTCGTGGGGAAAGCTCCCGTGGCTGTCGTCGGTGTACATGCGCCACCGGTGCACCGCGGAGGTGAAGTCATCTGTCACCGCGATCAGTCGATCTCGATCGGTAGGAATCAAGGACAGCGTCATAGCCCTCGCCGTCACTTCTCCGAACAACTCAAGCTGGTGCTGCCACACGCCGAGTCGACGCTCAGCCTCGCGCTGCTCCGCAGACTGCTCACGCTCATGCCGAAGGGTCCTGCGCAGCACGAACACCGCGACCCCGATCGACGCTAGCGACCCGAACACCGCGCCGAGCCACCCGCCGAGGGACACCTCCCAGAAGTCCATGCCGCGCACCGTAGCGGAGCGTGCACAGTGACTCCGCAGAATCTGCCGCAGCTGTACGCCCCGTTCGCCGGCGGCGACCCCCGCGCCGCCCTGAAGGACGCCCGCGCGGTCATCGAGGACGCCATCGTCAACCACCCCCGGTCCCAGCAGGTCGAGATCGGCCCGTCCGAGATCGGCACCCCCTGCGAGCACTGCCTCGCCGCGAAGCTCGCGGGCTGGCCGACGTCGCGGGACGTGGCGTGGCTGCCGACCCTCGGCACCGCGATGCACGCCTGGGTCGAGGAGGCGTTCATCCGCCACGAGAACGCCCGGGGCGCCCAGCACGGCGGTGGCCTGCGGTACCTCACCGAGGCGCGGGTCATGGTCGGGCACATCGCCGGCCGGGAGATCTGGGGCAGCACCGACCTCGTCGACCTCCTGGTCGGCATGACCGTCGACTGGAAGCTCGTGGGGGCCAGCACGCTCCGCAAGGCGAAGTCGGGCCCGTCCCCGGTGTACCGCACCCAGGCGGACCTGTACGCGAAGGGGTGGAACGACGCCGGCGTGCGTGTCGATCACGTCGCCGTGGCCTTCCTGCCGCGCAACGCCGCCAGCCTCGACGACGCCGTGTGGTGGACGGCGCCGCACGACCGGCAGCGCGCCGTCGACGCGCTCGCCCGCGCGGAACGCATCGCCACCAACCTCGCCGCCCTGGCCGCCCTCGGGCCCGACGCCGTCACAGCGTGGATCGGCGGCCTGCCGCGGGACCCGGACTGCTGGGACTGCGCCCGGTTCCCCGACGCGCCGGTCCCGGCCCACCCGGCGCCCGGGCACCACGCCCCCGGCACCGACCTCGCCGGGCTGATCCCCCCGACCCCCGACGCCGCCGGCGCCGGGTCCATGGCCGCCTGAAGCGGCACGACGCAGGAGACGACCACTATGACCCAGACCCCCGACGCCAACGCGATCCTGATGGGCGGCGCCGGCGTGCCCGCCGCGAAGTTCCCGAACCCCGGCGACATGCTCGTCGGCCGGATCGTCGCCCCGCCACAGGCGTACCAGGAGCGCGACTACGACAAGAACAACCCGGGAAGCGGCACCCCGAAGACGTACCCCTCGGGTGACCCGATCATGGCGCTGTACGTCGACGTCGCCACCGACCTGCGCGACCCGTCCATCGAGGACGACGACGGCACCCGCCGGCTCTTCGTCGAAGGGCGGTACCTCAAGGGCACGATCCGTGACGCCGTGCGCGCCGCGGGGGCCCCGGGCCTGGAAGTCGGCGGCACCCTGACGCTGACGTTCACCCACCGGGAGGACCCGGAGGACAAGCGGTCCCGGAAGTACTGGCAGGCCACCTACGTCCCGGGCGGCAACGCAGCCCTGATGACGCCCGACCCGGCCCCGGCCGCCGTCACCACGCCCGCCCCGACGCCGCAGGCGGTGACCCAGCCGGTGCAGGCCGCCCCGGCCCCGGTGCCGGTCCAGCAGTCGACCCTCGCGGCCGCCGCGGCGGCGCCCGCCCCGGCCCCGGCGGCCGAGGCGGGCGAGAAGGCCCGCCAGCTCATCTCCCTCGGCATCGACGACGCCACCATCGCCGACGCCACCGGCCTTGACGCCAGCGTCATCCGCCGTCCTTCGGGGCGCCCCCGCTGCGGCCTGAACCGCAGCACCCCGCGCCGCGTCAGGCGCGCCGCCCGTCCGAGCCGGGCCGCGGGGACCCAGGTACCAGCACCACCCACGACACGAGAAGGTCCGATGCGGCTCTGCACCCTCACCGGCTCAGGCGGACGGCGCGTAGCGCGTCAGGAACCCCACGATCGTGACCCCCAGCTCCGTCACCGCCCACTCGTCCATCCCGCTGGGCCCGTAGGTCATGCCGTCGGCCTGCCGCTGAACGAGCGTGCCGTTGGCGACACACGCCGCGATCAGGCCGCCCAGGACGCGCTCGAAGCCTGGCAGGTTGGCGTTGAGCTGGTGGGCGCTGACCCACGCCTCGCTCAGGGGCACGTCGCCGCGCAGGCTCTCGGCGAGCTG
The DNA here is from genome assembly GCF_005239125.1 of Cellulomonas hominis. Classification (GTDB taxonomy): domain Bacteria; phylum Actinomycetota; class Actinomycetes; order Actinomycetales; family Cellulomonadaceae; genus Cellulomonas; species Cellulomonas hominis_A. The sequence goes on along the minus strand of NZ_SZYE01000006.1, from coordinate 40,663 downwards.
AAGGACGCGCAGGTGGCCGACCTGGAGCCCAAGCGCGAGGTCGAGCAACACCCGCAGGCCGTCCTGCTCGTTCACGCCCTCGTCACTGACGGTCTCGCCCAGGATCGCACCGAGCAGCCTTGCCCGTTCCTCGCCGGGACGGTCGAGGAGGCTGTTCAGGGCCGCGAACAGGCCAGCCGAGGTGTCCCCGTCCGCAGCCACGCGCCGCATCGCTTCCTCAAGCGGGACGCCGGACGCCAATTCGAGCACACGGCCGACCTCGTCCACCCCACGTTGGAACGTCGCTCGGACCGCCCAGACGACTCCACTCCCGGCTGCGAGCACAGGTGCCGTGATCGGAGGAACCCCATGCGCGGCGAGCACCGAATCACCAAGAACCACGAGCCCCGCCGCCCCGGCCACCTTCGCCTGAGACAGCGCTCTTCGCCCCTTTTCTTCGCTGTCCATGTCCGCACCGTAGCCCTGGGAGCCACAGCGTGAGCATCCTGGCCGCCGCCCGCGACCTGCTCGCTCACGGCTACTCGATCATCCCGATCCGCACCGACGGGTCCAAGGCGCCCGCCCTGCCGTCGTGGAAGTACCACACCCGCCAGCGCGCCACCGACGCCGACCTCGTCGCCTGGTTCGGCGAGGACGACCCGCACGACCTCGGCGTCGTCCAGGGCTCCGTGTCCGGCGGCGCCGAGCTCACCGAGATCGAGGGCCGCGCCGCGGCGCGCCTGCCCGAGCTGAAGGCCCTCGCCGACGACACCGGCCTCGGCGATCTCTGGACGCTCGTCACGACCGGCTGGGTGGAGATGTCCCCCAGCGGCGGGTTCCACTTCCACTACCGCGTCGACGGCATGGACGTCCCCGGCAACCTCAAGCTCGCGCGCGGCGCCGACAAGCTCGTGCTCGCCGAGACCCGCGGCGAGGGCGGCCAGGTCGTCGTCGCCCCGTCCCGCCACCACGCCTCCGGGCGCCCGTGGCAGCGGCTCGTCGGCGGCCCCGCCACCGCCCCCGTGCTGACCGCCGAGCAGCGGAACGCGTTCCACGCGCTGCTACGCACCGTCGACGAGCAGCCCGAGCCCGCGACGCCGCCAGGCGCCACCTGGCCGGCCGCCCCGCACGACCCCGCCGCCGGCATCACCCCCGGCGACGACTACGAGAACCGCACCGACTGGGCCGACATCCTCACCCCCCACGGCTGGACCCTCGCCACCCAGCGCGGGCGCACCCGGTACTGGACACGCCCCGGCAAGACCCACGGGTTCTCCGCCACCACCGGGCACGCCGACGACCGCGACCGGCTGTTCGTGTTCACCTCCTCCACGGACTTCACCCAGGAGATGCCGTACACGAAGCTCGGGGCCTACGCCGTCCTCGAGCACGCCGGAGACCTGTCCGCCGCCGCCCGCGCGCTCTACGCCGACGGGTACGGCCGCCGCGCCGAAGAAGCCCGCCCCGTCGAACAGGTCGACGACCTCGCCGGGCTCATCCCACCGACCTCGCCCCCCACGACCAAGACGCCCACCAGCACGCACACGCCGACCTCGACGACGACCGACACCAGCACGCCGAAGACGCCCACCCCCGCAGCGACGACGACCCCGCCCACCACGTACACCGAGACCGACGACGGCAACGCCCTCCGGCTCGTCGACCAGCACGCCGCCACCATCCGGTACGTCCCCCAGCGCGGCCAGTGGCTCACCTGGAACGGGCACCGCTGGACCTGGGACGAAGCAGGCCACGTCCACGAGCTCGCCCGCGCCATCGCCCGCGACCTGCGCGCCACCGACCGCGACTCCCGCGCACACCGCGCCAAGTCCCTGTCCCGCCGCGGCCTCGAAGCGATGGTCGCCGTCGCCCGCACCGACCCCCGCACCGTCACCCACCTCGCCGACCTCGACGCCCGCCCCTACGAGCTCAACACCCCCGACGGCGTCGTCAACCTCCGCACCGGCGCCATCACCACCCCCGACCCCGCCGCCCTGCACACCCGCTCCACCGCCGTCGCCCCCAACCCCGCCGCCGTGCCGGCCCGGTGGCTCGCGTTCCTCGCCGACACCTTCGCCGGCGACCCCGCCCTCACCACCTACGTGCAGCGCCTGCTCGGCCTGTCCCTCGTCGGGCAGGTCCTCGAGCAGGTGCTGCCGTTCGCCCACGGCCCCGGCGCCAACGGCAAGACCACCCTCATCGGCGTCGTCCAACGGCTCATCGGCATCGGCGACGACGGGTACAGCATCTCCGCGCCCGCCGAGATGCTCCTGGCCACCCACCAGCAGGGCCACCCCACCGAGATCGCCCGACTCGCCGGCGCCCGCCTCGTCGCCACCTCCGAGCTCGAAGACGGGCAGCGGTTCGCCGAGGCCAGGATCAAGCAGCTCACCGGCCGCGACGTCATCTCCGGGCGGTTCATGCGGCAGGACTGGTTCTCCTTCACCCCCACCCACACCCTGTGGCTGCTCGCCAACCACCAACCCGCTGTCCGCGCCGGCGGCCCCGCGTTCTGGCGGCGGCTGCGGCTGCTGCCGTTCGAGCACACCGTCCCGCCCGAGAAGCGCGTCGCCGACCTCGAGGACCGCCTCGTCGAAGACGAAGGCCCCGCCATCCTGGCGTGGCTGATCCGCGGCGCCGCCGACTACTTCGCCGACGGCCTCACCGAACCCGCGTCCGTGCGCGCCGCCACCGACGCCTACGCCACCGACCAGGACAGCATCGGCCGGTTCGTCGCCGAGCAGTGCGAGACCGGCCCGGCCGGCGCCCAGCACCTGAAGGTGAAGTCCGGCGTGCTGCGCGCCGCGTACGAGACCTGGTGCCGGGTCGAGGGTGAGGAGCCCGTCACCGTCAAGGCGATGACGACGGCGCTGCGCACCCGATTCGACGTCATCCCCGAGCGGTCCAACACCAACCGGTACCTCGCCGGCATCCGGCTCCTCGACGCGTCACCCGACGAGCCGGACCCGTCACCGCGCAGCGACCGCTGGACCCAGGACGGCGTGCTGTGACCCCCATGACCCGTCACGATCCGCCGACCCGTCACCGACCCGTCACGCCGATTCTCGTGACGGCGACGCCGCACGTTTGCGCAGGCAGTGACGCGTGTGACGGGTCCCGCGTGCATGGCGTGGGTGACGGGTGTGACACATGTGACGCTTTCCTCTCTGTTCCAGCCCATACGCGCGCGCACACACGCAGGAGAGCGAACCCGGCGCAACGCGTCACCCGTCACGGCGGTGCGCCGTGACCGCCCGGGCGTACTGGCTCGCCGCCCTCGCGACGCGCACCGGACAAGACCCCGGACTGCTCGGCACCAAGGCCGTCCCCCGCTGGTGCGCGCGCTGCCGGCGCCTCGTCCTCGCCGGGTACGACGCCCCCGTCTGCGCGACGCTCTGCATCGCCGACCCCTACCGGCTGACCCCACAGCTCGAAGCCGCCTGCGTGATCCTCGCCCGCCCCACCTACCAGCTCTGGGGCATCGACGCCGGCCGCCTCAAGCTCACGTCCCGGCACATCCCCGGCTTCGTCCAGGCCCGCGACTTCCCGCCCGCCGACCACGTCGTCGTCCTCGCCGCGCACGACTGCGACCGGCCGCCCCTGACCCTCGACCCCCTGCCCGAGCCCCGCTACGGCGCCGTCCAGCCGGGCGACGTCCCGCCGTACTGACCGAGAGGACCCCGACATGGCCAATCGCCCCAAGGACATCGGCACCCGCGCCGAGACCGCCGTCGTCCGCGCCGCCCGCACCCGCGGCTTCCCCGGGGCCGACCGGCTCACCCTCACCGGCGCCCACGACCGCGGCGACATCGGCCTCGCCCCCGGCGTCATCGTCGAGGTGAAGGGCGGCGCCGCCGCGAAGGACGCCTCCGACGGCATGATCGCCTCCTGGCTCGCTGAGACCGAGCGGGAACGACTCCACGCCGGCGCCGCCGTCGCGTTCCTCGTCACCCAGCGCGCCGGCGTCGGGCCCGCCAACGCAAACCGCTGGTGGGCATGGTGGCGGCTCGGGTCGCTGCCCGACCTCGCCGTCGCCCCTCTGCACGACCAACTCGTCATCCGCATGCAGCTCGCCGACGCCCTGCAGCTCCTGCGCGGTGCCGGCTACGGCGACCCACTCGACGCGGGCGAGGCGAGCGGGTCGCCGAACGTTCCCGGCGGCGTTCGCGTGCAGGAGGTGGCGTGACTGTGACTCGTGACGATCCGCGAGGTCAGCGGTCTCTGACGGCCGTGGACGGGCGCCTACGGGACGTAGCGCTCGATCCAGATCGGGCCCAGGGTCGCACTACCGAAGATCACCACGGCAGAGACGACTGCGAAAACGGCGAACGTCCCGCGCCAGCCGGACACGCCCGCGTCGTTGACCAGTCCGAGAACGGCCAGGACCTCAGCTGCCGTAAGCACCACGACGGAGTAGGTGGACGTCAGGCGCATGACCGCGTGCATTCGAGCGAGCTCTCGTCTGAACGCCCGGGTGGGCTCGATCTGCTGAGCGCGGCGCAGCGGGTCCTCGATCAGGCGCTCACGGCCGACGTACAGAACCAGCATGTACACGGGGATCAGGGTGGCGATCACGCCGCATGCGTTCGGACTCAGTCTCATGAGCGGGACCGTAGCGTCGGGGACCGACGCGCCGCGGAACTGCTACACCAGCGGAACGGACTCGGCGCCGAGCCGGAGCGGGCGCACCCGTCCTGCGAGGACTTCGTGCGTCGCCCACGGCATCACCAGCCTGCGGTGCGCTCGTGGGCCGACGCCGCGGCCGCCATCGGCGCGGGGCGGGATTCTGCTCGTTCTGCTCGCCTTGGCGGGGATCGGGTGGCACCGGCGGTGACTCGACTAGCGCGAGATCCCCAGCGTCTCCCACTGCTCATAGCCGGGGTTCGCGTCGTCAGTCCACTGCACGCTGTACGACACCGCGGTCGGCTCGGTCCACGACTTGACCCAGTCAAACTCGATGGCGTCACCCGGAGCCACGTCGCCCGGAATCGTCGTATGGAGCTCAAGTTGAGCGCCTTCACCGAGACCAAAAAGTAGCACGTGCGCGGTCTGATTCCCTGTGTTGACGAGCTTGAATCGCTCGCCGGCAGGGTTGACGAGTTCCCACCGGACACCCCCGCGTTCAGGGCTCCATCGACTCCCCCCGCTAATCGGGGAGGCTACACCGCTCGCGGTCGGAGGATTTCGGGACGCGTTGGCGATGTTCCGAATTCCCGCCTTGTTGCGTCGACCTTGCACGAAGGCGACACCCGCGATAACGGTACCGGCCGCACCGCCCACGGCGCCGATCCAGTTCGGAACGATCTCGCCCCAGAAAGAAAGCCCGCTACTCATGACGCCGAGCCTGGCTGGTCTCGAGTCCGGGCGCTAGGCCCGACCGGAGGAACTTCATGATCACATGCCCGCTCCCCCACCCTGACGGCGCTCCCAACATCACCGACGACCGCTGCGTGTGCCCCCGCTGCACCAGCACCCTGCGCGGCCTGCTCACCGACCTGCCCGGCCTGTTCGGCGACCTCGACGTCGCCCGCACCCGACAGGCGCGCTGGGGCTCTCGCACCGCCGGCGCCAGCACGACGACCCCGCTGCCGTTCGCGCTCGAGCCGGCCGACGCCCGGTGGGTCCTTCTCGACACGCTGCTCGCGTGGCTGGACTGGGTGACCGCGGTGCGCGCGCACCGGCCGCCGGCGACGTGGGCTGAGGTCGAGGACTACCTGGTGCGGTGGCGTGGCGGTGCGGTCGACTGGCTCGCCCGACACCCGGACGGTGCGGCCGCCGTGGACGAGCTCACCGCGGCGCTGCGCAACGCGCGCCGCGCGATCGACTCCCCGGCACGGCGGCTGTACGCCGGCCCGTGCACCGCGGTGGTGCCCGGCGAGGGCGGGCTCGCCGTCGAGTGCGGCACGGACCTGCTCGCGGCGCCGGGGTCCGCGGTGGTGGAGTGCCGGTCGTGCGGCACGGCTTGGCCGCTGGCGGAGCGGCGGTCCTGGCTGCTGGAGCGCGCCGAGGACGTGCTGCTGCCGGCGGCCGAGATCGCGCGCGCAGTGGACGGGCTCGGGCTGCGGCTCAGCGAGAACACGCTGCGGTCATGGGTTCGTCAGGGGCGGCTGGTGCGCCGCGGGCGGGCCGTGCTGACGGACGGCCGGACGGCGGAGACTTACAGGGTGGGCGACGTTCTGGACCTAGTCCACGCCGCGGCGGCGCGGCGTGGGCGGGGTCGTCGCCTCGTCGCGACTTGATGCCACTTGCGTCTACTTGTGTCTACTTAGCTCTACTTTGACCAGCGCTTGACGGACGGCGATTTGCACCATAGCGTTCTGCCAGAGTCGAGACAGGTGGCAGCGAGCCCCGGCAGCGGTGCGATATCGCCCCGGGGCTCGCGCGTCTTCCTGGAACAACCCCTAGTTCGGCTGGCGGCTGATCTTCTTGTCGGCGTACGCGAACTCGCCGCCGATGATCCGGTCAGCCATCGAACGAGCGTCCTGCTCGTTCTCGTATCCCTGGGTTCCATCAGTGGCGATGACCTGGCCGTTGTCGGCCTTCAGCCGCCAGCCCCACCTGCCGTCCGGTCGTTCGTAGAGCACGCGCTGCGCCATCGTCTGTCGCCTCCCCGTTGAGCGGCCTCGGGTGCGGCCGCGAGTGCTCGAAACGTACTCCGCCCGACGTGGCCCCGAGGCCGATTCCGCGAGGCAGGTGACCGCACATGGCCGCCCGTCCCTGGACCACCGACGAAGACACCCGGCTGCGCGAGCTGCACGCCGCCGGTCGCACCCTCGGCGACACCGCCACCGAGATGGGCCGCGGCAAGGGCACGATCTCCCGGCACGCCGCACGGCTCGGCCTCGGCTGGGACCGCGCGCAGACCAAGGACGCGACGAAGGCGAAGAAGCTCGACGCCGAGGCACGCCGCGCGCAGCTCAAGCTGGACCTGCTCGACGACGCCGCCCGGCTCCGCGAGCAGCTGTGGAAGCCGACGAAGGTGTTCTCGTTCGGCGGCAAGGACAACACCTTCAACTCCCGCGAGCTGCCGCAGCCGCCGCACGTCGACCAGCTCAAGCTCGTGCAGGCCACGTCCGCGGCCATCAACGCCTACGGCCGGCTCGAGCAGCTCGACATCGCTGCGGACACCGACGACGCGACGTCCCTGCTCGCCCAGCTCGGGCGCGCGCTCGGCATCGACGACGGGACGCCCGCGTCGTAACCGGCGCGCTGGCGTCGATGCCGCTGTCCCCGAAGCAGGTGCTGTCCTGCCGCGAGTCCACTGCGCGCATCAACGTGTGGGAGGGCTCGGTTCGGTCCGGGAAGACCATCGCGTCGCTGCTGCGCTGGCTGCTCTACGTGGCGACGTCGACAGTCCGCGGCGAGCTCGTCGTCGTCAGCCGCACCCGCGACTCCGCCGCCCGGAACGTCTTCGCCCCGCTCACCGACCCCGCGCTGTTCGGCCCGATCGCCCACCAGGTGCAGTACACCGCCGGCGCGCCGACCGCGACGATCCTCGGGCGCACCGTGTGGGTGCTCGGCTCCTCCGACACCCGCTCCGAGAACGTGCTGCGCGGACTGACCTGCGCCGGGGCATACGTCGACGAGGTCACCCTGCTGCGCGAGGACTTCTTCACGCAGCTGCTCAACCGCCTGTGGCAGGGCGCCCGGCTGTTCGGCACCACGAACCCGGACAACCCCGCGCACTGGCTCAAGCGCCGGTTCCTCGACCGGCTGCACGAGCTCCCCGACTGGCGCACATGGAAGTTCGTCCTCGACGACAACCCGGTGCTGTCCGAAGAGCGGAAGGCCGCGATCCGGCGCGAGAACACCGGGCTGTACTACCGCCGCAACGTCCTCGGCGAGTGGGTCGCCGCGGAGGGCGCGATCTACGACATGTGGGACCCGGGCCGGCACGTCACCGCGTGGGAGGACCTGCCGCCGCTCGCCGACCTGATCGCCGTCGGTGTCGACTACGGCACCACGAACGCAACCGCGGCGCTCCTGCTCGGCGTGACCGACGAGGTCGACCCGGCCGGGCGCCCGACGTCGCGGCTCGTGCTGGTTGATGAGTTCCGGTACGACTCCGCGACCGAGCACCACCGGCTCACCGACGCCCAGCTCTCGACCCGCCTGCGGTCCTGGCTCGACCAGCCGCACACCCCGTACCCGACCGCCGCCCGGCCCCGCTGGGTGGCCCTCGACCCGTCCGCGGCATCCTTCCGGGTGCAGCTGCAGTCCGACGGCCTGGCCGGGCTCGTGCCGGCCGAGAACGACGTCGCCTACGGCATCCGCACCGTGGCGTCGCTGCTCGGGCGCGACCAGCTCGTCGTCACCGACCGCTGCCGCGGGTTCATCGCCGAGGCCCCCGGGTACTCCTGGGACCCGAAGGCCACCGAGAAGGGCGAGGACCGCCCGCTCAAGGTCGCCGACCACTCCCTGGACGGCGCCCGGTACGCGGTCGCCACGACCGAACGCCTGTGGCGCCCCGTCCTCGACCTGCGCGCTGCCGCCTGACCGAGAGGGGTCGTGATGCCGCTGCCCCAGCCCGGCACGAAGTGGCCGCCGGAGCCGTTCGACGTCGCGTTCGACGCGATGCGCGCGTGGGACGCCTGGTACGTCGGGGACACCGCCGCGCTGGCGCGCACGTACCGCGGCCGGCCGGCGAACCGCCCCTCGCAGCTGCGCGGTGGCGTGGTCGGCGCCGCGGCCAGGTTCTTCTGGGGCCGACCGGTCCCCGACGGCGAGCCGCGCACCCGCCTGCACGTGCCGGTGCCCTCCGACCTCGCCACCACCAGCGCCGACCTGCTGTTCTCCGAGCCCCCGCGGATCGTCATGCCGGGCGGTCGCCGCAAGGCCGGTCGCACGCCCCGGCAGGAGCGGCTGGAGGAGATCGCGAACAGCGCCGAGACGCACACCGCGCTGCTGGAGGCCGCCGAGCTCGGGACCGCCCTCGGCGGCACCTACCTGCGGATCGTGTGGGACGCCACCGACGACGGTCCCGACCTTCCGCTGCTGACCGCGGTGCACGCCGACGGCGCGATCCCGACGTGGCGGTGGGGGCAGCTCGACTCCGTCGTGTTCTGGACGATCGTCGGCAAGGACGGGCAGACCGTGTTCCGGCACGTCGAGCACCACGAGCACGGCCGCATCCAGCACGCCCTGTACCAGGGCACCGAGTCCAGCATCGGGCACGTGATCCCGTTGGCGGAGCACACCAAGACGCAGTGGCTGGTGCCGCTGGTCGACGCCGATTCCGCGATCGAGACCGGCTCGCCCGGCCTGACTGCGGGGTACGTGCCGAACATCCGCCCGTCGCGGCGTTGGCGCCACGAGGCGGAGCTCGCCCCGCTCGGCCGGTCGGACTTCGACGGCCTGGAACCGCTGTTCGACGCGCTCGACGAGACGTACAGCTCGTGGATGCGGGACATCCGCCTGGCGAAGGCCCGACTCCTGGTCGACCAGGGCGCGATGACCTCCCTCGGCCCCGGCGCCGGCGCCGCCTTCGACGTCGACCAGGAGGTGTTCACGCAGGTCCCCGGCATCGGGTCGATGAAGGACGGCCGCGTGGCGCAGGCGGAGCAGTTCGCGATCCGCCACGAGGAGCACAAGGCGACCGCCGACGAGCTCCTGCGCGCGATCCTGCGCGGCGCGAAGTACAGCCCGCAGACGTTCGGCGACGACGCCACCGCGGTGTCGACGACGGCGACCGAGGTCAAGGCCCGCGAGAAGCTGTCCGAGCGGACCCGCGACAAGAAGGCCAGGTACTGGGCCTCCGAACTGGGCCGACTGTCCGCCGTGCTGCTCGACGTCGACGCCGCGGTGTTCCGCGGCCCCGGGTCCGGCGGCGACCTGCCGGAGGCGCGGTTCCCGCCGAAGGTTCAGGAGGACACCCTCGAGCTGGCGCAGACCGCGCAGGCCCTGCGCACCGCGGAGGCCGCGTCCGTCGAGACCCGGGTCCGCCTGGTCCACCCGGACTGGGACGGGGACACCGTGAACACCGAGGTCGACAAGATCATGCGCGAGTACGCGATCGCCGACCCGGCGACGCTGCGCCCCGACGTCGAGGAGTGACCAGCGGTGCCGACCAGCCCTGATCATGGGGCCCGGCTCGCCGCCCAGGTGACGCAGCTGGTCGCCGCCGCCGAGCTCGTCATCCTGCAGCGCATCCGCGACCGGCTTGCCGCCGGCATCGACGCGCCGACGTGGGCGGTCAACAAGCTCGCCGAGCTGCAGGCGCTGCGCGAAGCGGTCGCCGGTGACCTCGGCGCACTCGACGACGACCTGGCGGCCGCCGTCGCGGACGTCATCGACCAGGCGTACGGGCTGGGGCGCAGCGAGGCGGCCGCCGACGTGCCCGGGGCCGCGGTGCCCGCCTTCGTTCCGGCGGCGGTGCGGCGACTGGCCGAAGACGTGCTCACGAAGGTCATCGGCGCGCGCCCCACCGTGCTCCGGGCGACCGCGGACGCCTACCGGGAGGTCGTGGCCCGCGCCACCGCGCCGGTCCTGCTCGGCGCCAGCACCCGGGTCCAGGCCGCGCAGGCGGCGCTCGACGACCTCCTCGCCCGCGGGATCACCGGGTTCCGGGATGCGGCCGGCCGCCGGTGGACGCTGGAGTCGTACGTCGAGATGGCAACCCGGACCGGCGCTGGCCGCGCCGCGGTACTCGGTCACCTCGACGGGCTCACCGAGCAGGGGCACGACCTCGTGTACCCGATCCCCGGCCCGCGGGCCTGCGCGTCGTGCGACGAGCAGGCCGGGAAGGTGCTGTCGATCAGCGGCGCCACCACCAGCGTGCTGGTCGACGGGCGCCTGGTCGAGGTGACCTCCTGGCGGGAGGCGACCGCGGACGGGCACCTGTTCGGCCCGAACTGCCGGTGCTCGGTCGGGGCGTACTTCCCTGGCATCACGACGCCGAACGTCGAACGCCCCGACCCGGCGGGGTATGCCGCGGGCCAGGAGCAGCGGCGGCTCGAGCGCGGCGTGCGGGAGTGGAAGCGCCGCGAGCAGCTCGCGCTGACCCCGGAGGCGGGGCGCGCCGCACGGGCGAAGGTCCGCCAGTGGCAGGGGCGGCTGCGCGATCACCTGGCCGCGCATCCGGACCTGCGGCGGGCGCCGCGCCGGGAGCAGATCGGCCGAGCCCGCTAAGACATCCTCTTCGTCAGTTTGTCGATGGATTCGGCAATCTGGTTGAGCGAGCCCGGTGGCTGCACAGCCGACCCCGGGAAGTCAGCGAAGTCAAGGTCGTACTCGAGGGGTCCGACGGGCCCGAACGGCCCCTCGAAGGTGACCGTGACGTGATGCTTGCCGAGCGCCTTCTCCTTCAGCACGTCAGGTGAAGACCCGATCGTCCACCGCATCTCCCGGCCCGGCGGCATGGAGGTGATGCCCGAGCTCAGAGCGGCGAGCTCCGAGAGGTCGCCGAACTCGGACGACGCACGCGCGCGGCTACCCACCCGGTTCACCGGCGGGTCGATCTGGACTCGGACCTTCTCAGCGACCGTGGGGCCCTCGTTCTTGACGACTAGTTGCACGAGCCATGCATGGGCCTGGTCTGTGCGGAAGTCGACCCACACGTACGGAGTCGCGGCGTCCCGCTGCACCTGCCGCTGGAGCTCGGTCTGCTCCTTCATGGCTGACAGCTGGAACCAACTCGCGATGCCTACGCCCAACGCGACAGCAGCGCCCACAACCGAGATCCACGCCGCGGCGTCCATCCCTACACCCCCTCGCACGCCGGCGCCTTACCGGCGTGTGCGCCGCACGGTACGCGTGCGGTCCGACACCTCACTAGACCCACAGGAGGGACCGTCATGCGCACGACCGTCCACTGGCCCGCCCGCACCCCCGGGATGCCGATGCGTCTGTCCCGGCTGCGGTTCATCGACGGCGACGCCGGCTCCTCCGGCACCGCCGGCTCGACGGACGCCGGCAGCGACTCCGGTGCCCGCACCGGCACGCCGGACGCCGGCCCAGCAGCCTCCCCGGGCGCGACCGGCCGTGAGCAGCAGCCCGCGCCCGGGGACGGACTGCCGGACGACCCCGCCGAGCTGCGCGCTCTCGTAGCCTCCTTGCGGCAGGGCGACGAGCCCGCTCGCACGGCCGCCGCCCAGCAGGCCGCCGACGAGGCCCGCAGCACCCTCACCCAGGAGATCGGCCGGGCCATCGGCCTCATCACCGACGACGGCGGCTCGCCGAGCGTCGAGCAGCTCACCACCGAGCTGCAGACCGTCCGCGACGGCAGCGCCGCGAAAGACACCCGCATCAGCGACCTCGCCGTCCGGCTCGCCGTGTACGAGACCGCCGGCCAGCACGGCGGCGACCCGGCTGCCCTGACGGACTCCCGCGCGTTCCTGGCGAAGGTCGCCGCGCTGGACCCGGGCGCCGAGGACTTCGCCACGAAGGTCGCGGACGCCGCGAAGGCCGCGGTGACCGGGAACCAGACGCTCCGCGCACGTGTCGCGGCGCCCCGCTCCGGCCGGGACCTGACCGGCGGCACCGGTGAGCGCACCGGACGACCCACCAGCATCCACGACGCCATCGAGCGCCAGTCGCACTGAGCCCAAGGAGGCACCCATGGTCATCTCCCTCGCCGACGCCCAGGTCAACACCCAGGACGACGTCGACTTCGCCGTCATCGACGATCTGCGCCGCCGCTCCTGGCTGCTGGACCAGATCCCCTTCGACGACTGCGTGAACCCCTCGGGCGGCGGTTCGACGCTGACCTACGGGTACACGCGGCTCGTCACGCCCGCCCCAGCCGCCTTCCGCGAGTTCAACCGCGAGTACGACCCCGGCCAGGCGGTCCGCAAGCGGTACACCGTGGACCTGAAGCCCCTCGGTGGCTCCTTCAACGTCGACCGCGCGCTGGCCCGTCTCGGCCAGGCGGCGACGAACGAGGAGGCGTTCCAGTTCGAGCAGCTCAGCATCTCCGTCCGCACGCGGTTCCAGGACGAGCTGATCAACGGCGACACCGCCGTCGACACCAAGGGCTTCGACGGTCTCGACAAGTCGCTGGCCGGCACGATCACCGAGATCGGTGCGGACACCGTCGCCGACTGGACGAGCGAGGCGCTCGGCGACGACCGCAGTGCCTCGAACGACGCGATCGACCTGCTCGACCAGCTCGTGCACGCGATCAACGGGGGCGCCGACGCGATCCTCACGAACGACAAGGGCGCGGCGCGCGTCCGGTCGCTCGGCCGGCGCGCCGGGTACTACACCCGCTCGGAGGACGCCCTCGGCCGGGAGGTCGAGCGGTTCGGCACCGCGGTGATCGTCGACCTCGGCGACAACACCGCGGGCACGGGCACGATCATCCCGACCGAGACCCGCACCGTCGGCGGTGAGAGCGTCACCGGGCTCACCGACATCTACGCCGTGCAGTTCGGGCTGCGCGCCCTGCACGGCGTCAGCGTGCTCGGCCCGCTCCTGCAGACGTTCCGCCCCGACTACACCGCGCCCGGCGCGGTGAAGAAGGGCGAGATGGAGATGGGCCCGGTCGCCGGCGTCCTGAAGTCGACCCGCGGCGCGGGCGTCCTGCGCAACGTCAAGGTCCTGGGCTGATCCCGGCTGGCCGGGCGCTCGCCCGGCCAGCCGCCCGTCGCCCCCGAACACCGAGGAGCCACACCATGCCCCCGTTCACGTCCCCGTCCGGCGAGCAGGTCCCGGACACCGACAACCCCGGCGTGCGCGCCTACTACGAGCGCCGCGGGTACGTCTCCAGCACCGGCGCCGCGCAGGCGGAGTCGCAGCCGCCGCAGGTTCCCGACGGCGACCCCGCCGAGTCCTGGACGAACGCGCAGATCGACGCCTGGGCGGCCCGCGAGGACGTCGACCTGGCCGGCGCGAAACGCAAGGACGAGAAGCTCGCCGTCATCGCCGCCGCCCGCGAGGCCGCCGGCAACGACGCGACCGGCGCGACGGGCACCGTCGAGCTCGGTACCGGCAGCACCGGCGCGCAGGACCCGAGCGGCGCCTGAGCAGGTCGGGTGCGGGCGCTCTCCCGCCCGCACCCGACCCGACCGAGAACGGAGGGGCCGTGCCCCAGCGCATGTACGCCGCGCCGTCCGACCTGGCCGGCGAGCCGTGGAACGTCGAGCTCGACGAGGCGGTCGCCCGCGCGCTCCTGCGACGCGCGTCGATGGTGGTCGACGAGCTGACGCTCACCGCCCGGTACGCCGTGGACGACGACGGCTACCCCAACGACCTCACGGTCAGCGACGCCCTGCGCGACGCGACGTGCGCCCAGGCCCTGTGGTTCGACGAGACGGGTGACGTCTCCGGCGCCGAGGCGCGGTGGCAGTCGATGTCGCTGGGCACCGCGGCGCTGACCCGCACGGGCGCCGGCACCGCGGTGGGCGCGGCGTCGGCCGCGCAGTCCCGCTACTCCCCCGAGGCGGTGTCGATCCTTGCGACAGCGGGGCTCGCCGGCCGGGCGCCGTCGCCGTGGTGAGCCTGCCGCGGGCGCTGACTCCGCACACGGTGCGCGTGGAGGACAAGACGGGTGACGGCGGCTGGGGGGCGTCGTTCGCCGACCCGCGCACGGTCCGTCGCTGCCGTGTCGAGGACCGGCCGACGCTGGTGCGCGACGCCTCCGGCCAGGAGGTCGTGTCCTCGACGCGGGTGTTCCTGCGCCCCGAGGACGGCCCCGTGCCCGTGGGGTCGCGCGTGACGGTCCGTCCCGGCGCCCCGGACGAGCGCACCGCGGTCGTCCTGTCCGCCGCGCACCACCACACCCCGCCCGCGCCCGAGCACTACGAGCTCGCCCTGACCTGACCGGAGGCCACCGTGTCCGTGACGATCCGCTGGGAAGGCGCCACCGCGAAGGAGGCCGTGCGACGCGGCACCGCGCGGGGACTTCGGCTGGCCGCTGAGCACGTCCTGGCGGAGTCCCTCCAGGTCGTCCCGATCGACGACGGCACCCTCGCCCGGTCCGGCGCGACCGCCGTCGACGAGTCCGGGCCGGTCGCCGCGGTGTCGTTCGACACCCCGTACGCGGTGCGCCAGCACGAGGACATGACGCTGCGGCACACACGTGGGCGCACCGCGAAGTACCTCGAGCGGCCGCTGCTGGGCACCCGCCGCGCGCAGGAGCAGCTCATCGGCGACGCCGTCCGCCAGGAGCTGCGGTGACCGAGCCGACCGTCGCCACGGTCGCGGTCGCCCTGGTGGAGCACCTCGACGCGTCGACCAGCCTCGTGTGGCGCCCGCAGGGCTCGTACGCCGCGGGCGACCACGCCCTGACGATCAAGGCCGTGCCGGCGAGCCCGGACGTCGTGTGCTCGGTCACCGTGTACGACGTCGACGACGACCCCGACCCGCGGCAGGTCCGCCGGACGTTCGCGGTGCAGCTGCGGTTCCGCGCCGCCAGCCGCCCGGACGCCGTCGACCAGGTCGCGGACGAGGTGTTCGCCGTGCTGCACGCCCGCCACCACACCCGGCTCGGCGGCATCCGGGTGGCCCGCTGCGCGCGCGTCTCCGTCGCACCCCTGGGGCCGGACAACAACGGCCGCCACGAGCGCACCGACAACTACCGCATCGTCACCCGCCGAGGAGGCACCCCATGACCGAGACCACCGCCGAGAACACCGAGCTGGGCTTCTCCTACGAGTACGCGCTCGACGTCGACCTCGCCGAAAGCCTGACCGACCCGCCGATCTGGCAGCACCTGCGGTTCTCGTCCGCGATCGACCCGCAGGTCACGCCCGTGATGAAGGACGCCGCGACGTACCGCGACAAGGGCGCCCCGAACCAGAAGAAGGTCTCGGAGTCCTGGACGCTGGCGGGCACCGTCCAGCAGCACCGGCGGCCCGACGGGGACTTCCTGCCCGAGGTGGAGCGGCTCCTGGAGCTGGCCGGGCCCGACGCCGTCGGCAACAAGGCCACCGGCCGGTTCCGCTGGTACGACGACCCGGCCGACGGCGAGCCGAACCCCCGCGAGGCGTACGAGGGCGACGGCACCGTGCAGATGAACCGCCAGACCACCGGGAACGACGACATCGGCGGATGGTCGTTCTCCATCACCGGCCAGGGCCGGCGCCGCCGGATCGCGAACCCGGCCGCCGAAGACGACCCGACCGGGCCCTCGGAGCCCGAGGTGGACTCCGAGGGCGACTGACCTCCCGACCGCGCGCGGGGCCGGCACAGCCGGGTCCGGCCCCGCGCGCTCCACCCGGCTGCCCGGCACGCAAGGAGAACCACCGTGGCCCTGAAGGACCTGACCCAGTTCCTCGCACCCGCGCTCGAGCTGCCCTGCGGCGATCGCGTGTACGTCGTCAGTCCCCCGTCGAAGGACGTCGGGTTGAAGCTCGCCGCGATCAACGCCGTGGGCGTCGCGACGTACGCCTCGGTGCTGGAGAAGTGCCCAACGTGCGGGCGCGCCGGCGCCCCGCATGTGCCCGCGGAGACGCTGGCGCTCGTCGAGTCCCTCGGCGAGACCGACGTCGCCGAGCTGTCCCTCGGCGCCGACGTGTACGCCCAGATGGTCGCCGACGGCGTGAGCGCCCCGGACATCGACATGTTCGGGATGTACGCCCTGTACTACTGGACCGTCGGCGAGGAGACCGCCGACGCGATCCTCGCCGCCCAGCACGGGGGCGGTGACGCCTCGGGGGAAGCCGGCTCGGGGTCTTCGACGTCGCCGCGTGGGCCCCGTACGGCGTCGGCGAGCCGGACCCAGCGACGGGCATCTACCCGCGGTACCGGGGCGCCCCGCCGTCGCTGAAGCCGGCCCGCACCGCAGCGAAGCCCGAGGGCACGCGGGTCGGGTGGGCCGATGTTCTGGCGCGCTGGTCGCTCGTCGAGGCCGACCTCGCCGACGCCGGCTACGACCTGCAGGACCCGGGGCTCGTGCGGGCGTGGCCGTGGTGGCGCGACCGCATCTGGTCGCTTCTGTCCGCGGACACGCGCCTGCGGCGCGCGCTCACTCCGCCTTGAGGCCGCTCGCTTGCCCCGCGTCGCAGCGGTAGTCGAGGAGGGCGTTGAGGGTACCCGCCGCCCGATCGCCCATCGGGTCGTTCCCGTCGATCTTGCGAAGAAGTGAATAAACAACCGCTTCATTGTCGAACCCGGCGAGCATCAATTCTCTCATCTCCGCGCAGACGTCGGCAGCCATGTCCTCGTACATCTGCCGGCGCTCACGTTCTGACATCTCTTCGTTGACCCATCCCGCATCTTCGAGCGCAGCGAAATACGGATCCGCCTCGGCGCCTGAGCAGCCGCCCAGCAATGCGGGTACTAGAAGACTGCTGGCGACCGTGCGCGCATTCATGGGCGAATTGAATCACGACGGAGGTGACACCCAGTGGCACTCACTGTCGGCGAGCTCGTCGCCTACATCCGTGCGGACGGCACGCAGTTCGACTCCCAGGTCGACCAGTCGGGCCGGAAGTTCGAGGGCCTGGGTAAGGTCGTCGCCGCCGGTACGAGGACTGTGGCGCAGGGGTTCGTCGGGCTCACGACGGGTGCGGTCGCGATGGGCGCCGCGGTGTACAAGGTCGGCGCCGACTACAACCGGCTGCAGCAGTCCAGCCGGGCGGCACTGACGACCCTGCTGGGTTCGGCCGAGGCCGCGAACGCCCAGATGGACAAGCTCGACGCGTTCGCGAGGAACTCCCCGTTCACGAAGCAGGTGTTCATCACCGCCCAGCAGCAGCTCCTGGGCTTCGGGATGCAGGCGGAGAGGGTCCTGCCGACCCTGGACGCGATCCAGAACGCCGTCGCGGCGACGGGTGGGTCCGCCGAGGACATCAGCGAGATCACGCGGGTCCTGGCGCAGGTCGAGTCGACCGGCAAGATCACCGCGAACACGCTGAACCAGCTCGGTGTGCGCGGCGTGGACGCCGCCACGCTGATCGGTTCGCAGATGGGCATGACCGGCGAGCAGATCAGGGAGGCGATCACCTCCGGCAGCCTCGACGCCGGGCAGGCGATCGACGCGCTCGTCGCCGGGATGACCGCCCGCTTCGGTGGTGCGACCGACCTGATCAAGCTCCAGATGGACGGCGCCGCGGACCGCGTCAAGGGCGCATGGCGGGACATCGGCGCCGTGATCGCCGCGCCGTTCGTCGACCCGAACGGCGGCGGCCGCGTCGTCGAGTGGACGAACAAGCTCGCCGACGCGCTGCGCGCCGCGGAGGCGAAGGCGAAGCCGTTCGTCGACCTCATGGTTACCCGGTTCGGGCCCGGCCTGGACGCCGTGACGCCGGTCTTGGACCGGGCGCGCGGCGCGATCAACGCGTGGGACCTGTCGAAGGTGAACAGCCAGCTCGACCGCCTCACCGGGTACACACCGCTGATCAGCGCGGGCGCCGCGGCGCTGTTCGCGTACGGGGCCGGCACCCTGCCCGTGCTGAGGAACCTCGGAATTGGCTTGAACCCGGTGGTCGCCGGCGTCGCCGCGCTGGTGGCGACGTCCCCCGCCCTGCGGTCCGCAGGCCAGGAGTTCCTGACGGCACTGTCGCCGCTCGTGCCCGTGCTCGTCCGCGTGGGTGCCGCGGTCGCGGACGCCGCGTCGGGCGTCCTCGACGAGCTGGTGCCGGCGAGCCGGGACCTACTGCAGGCCGCGGCGCCGCTGATCGTCGCGCTGGCCTCCGGGCTGTCCCCCGCACTCGTAGCCGTGCTCCAGGCCGCCGCCCCCCTGGCGAGCGTGATCGCCGACGTGGCGACCGGCGTCGCCAACCTGCCCACCCCGGTCCTGGCCGGCGTCGCGGCGTTCATGCTGCTGCACGGCCCCATCAACAGGCTGGTGACGACCCTCGGCGGCCCGCTGCAGACCGCGTTCGCTGCGTTCTCGCAGACGCTCGCCGCGTCCCGCGTGACCCTCGAGCTGACGGGGCGTTCCACCAGCGCGATGAACGTCGCGATGGTGACCGCCCGTGCGGGTGTGCAGGGCGTTGGTACGGCCCTGACCGCGGCGTTCATGTCGAACCCGGTCGGGCTGGCGATCACGGCGCTGACGACGGCGGTCACGGCGTTCGCGGTGAAGTCGATGGAGGCGAAGGCCCGCGCCCGGGCCTACGCCGAGTCGGTGAAGCTGCTCGGGACGGAGGCGGAAGAGGCCGCGCGGAAGGTCGCCGCGAACGCGTTCGTCACCGGCGACGGCCTGGACTGGGGCTGGTTCCAGAGCTTCACCACCAAGTTCGGGTCGTTCATCGACCTCGCCGACGCCGCGGGCGTCTCGGTGTCGCAGCTGACGGACGCTGTGATGATGTCCGACGCCGAGTTCGAGGCCTGGTCGGATTCGATCTGGGACGCCGCACAGGCCGCGGGGCTTAGCCGGGCGGCGATCACCGAGCTGCTGACGAAGGTGGGCCAACAGCGCACCGCGCTCGGCGACGCCCGCGACGCACAGGAGCGGATGAACGAGGTCACCGGCGAGGGCACTCGCGAGCAGCGGTCGAACGCGGAGGCGGTGCAGGCCGCGAACGACGCCCTCCAGGAGCAGATCCGTGCGCAGCGTGACGCCGCCGGCGCGGCGATGTCGCTCCGTGAGGCGCAGATCGCGCAGACCGAGTCGCAGGAGGCCGCGAACCGGGCCGCGGCGGAGGGTGTACGGGTCGCTCGCGACCAGTCCGGCGCCGTCGACCTGAACGCGGCGTCGACGATCGCCGCGGACAGGGCGCTGCTCGACCTGGCGGCCCGGAACGCACAGGTCACCGAGGCGATGCGCAAGCAGAACGCCTCCGGCCAGGAGCTGTACGACACGACCGTCCAGCAGCGGAACGCGTTCGTCGACACGGCCGAGTCGATGGGCTACACGCGCGACGAGGCTGCACGGCTCGCCAGGCAGTACGGCCTGATCCCGCAGACCGTGACGACGACGATCAGGGCGGAGACGACGGAGGCGGACGGCGCGATCACCCGCGTCGTGGAGCGGCTCAACCACATCAACGGCCGGGTCTACACCGCGGTGATCCGCGTCGACCAGCAGGGCAACACCACCGTGAACACCGGGGTCGGGAACATGATCGCCCGCGCCGAGGGCGCGTTCACGCCTCGACCTGCGTCCCGTCTGCGTCCCATGGCCGATGGCGGAGTGGGTGGCCGGCAGGCGCAGTACGCGGCGGCCGGGTCGTGGATCGTGTGGGCGGAGGACGAGACCGGCGGCGAGACGTACATCCCGCACCACCCCGCGAAGCGCGCGCGGTCGACAGCGCTGCTCGACCAGACGGCGCGGGAGTTCGGCTACCGGCTGATCCCCGCGGGCGCTGAGCCACGCGCGAACGGGGCGGTGAGCTCCCCGTCGACCATCGCGGCGCCCGCGCCTGCGCCCATCGTGATCAACCTCGAGGGGGTGCGGGTGGACCAAGCTGAGGAGGTCGTCAGCGCCATCGTGTGGGAGCTGCGGCGCCTGGAGCGCGGCGGCCGGTACGGGGTGGCGCGGTGACCGACTGGTTCGAGCTCGACGGCGTGCCGTTCGGCGCCGGGGCGCCCTGGGGTGTCGCGGAGTGGGACCGCGGGTCGCGGACGCTCGTGACGCAGGACGTCGTGCTGCAGGCCCGCGACGGCCGGGTGTTCGGGCGCGACCGGGAGGACGGCCCGGAGTGGACGTTCATGCTGCGGCCGAGCGACGTCGACGGCGGCGAGCTGCTCGCGGAGCTGGCCCGGCTGCGTACCGCGTGGGAGGGCCCCCGTGGCTCCCTGCTCGACGAGGCGGTGCTGCGGTACGCGACGGGCGGCCGGACCCGCCGGGTGTTCGGCCGCCCCCGGAGGTTCGCGGAGGCGTCGGCCCCGCACGAGCGCGAGGCCGGCCTCGCCGACGTGCAGGCGACGTTCCAGCTGTCCGACCCGCTGCACTACGACGACGAGGAGTCGAGCATCGACCTCGGGATCGTGCCGGCCTCGTCGGCGCTGCTGCGGTTCCCGACGGCGCCGCCGTTCCGGTGGACATCGGAGGGCGGGCAGACGGTCCGCGGCGCGGTCGTGGGCGGTGACGCCCCGACGCCGGTCACGATCCGGTTCCACGGGCCGGTCGCCCGGCCGTGGGTGCGGATCGGCGGGGTGGTGGTGCAGGTGTTCGGTGACCTGGCGTGGGACCAGCAGCTCGTCGTCGATGCCCGGCGGCTGCTGATCACCCGCGGCGACGGCGCGCCGTGGCCGGGGATGCTCTCGCCGACGACCCGGATGGCGGACCTGCGGCTGGCGCCGGGGACGCACGGAGTGACCTTCGGTGGGACGGACCTGACGGGGACGAGCCGCGTCGAGGTGGCGTGGCGGGATGCGTGGAGGTCGCTGTGAGCGGCCCGACGGAGGGAGACGGCTGATGCCGGACGTGTGGGCGATCGACGGCGTGGACGTCCCGGCAGCGACGGCTCGGGCTGTAGCGCACGTGGCGATCGGTGGTGCCGCCGGGGTGATCGAGCCCGGAGGGCTGAAGGTGGAGCCGCTGGCGGTGCCCGGTGATCGGGTGCGGGTGATGCCGGGGGCCGCGGCGATCGCGAACCGGTACCCGCAGGGCTCCCTGCAGTCCTACGCGATCCACGAGCGGGTGCAGCGGGAGGTCGCGATCGCGTCGACCGGTTCGTCCGGGTCCCGCACGGACATGGTCGTGGCGAGGGTCCGCGACCCGGAGTTCGAGGAGGGCGCGACCCCGGGGGCTGCGTTCGAGGTGATCCAGGCCGTCCCGCCGTCCGCGATCGCCTCGCCGGAGGCGGCGCGCGCGTACTGCGAGGCCCTGGCCTTCCCGGTCGAGCCGTTGGCCGGGGTCACGGTTCCCGCGTCGACCGCGACCATCACCGCGGGGATGGTCACCGACCTGCGCGCTCTGGCGCGGCCGCGCTCGGCCCGCTCGCTGCGCGGCAACCAGGTCACCCTCCAGCAGGACCTCGTGTCCACGACGTTCGTGGACTGGCCGTCCTCGGTCCAGCCGACCATCCGGATCCCGGAGTGGGCGACGCACTACAGCATCGTGGTGACGGTCGCCGGCGCGAGCGCGGTCACCGCGGCGTCGTCCGGGGTGATCCGTGCGGTCCTCGACGGGGCGCCGTCGCCCGCGGATGTGCAGTACGGCGCCGAGGGTGTCGGGGTCGTCGAGGCGCTGATCGCCGCGGGTGGGCCGATTCGGCTGGCCGCGGGCATGGCGGGCACGACTCGCACGCTCAAGCTGCGCGCGGTCCGGCAGACCGGGACCGGGGCGCTGCGCGCGCGCCAGGGGTACACGTCGGTGATCTTCGACGTGGAGTTCACCGAGCAGGCCGTCTGATGCCCTGGCGCTACGTGTGCTTCGCCGAGCCGGCCGGGGCGTACCTCGGCGAGGTCGAGCTGTCCGGGGTGCGGCTGTCGCGGGTGCTGTCCGGCCCGGGCCGGCTGACCGGAACCGTGGTGGGGGACGCTCCGGCGTGGCTGCGGCCGTGGGAGTGCTCGGTGTGGGCGGAGAACCCCGCCGGGCAGATCGCCGGCGGGGGTCTGCTGACCTCGGCCGGCGGCGTGTCCGGCGAGCGGACGGTCGTCAACGTCATGGGGATCGCGGGCTACCCCGGCGGGATGCCGTGGCTCGGCCCAGACCAAGCGCTCGTGCAGGTCGACCCGCTGGACGTCGTGCGGATGATCTGGGCGCACCTGCAGTCCCAGCCCGGCGGGAACCTACGCGTCGCAGTCGACCCGACGACCAGCCCGGTGCGGGTCGGCACCGAGGCCGAGCAGGTGGAGTTCACGACCTCCGCTGGCGAGGACGTGTCGTTCGAGGCGGGGCCGTTCCGTCTGGAGTGGTGGTCCACGACCGACCTCGGCGCCGTCATCGCCAAGTTGGCGGTCGAGACGCCGTTCGACTACCTCGAGCACGCCGCCTGGAACTCCGCGCGCACGGGGCTGACGCACCGGCTGCAGCTCGGGTGGCCGACCATCGGCACCCGCCGCCCGGACCTGCGCCTGGTCATCGGCGAGAACGTCATCGTCACCCCGGCGCTCGCCGGCGACGACGACCTGTACGCCAGCGAGGTGCTGGCCCTCGGCGCCGGGACGGGCCGCACCCGCGTCCGGGCGCACCTAACGCGCCCGACGGTCGGGGTGCGGCGCGTGCTGGTCCACACCGACTCCTCCGCGCGCACGACCGCGGACCTGTCGACCGCGGCCCGGACGGACCTGGCGTGGCGCGACGGCGCCCCGCTGCTGGAGCAGGTCACCGTGATCGACCACCCGCACGCCCCGATCGCCGCGCTGACCCCCGGGGACCAGGTGCTCGTCGCCGGGGACGTCGCCGGCGAGCCAGTCGACCGGTGGGTCCGGATCACCGAGGTCGACACCTCCCCGGAGTCCGACCGTGCGGTCCTGAGCGTCGTGGAGGTGTGAGCGTGGCAGCACCGCAGGACCCCCGCGAGTCCCCGGCGATCCGGCGGCTCGCCCGGCAGATCGCCGGGCTGCAGCGGCAGGTCACCGCACTCGCCTCCACCCCTGGCACGGGGCACTCGTCGATGGAGGGCGGGTCGCTCGACGGGTTCACCGTGGACGGCCAGCTCACGACCCGCACCGGCGAGCAGCACGACGGCACGTTCGGCTCCGCGGTCCTGGCCGGGCCGGTCCCGCCAACCCCGACCGTCCCGGTGGTCCAGGGCGGCCCAGGCCTGGCCCGGATCGGGTGGGACGGCGGGTGGCTCAACGGCGCCCTGACCCCGATGGACTTCTCGCGGGTCGAGGTCTACGTCTCGACCGACTCGATCAGCGACCCGCTGCCCAGGTTCCTAGTTGCGACGATCGAGACCCCGCAGGGCGCCGAGGTCGTCATCCGCCGCGAGGCCGGCACGTACCACGCGCGGCTGGCATCGCGGTCGGCGTCCGGGAAGGTCTCGGCGCTGTCCGACGAGACGGTCGTCGAGGTGGCCTCGCTGGTCGACACCGCCGAGGTCGAGGCCGCGCTGGCGACCAAGACCTCGACCACGCGATCCGACTCAGCGCCGGACCGCGACGGGCAGACCCCCGGCGACGTGTGGTGGCGGGTGCACGGCATCGTGGTCGTCGAGCAGTGGGTCTGGGACGGCGAGACCTGGGTGCCGGTCGAGGCGTCCGGGTCGATCATCGCGGCGGCCACGATTCACGGCGAGCAGATCTCCGCGACCGCCCTGGACGGCAAGGTGATCACCGGCGCCCTGATCCGCACCGCGGCCGAGGGTCGGCGCATCGAGCTCGGCGCCGCCACGGGCGACCAGGTGGTGTTCCACACCGGGCGCGCGGACCAGATCAGCCCGGGCGTCCTGCGCGTGGGCGCGGGCGACGAGGCGTCCTACGTCGACCTGGTCGCCCCGGAGACCGCCGCCCACCAGGGGTCGCGCGAGATCGGTGTCCGGGCACGCGGGCAGGGCGTCGGCTCACCGCTCGCGAGCGGCGTCGAGTTGTGGGGCAACGAGAACTCGGTGCTCGGCAACCTCGACGTCCTGCTGGGCGACCTGAGCGTTGCCGCCGGCGACGTGGCCGCACCGACCGGCACCCTACGTGCGCGCGCAGCCGTCATCGCCGAGGGCGTGAACTGCCAGGGCCTGAACGTGCAGTGGCTGGCGGTCAGTGGGGGCCTGTCGATCGGCGCGCGCCGGCTCGTGCCGTTCGCGCACACCATCGCCACGACCGCGGCCGGCCGCTCCTGGTGGCACCACGGCCTGGGCGCCACTCCGGTGGGGATCGTGGTCAGCGTCGCGATGGACACCGTCGGTGGCCCGAACTTCCCCACGGCCGGGATGTTGGAGCGCACCGGCGGCGACGTCCCGACGAACGCCGAGACGGTCGCCATCCGCCTCATGGGCAACTCCAGCTCGGCGTGGGGTGCCGTGCCCGCCGGGACCTGGGACATCGCCGGGTTCTACATCGTCTGACCGCATCCGCTCCGCCCCCCCAGCCCCGCGAGCCGCCCGGTCCGTGGGACTTCGTCATGCCCGGAGGACCACCCATGCACCCGATCCCGACCCCGGCGCGCTGATGGACGGCTCGAGCGCTGACGCCCTGACCGACGCGATCGCGTCCCTGCTGACCGGCACCGGTGGGGGCCTGCTCGGCGTCGTGATTGGCGCCGCGGTGCAGCGGCGTCGCAACCGCGCCGAGGCGGACCTCGCCCGGGCACGGGCCGAGCAGCTCCTCACGGACTCGACCCTCGCCGGGCACCAGAGCGCCAGCGACGCCCTCGCGCAGGCCATCCGGGTGCAGACCGAGCACCTGCTGCAGCCACTGCGCTCGGAGATCGCCCGCCAGGGCGAGCAGATCGCCCGGCAGGACGAGCAGATCGCCCGGCTGCGGGCCGAGTCCGAGCGGCTGCGCGCCGAGCGCACCGCCTGGCGCGGCCGGTACTGGCGCGCGATCGACCACATCCGCGCGCTCATCGCCTGGCACGCCGCAGGCGCCCAGGGCCCCCGCCCGCGCCCCCACCGCGACATCGCCACCGACATCTGACCCACGAGGAGGCACCCCATGCCGCAGCGCCCCACCCACGTCGTCCACCCCGAGTTCGGTGAGGCGGCAGTCGTCCGGCTCGACGACGACGTCACCATCGACCCCGACACCCTCGACACCGCCCCGCCCGCCCCGTCCCCGGATGACGACGCTGCGGACGACGGCTCCGGGCAGTCGTCGTGACCCGCATCTACACCCGGGCCGAGTGGGGTGCCCGGCACCGCGCGGGGTTCGGCGTCCGGTCGGTCGGCCGCCTGTCGCGGTGGCTGCACCACTCGGCTGGCGCCTCGCCGGGTGTCGGCGCGACGTTCGCGCAGGACGTGGCCGTCGTCCGCGCCCTGGAGGACACCGGCCAGGCGCGGTTCGGCGGCGGCATCAGCTACACGTTCGTGATCACCGAGGCCGGCCGGCGCTTCGAGGGCACCGGCGTGACCCGCGTCGGGTCACACACCGGCAACCACAACACCGCGGGCGCCGGCATCTGCCTGGCCGGGAACTTCGACACGCGCGCCCCGTCGGACGCCCAGGTCGCGGCCCTGGTCGAGCTGCTGCACCACGGCGTGCGGGCCGGGTGGTGGACCTCGCCCACCCTCACCGGCGGACACCGCGACCTGTCCGCCACCGCGTGCCCCGGCCGGCACGCCTACGCCCTGATCCCCGCCATCAACTCCGGCCAGATCGGCGGCGGCGGTGGCGCGGCCGTCGCACCCGAGCCGGAGCCCGAGCTGCCCCCTGAGGAGGACCCGAGCATCATGAACGCCGCCTACATCATCGCCCTGTTCTGGACCCACATGCGCCGGCACCCGTCGGCCGCCGACGTCGACTCGCGCGTGGTCCAGATGGCCAACCGCGTGATCGACGGCGCGACCGTCGCCGAGGCGCTCGCCCAGCAGCGGCACGCCATCTCCCAGTCCCCCGAGGCGATCGGCTGGACCGTGACCCGCGCCTACCAGGACGGGCTCGGCCGCCAGCCCGACCCCGCCGGCAAGCAGACCTGGGTGACGGCCGTCGCCTCCGGGCAGGTCGCGAACGACGTGCTCGCCGTGGCCAACGAGCTGTGGAAGTCGGCCGAGGGCCAGCACTTCCTCGCCCAGCCGAAGGAGTACCGCGACGCCCGCATCGCCGAGGCCCGCGCCGCCATCCCCCCGTACCGCACGCACTGATCCCGGAGGACACGATGAGCACCACCCGCCGCACCACCACCCTCGGCGACCACGGCGCGTCCTACCTGCGCACCCTCGTCCCGGTGATCTGGGGCGCGCTCGTCGCCCAGGTCCTGACCTGGGCCGGACCGCGCGTACCCGGCGAGCTCGGCGACGCGCTCGACGCCTGGCTGAACACGGACGCCGCCGCGGCGGTCGCGACCGCCGCCGTGATCGGCGTCTGGTACGTGCTGTGGCGGCTGGTCGAGCCGCACGTGCCCGCGTGGCTCACCCGGCTCGCCCTCGGATCGGCCGCCGAGCCCACCTACGCCCACGTCGAGCCGGACCCCCCGGACTGCGACGTCGACGACGAGGGCGAGCACGACTACGAGACGATCGAGATCGACAACGACGGCACCGTGGAGGTCATCCCGCCGACGATCCCCGACGACCGCACGTAACCGCCGACCCGCGGACGCGCCCCGCTCCTCCTCGCCGGAGGGGCGGGGCGCTTCGTCATGCCGTGCGGGGCGTGTCGCGCGCGGCGAGTTCGACTCCCCGGCCCGACGGGGTTGTCCACAGATCGGTCGCGGCACCTGTCGCGCGCCCGCGGTCCCCGCCAGCATCGAAGGCATGGACACGATCACGATCTCCCCCGACCGAATCGACCGCATGGACTCCGCCACCCGCGCCGTGCTCGCGCTCATCACCACCGGCATCTCCGGCGGCGCGCTCCGGGAGACGGACCGCGAGCCGCTCGACGTGCACGCCGCCCTGCATGCAGTCGATGCTCTCGCCGCGGCCGGCGTCCCCCCGATCGCCGTCGACGACGACGGCGTTCCCCTTTGCCTAAGGGGCTCGCGGGCGCACGCTACTTTTGAGTAGCGCGCTTGCGCCGTCGAGCGGCGGGCTTGGAGGGTGGTCCGCCGCTCGACGATCGAGCAGTCCGCGCCACCGGCACGCCCCGACCTCACGATTCATCGCGGTTCGAACACGTGTTCGATACTGGGTAGGTGGTGGATCGAGTCCCGATGCGGGACATGGCGCGGCAGGTGCCGCAGAAAGTGCTCGCCGACGCGCGCGTGACGCGGCCCGAGGAGCCGCCCCGCGTCCAGGCATGGATCGTCGACGGCCGCGGACGGGACGTCCAGGTCGACGGCGAAGCGGTCGCCTGGACCGCCCGCGCCGTCCACGTGCACTACGAAGACCCGCACGGGCGCGAGGGCTGGGTCTGGGTGTGGGCGAGCGCCGTCACGAGGCCCTGAACCTCCCCCCGCTCGTGCCCGGCGGCATGGCGCGCATCGCGTCGGCGGTGCAGCTCCTCAACGCCCGCCCCGTCCCGCCCGGCGTCCACCACGACGTCGAGCGCCCGATCCCGGTCGTCGCGACCCTGCGGTGGGCCACCGGCACCGAGGAGATCGACACGCTCGCGTTGGAGTGGTGGCGCCCCAGGCGCGGCCACGCGGTCGTGCGCGTCCGGATCGTCGACCTGCGGGTCATGACCGGAGCCGTGTGGCTCCCCGCGAACGACGTGCGACGCCGCTGACCCTGGGGGCTGCTCGGGGGCTGCCGATCTGAACAAGCAGACATAAGCGCAGGTCAGCGGACCGGAGTCGCGAGCCCCGATCGACCGCGCGGCCCGACCTGCGACGTACGTTTTCGCAGGTCAGGGGCCGGAAAGTGCGGATGAGCTGGCCGGTACGCCGGGTTCTGTCCCCGCGCGCGGTTACCCCCGCGCGGGTGGCGACCATCCATCTACGACGCACGTTGCCGTGCGCCTCCAGCGGCCTACCCGGGAGCTCGGGCGGGCAGCCCTCGAACGCTCCCTGTCTGGCCTTGCTCCGGGTGGGGTTTACCGAGCCGTGCCGGTCACCCGGCACGCTGGTGGTCTCTTACACCACCGTTTCACCCTTACCACCGTCCGGCCCGAGGGCCGTGCGGTGGCGGTCTGCTTTCTGTGGCACTGTCCCGCGGGTCACCCCGGGTGGGCGTTACCCACCACCCTGCCCTGTGGAGCCCGGACGTTCCTCGGCGAGCCCGAGGGCTCGACGCGGCCGCCTGGCCAGCTCATCCGCGCCGGTCAGCCTACTACGCCCCGGCTGCTGCCTCGCCCGGCCGGGCGGCCGGCACCTCACCCGCGCGGGCGGCCGGTCCCGCGCCCGGCGACTCGGTCAGCCGGTAGTGCAGCCGCAGCACGGGCAGCGCGCCGAGCCGCAGGTCGTGGTCGGTGCGGAGCACCCCCTCGTCGTCCACGAACACGTGGAACCGCTCGTGCACGGGGACGCGCCGCGCCCAGCAGCCGCCCGGCCCGTCGACCACCAGGTACGCGCCGGGCTCGCCCCACGCGCCGGCCCCGGAGGTGAGCACGAGCCCGCCCCGGGCGGTGGCGGTCGGCCGGAGCAGGACCACGAGCCGCCCGCGGGGCAGCGGGAACGTGACGCGCACGGCGGGCTCGCCGGAGGCCGGGAGCCGCACGACGCCGTAGAGGCCGCTGAACACGATCCGCCCGGTCGCCCGGAGCCGGCGCAGCCACAGGGCGCCGACCTGGGCGCCGTCCCGGACCAGCGGCGTCACCGCGCTCGACATGCCGTGCGCGAGGTCGAGGGAGCGCATGGGCAGCGCGAGCCGGTCGAGGCGGCGGGCGAACAGCGCGGCGACCGCCCAGCCGAAGGGCCACGCCCACGGCGCCCAGCCGACCCACGCGTCGAGCCGCCAGGTCGACGTGCGCTCGTAGAACCGGCGGACCGGTCCGGCGAGCGCGTCGGCGGCGAAGCCCGGTCGGTCCAGGTCGGCCACCGACCCGAGCAGGCCACGGGGGCCGGCGTCGTCCGCGCCGCGGGGCCCGGCCACCTCGGCGCCGAGCCGGTCGGCCTCGGCCGGGAGCCAGGCGTCACCGACGCGGTCGAGGTCCCCGACCGGCCCCTGCAGCCACGGCGTCACGGGCAGCTCCACCCGCCGGCCCGTCGCGCGGACCCAGAACCGCGTCGCCCCGTCCATCCCCCGCGTCAGCACGTCGCGATGCTCGCACCTCCGGCGGCCCGGTGCGGGAGGTCGGTGCCGGCGTCACCCGCCCGCGTGGCGAACCGCACGCCCGACCCGACCCGGCCGACCGCTCCGTGCGGCCTACAGTTCAGCGCGTGCTGATCCTCCTCCCCCCGTCCGAGGGCAAGACCGCGCCGGTCCGCGGCGCCGCCCTCGACCTGGCCGCCCTGTCCGCCCCGTCCCTGACGCCGACGCGCGAGCGGGTGCTGGACGCCCTGGTGGCGGCGAGCGCGCGCCCGGACGCCGTCGAGGTGCTGGGCGTGGGCGCGGGCATCGCCGACGAGGTGGCGCGGAACGTCGACCTGCGCCACGCCCCCGCGGCGGAGGCCCGCTCCGTGTACACCGGCGTGCTGTACGGGGCGGCGGGCCTGGACCGGCTGACGACGGCTCAGCGCCGCCGGGCGGCGGAGAGCGTGCGCGTCGTGTCCGGGCTGTGGGGCCTGGTCGCGCCGGAGGACCGGATCCCGGCCTACCGGCTGTCGATGGGCGTCGATCTCCCGGGGGTCGGCCCGCTCGCGGCGGCGTGGCGCGAGCCGCTGCGCGCTGAGCTGGACCCCCGGGCCGCCGCCGGCGAGCTGGTCGTCGACTGCCGGTCGGCCACCTACCTCGCCGCGTGGAAGCCGCCGCGCGCGGCCCACGGGTCGTGGGTGCAGGTGCGGGTGCTGCGCGAGGTCGACGGCAGGCGGTCGGTGGTGTCCCACCACGCCAAGCACACCCGCGGCGTGCTCACCCGGCACCTCGTCACCCGGCGCGGCGCGGCGCCGGGGACGCCGGAGCGGCTGGCCCGCGCGGCGCAGGAGCTGGTCGGCACGGAGCTGCTCGCGGTCGAGCTCGACGCGCCGGACGGCCGCGCCGCGACGCTGTCGCTCGTCGTCGCGTAGCGGGACGGGGACCGGGCGCACCCTGCACCGGCCCTTCACCCGGCACCCACCGGCCGGTCACCGCCGGGGCACGCCGTGGGCGACCCGTCCCGCTAGCGTGGGGCGGGCCCGGGTGACCGCCCGCGGCGACCGACCGGCAGGGGGACGGCGGCAGCATGCGACGAACGAGCACCGCGCGGGTCGCGGCGCTGCTGCTGGTGCTCGCCCTCGCCCTGGTCGGGGTCGTCGCCGTGGCGGGCGGGCCGGCGGGCGCGTCCGTGTCGGACGGCGGCTCGTCCACGCAGCGCGGCGGGTCCGCCGTGCCGGGCACGACGACCGACGAGGACCAGGACGCCGGCACCGGCACCGGTGCCGTCCCCGCGCCCTCGCCGTCCCCGTCGGTGGCGCAGCCCGAGCCCACCACCGCACCCGTGCCGACACCGACGCCGACCCAGCAGGTCCCCGCGCCGGCGCCGACGGCCGAGCCGCAGCCGGTCCCCAGCCCGAGCCCGACGAGCGAGCCCGAGCCGGCCGTCACCCCCGGACCGACGCCGACCCCGACGGAGACGGGCACCGGCGCGGGCACGGGCACGCGGGCGTTCAGCCGCCCGCCCGCCGTCACCACCTCGGCGATCCCCTGGACGGAGCTGATCGCCGCGCTGGCCGTCGTCGTCGCCGGGGCGGTGGCCGTCGTCGCGATCTCGGCCCGCCGGGCGCGGCTCGCGGGAGAGGCGGGGACCGCCGGGACCGAGTCCGGTGCGGCCACCGCCGCCCTGCCCGCCGTCGACGGCGACACGGCCGAGCTGCCGGCCCCGCCGACCCCCGCCGACGTGCTGCGCCTCATGGTCGTGGCGGGCGAGGCGATGGTCGACGCCGGGCACACGGTGTCCTCCGTCGCCGACACCCTCGACGAGCTCGCGGCCGCGCACGGCGTGCCCGGCACCCAGACCGTCGTGCTCCCGACCGCGCTGCTCGTGTCCGTCCCCGACGGGGACGGCGTCGCGACCGCGGTGGTGTCCACGGGCCGCCGCCAGCTCATGCTGCACCAGGTCGACGAGGTGACCGACGTGCTCCGCGACGCGGTCGCGCCGGACGCGGACGTCGCCGGCATGGCCGCGCGGATCACCCTGCTGCGGGCCGCACCGCCGCCGTTCGGCATGCTCGCGCGGCTGGGTGGGTACCTGCTGCTGTCGGTGGGCCTCGCCGCCCTGCTCGGCGGCTCGTGGGCCGACCTGCTGGTGGCGGGCGGGCTCGGCCTGGGCGTCGGTGCGGTGCAGCTGGTGTCGGGCCGGATGCCGAGCGGTGCCGAGGTGCTGGTGACGGTCGCGTCGGCGTTCGTCGTCGCGGCGGCCGTCCTGCTCGCGGCCCGGGTGGTGCCGGACCTCGGCGTGCTGCCGTCGCTGGTCGCGCCGCTGGTGCTGTTCCTGCCGGGCGGCCTGCTCACGACCGGCGTCATCGAGCTCGCGACCGGGCAGATGCTCTCCGGGGCCGGCCGGATCGCGGCGGGGGCGATGCAGCTCGTGCTGCTGGCGGGCGGCATCGTCGCCGCCGCGGCGCTCGTCGGGGTCCCCGGCGTCGACCTCGCGGCCGGCGGCAGCGGGCTCGGCCCGGTGGCGCCGTGGCTCGGCGTGGTCGCGTTCGGCGTCGGGACGGTGGTGTACCGGTGCGGACGGCCGCAGACGATCGGCTGGGTGGTCCTCGTGCTGGCCGTCGCCTACGGGGCGCAGGTGCTCGGCGGGGCGCTGCTCGGCGGGGCGCTGTCGGCGTTCGTCGGCGCGCTCGTGATGACACCGGTCGCGCTGGCGGTGTCCCGGTTCCCCTCCGGCCCGTCGCCGCTCGCGTCGTTCCTGCCCGCGTTCTGGATGCTGGTGCCGGGAGCGCTCGGCCTGGCCGGCGTGACCAGCCTGCTCGACGGCGACAGCAACGGGGTGTCCACGCTCGTCACCACCGGCGGCACGATGGTGGCGATCGCGCTGGGCGTGCTCGTCGGCCTGTCGGCGGCCCGCGGCCTGCCCGGGCGGCAGCAGCGGTGGTCCATGGGCGGCGTGCCGGGTCTGCTCCCGGCCGCGCGCCCCTGGCGGCTCCGGCGCCGCACGGACCCGCCGGTCTAGGACCGGCGTCAGCCGCGCGCCGGCCAGCCCTCGCTCGGCGCCCCGGCGACCGCGACCTCGTCCCGCTTGTCCGCGAACAGCCGGATGATGCTCACCGAGGCCGGCGCGACCCGCAGCTGGCTCCAGGACCCGGGCTGCGCGCCCATGGTCCGCCCGAGCGCGGCCCGGATCGCCACGGCGTGCGACACGACCACCACGGTCCGGTCGGTGCCCGCGGCGAGCAGGGCGTCGAGCCCGGCGCCGATCCGCTCCCCCACGTCGGCGATCGACTCGCCGGCCTCGGGTCGGAGGTCGGCGCGGGTGTGCCACGGCTCGAGCTGGCCGGGCCAGCGCTGCTCGATCTCCTCGGCGGTGAGCCCCTGCCACGCGCCGAAGTCGGCCTCCTGGAACGCGGGGTCCACGCGCGGGGTCAGGCCCAGGCGGGCGCCAATGATCGCGGCCGTCTCCTGGGTGCGGACCATCGGGGACGCGATGAGCTCGGTCGGGTACGGGACGTCGCCCCACAGGTCGTCGCCGACCCGTCGGACCAGCTCGCCCGCGGCGGCGGCCTGGGCCCGGCCGCGCTCGGTGAGCGACGGTCCGGGCTCCGAGGACCCCGAGTAGCCGCGGGAGACGGTCATCTCGGTCTCGCCGTGCCGGACCAGGATCACCGTGACCGGCTGGGCGTCGTCGAACCGGACCGCGGCGCCGGACGGGCGGCCGCGGCGCGCGGGCGACCCCGACGACGCGGGCGCCGGCGGCTGCGCGGTGCCCTCGGGGCCGTCGGCGGCCATCAGTACGCGTCCTCGCCGCGCACCAGGATCCGCCCGGAGTCCTCGCAGTAGACGACCTCGTCCTCGGGCGTCGCCTTGATCTTGGCGAGCTCCGTGGCCGGCACCGGCAGGCCGCTGCCCTCGGAGCGCCCGTGGCGCAGCGCGGCGACGGCCACGCCGCCGAGCCGCCCGCGCAGCCGGTCGTAGAGCTGGATCAGCCGGTCCTCCAGCGGGGCGGCCATCGCGTCGCGCTGGGTCCGCACCTCGGCGGCCTGCTTCTCGATGACGGCCAGCTCGGCGTCCCGCTCGGCGACGACGGCGGCCCGGTCGTTCAGCAGCGCGGCGTGCGCGGTCGTGAGCTCGCGGAGCGTGCCCTCGTGCGCCTCCAGCCGCTCCATCGCCTCGATCTCGACCTCCTCGAGGTCGCCCTGCCGGCGGGCCAGCGACACCAGCTCGCTCTGCAGCGCCTGCAGGTCCTTCGCCGAGCCCTGCCCGGAGTCGAGGCGGGTCTGGTCGCGCGCGGCGCGGTCCCGGACCTGCTGCACGTCGGACTCCGCCTTGCTGACCTCGCGCTGGATGTCGCCGACGGCGGTGCGCGACGCGGCGATCGCGGTGTCCAGGTCCGCCAGCTGCGCGTCGAGCTCGGCGATGCGCTTGTGCTGCGGCAGCGCGGTGCGCTTGTGCGCCAGCTGGTCGAGCTTGGTGTCGAGCCCCTGGAGGTCGAGCAGCCGCTTCTGGTCCTGCGGGGAGGCCTTGGTCACGGGTGGTGTCCTTCCGACGGTGCGGTGGTGCTGGAGGGCGCCGGGACGCGGCCGGTCCACGGGTCGGTGCGCAGGGTGCTCACGCGGGTCTCCACCGTAGTGCCGCGCGCGGCCAGGTCGGCGCGCAGGTCCCGCTCCGCGCCACGCAGCCAGGGCCACTCGGAGGCGAAGTGGGCGGCGTCGACCAGGTAGGGCGGGCTGGCGGCGGCGCCGCGGGCCTCGAACTCCGCGCGCTCCCGCAGCTCCGAGGCGGGGTGGTGCCGCAGGTCGGCGGTCAGGTAGGCGTCGACGCCGGCGGACCGGACGTCGTCGAACAGCGAGTCCCCCGACCCGCCGACGACGGCGACGGTCCGCACCGTCGCCTCCCGCGGGCCCGCGTACCGGATGCCCTGCGCGGTGGCGGGCAGGACGGACGCGACCCGCTCGGCGAAGGCGTGCAGCGTCAGCGGCTCGGTCAGGTGGCCCACGCGGCCGGTGCCGGTCGGGCCGTCCCAGGTCGCCAGCTCCAGGACGTCGAACGCCGGCTCCTCGTACGGGTGCGCCGCGCGCATCGCGGCGACCACCGCGGCCCGCAGCCGGCGCGGCGCGACCATCTCGACCCGCGCCTCGACGACCCGGGCCGCCTCTCCCGCGCGGCCGATCGCCGGGGAGGCCGCCTCGGACGGGGTGAACGTGCCCTCGCCGGTCGACGTCCAGGCGCACCGGCTGTACTCCCCGATCGCGCCGGCGCCGGCGGCGGCCAGGGCGTCGACCAGCCGCTCGGCGTCGCCGGCGGGGACGAACACGACGTGCTTGTCCAGCGGCTCGGCCGGGGCGGGGACGAGCGGGCGCAGGTCCCGCAGGCCGACCAGGCGGGCCAGCTCGTCCGCCACGCCGCCCGCGGCCGCGTCCGCGTTGGTGTGCGCCGTGTACAGGGCGACCCCGGCGCGGACCAGCCGGTGCAGCAGCGCGCCCTTGGCGGTGGTCGCCGCCACCGAGTGCACGCCGCGCAGCAGCAGCGGGTGGTGCACGACCACCAGGTCGGCACTCCAGTCCAGGGCCTCGTCGACGACGGCGGCCAGCGGGTCGACGGCGAACAGCACCCGGCGGACCGGCTGGGCGGGGTCGCCGGTCACCAGACCGACACGGTCCCAGGACTCGGCGGTGCGCGGCGGGTAGCGGCGCTCCAGCAGGCCGACGACGTCGGCGAGGGTGGCGGACGGCAGGGCGGTCTGGCTCACGCCGTCGAACCTACCCGGGCCGGTCACCTCGCCGCCGCCCCGCGCCGCGCGCCCCGTTCCTCGAGGACCGTGACGGCGTCAGGGCAGCAGCATCGACTTGATCGCGCGGCGCTCGTCCATCGCGGCGTACGCCTCGGCGACCTCGTCCAGCGGCAGCACCAGGTCGAACACCTTGCCCGGCAGGATCGCGCCCGCCCACACCTCCGCGGCGAGCTCCTCGATGTACGCGCGCACCGGGGCGACGCCGCCGCGGACCCCGACGTTCGTGCCGAACATCTGCTGCACCGGCAGCTCCGGCCCGCCGGCGGGGACGCCGACGAAGCCGACCTGGCCGCCCGGGCGCGCGGTGTCGAGCGCCTGCTGCATCGACTCCTTCGTGCCGACGCACTCCAGCACCTGGTCGGGGCCGACCCCGCCGAGCAGGTCACGCACCGCCGCGGCGCCCTCGTCGCCGCGCTCCGCCACGACGTCGGTGGCGCCGAACTCGCGCGCCAGCGCCTGCCGGGTCGCGTGCCGGGACATCGCGACGACGCGCTCCGCGCCGAGCCGCTTCGCCGCGATGACCGCGCACAGGCCGACCGCCCCGTCGCCGACCACCGCGACCGTCGACCCCGGGCCGACGCCCGCCGACAGCGCCGCGTGGTGCCCGGTGCCCATGACGTCGGTCAGCGCGAGGACGTGCGGCAGGAGGTCGGCGTCCGGGGTCCCGGGCATCACGACGAGCGTGCCGTCGGCGAGCGGGACACGGACGAACTCTCCCTGACCGGCGTCGGTGAACACGCCCTCGGCGTCGTCGCCGCCCCACCCGCTGCCGTGCACGCAGGACGTGTGCACGCCGTTGCGGCAGTGCACGCAGGTGCCGTCGGACACGGTGAACGGCGCGACGACGAACTGGCCCGGGCGCAGCGTCCGGACGTCCGACCCGACCTCCTCGACCACGCCGACGAACTCGTGCCCGATCCGGCGCGGCTCCTTCGTCGGCCGGACGCCGCGGTAGGGCCACAGGTCGGAGCCGCACACGCAGGACGCGACGACGCGCACGAGGGCGTCGGTCGGGCGCTGGATGGTCGGGTCCGGGACCTGCTCGAGGCGGA
Organism: Cellulomonas hominis; assembly: GCF_005239125.1. GTDB lineage: Bacteria > Actinomycetota > Actinomycetes > Actinomycetales > Cellulomonadaceae > Cellulomonas > Cellulomonas hominis_A. The sequence continues at coordinate 4,352 of NZ_SZYE01000006.1, read as the reverse complement.
CGTCACGGGGGCCGTGGATCAGGGTCGCTCGCACGGGGGCAGCCTACGACGGGGCCACCCGGGGGCGTGTCGGTGGTCGCCGGTAGCGTTGTCCCATGGCACTTGACCTGCAGGAACACCCGGGCGGCGACGTGGTCGCCGCCGTGGTGCTGCCGGTCTACGGGCCCGACGGGGCGTGCCTGACGGACCTCGGTCCGGACCCCGTGGTGGCGGCCGGTGGGTCGCCGAGGACGGGTGAGCAGCGTCAGGTCGAGGCGATCCGGTCCTGCCCGCCCGGGCCCGAGCTGGACGCGTGGTTGCGGGGCCTGGACCTGGACGTGCTGCCCTCGGCGGTCCTGGTGGAGGTGGTCGCGGCGCGGGCGCGCATGGAGAGCCACCAGCACGCCGCCATGCTCGACGCCATCGCAGTCCTCGCCTCGCGGGACGAGATGCGCCCGGACTGGTCACCGCTCGCCGGGGCGCCGCCGACGCAGGCGTGCGTCGCCGGCGACGAGCTCGCGATGCGGCTCGGGTGGCCCCGGGTCACCGCGACGAAGACCGTGCACCGGGCGGTCGTCCTGGACAGCCTGCTCGGGCAGACCCACGAGGCGCTGCAGGCCGGGCACATCGACGCCGCCAGAGCCCAGGTCCTCGCCGCGACGCTGGCGGACCTGCCCTTCCAGGTCGCGCACGCGGTGGAGGACGCGGTGCTGCCCGACGCCGACCAGTGCTCGGTCGCCCAGCTACGACAGCGGGTCGAGCGGGAGATCCGGTTGCTCGACCCCGAGGGCGCCGCCGGCCGCCACGACCGCGCCCGGCGCACCAGGAGGGTCTCCCACCCGCGGCCGCAACCGGACGGGATGGCGTCCATGTGGCTGGTCCTGGACGCCGAGGACGCGATCCGCGTCGACGGGGTGCTGACCCACGCCGCGAAGACCGCGAAGGCCCTGGGTGACCCCCGCACCCTGGACCAGCTGCGCGCCGACGGGCTCCGGGACCTCGTCGTCGGTGACGTGCCCGCATCCGACGGGCCGGCGTTCGAGGTCCAGCTGACCCCGGGCCCACCGCAGCCACCGCAGCCGAGACGCGCGTGGAACGGGACGTGGTTCTCCGACCGGGACGGGCCGGTGCTCGCACCCCCGGTCGAGCCGATCCCGATCGCCACCCTCACCCCGCTCGGCGACACCGCCGCGCACCCCGCACCCGGCCAGGACCACCCTGCTCCGCCGCCCGCACCGCCGGGCGCACCGCCACCGACGCCGAAGCCGAGACCGACGCCAGCACCGAGGTCGGGACCGCGACCGGGAACGAGACCAGCACCGTCGCCACCGCGCCCGACCCGCCGACCGTCGCCGCCGCGCCCACCGCGCGGCGTGGCTGCACCCGCTGCTCCGGCCGCCCGGGCGCCGAGGTCCGCATCACCATCGCTGCGTCCACCCTGCTCGGCCTGGACGACCAACCCGCCCACCTCGACGGGCACGGCCCCCTCGACGCGACCCGGGCCAGGGCACTCGCCACCGGCGGCGTCTGGCAGCGGGTCGTCACCGACCCGCTCACCGACCGCGTCCTGGACGTGGGCCGCGAACGCTACCGACCACCCTCCGCACTGGCCGAGCTCGTCCGCACCCGCGACGCCACCTGCGCCGCACCGGGGTGCACCGTCCCGGCCCGCGCCTGCGACCTCGACCACACCAAGGAGTTCCACCCCCGACCCGGCACCGACCCCGACACACCCCTCGGCAGAACCGACGCCGACAACCTCGGACCCCTGTGCCACCGCCACCACCGCCTCAAGACCGACGGCGGCTTCCGCCTGCGCCAGATCCAACCCGGCCTCTTCGAGTGGATCACCCCCACCGGCCACCGCTACCTCACCCGACCCGGCACGGGGCACAGCCACGACGCCACCGCCGACCCCCACGACGCACCACCCCCGTTCTAGTCCGGCGCCCCGCCTCCGCTGCACACCCCGCCGGCGCCGGGCACCTGAGCCCGCCCACGCCACGGCCGATGCCCGAGCCCGCCGCGCTCTCGTGCCCGGGCCCGCACTCCCGACCCGCGGCCGACGCCTCCGCGTCGTCGATGTCGGTGGTGCGCGGCACACTGGGCTCCATGTGTGGCCGCTACGCGCAGACCCGCGCCGCCGACCAGCTCGAGCGCGACCTCGCGATCGACCGGATCCTCGGTGAGCACCCGGGCCCGTCCTGGAACGTCGCCCCGACTCAGGACGTGCCCGTCGTGCTCGAGCGCGTCGAGGACGACGGCCCGCAGCGCCAGCTCCGGCAGGCCCGCTGGGGCCTCGTGCCGTCGTGGGCCAAGGACGTGTCGATCGGGTCCCGGATGATCAACGCCCGCTCCGAGACGGTGCTGGACAAGCCGGCGTTCCGGAAGGCGGCGGCGAAGCGGCGCGCCCTGGTGCCGATGGACGGCTACTACGAGTGGCAGGCGAACGAGCGCGGCCCCAAGACGCCGTACTTCCTGCACGGTGCCGAGCCGCTGGCCGCGGCCGGGCTGTACGAGCTGTGGCGCGACCACAGCAAGGCCGACGACGACCCGACGCGGTGGCTGTGGACGGTCACGATCATCACCCGCCCCGCGACCGACAGCCTCGGTCACATCCACGACCGCTGCCCGGTGCTGCTCCCCGGCCACCTGTGGGACGAGTGGCTGGACCCGGGCATCACCGCCGCGGACGAGGTCGGGGCGATGCTCGTGAACGTCCCGGAGCCGCACCTGGTCCCGCGCGAGGTCGGGCGGGCCGTGGGCAACGTGGCGAACGACGGGCCGGAGCTCGTCGAGCCGGTGGCGCCCGAGCCCGAGCCGGGCGCCTGAGCGTCCGGCTCGGGATCGAGCGTCCCGGCCCGAGCCTGAGCGTCCGGGCCCGAGCCTGAGCGTCCTGGCTCCGGTCCCGTGCGCGCCGAAGCGTCCGGCTCACACCGAGGTGCACGCCTCGCGACTCACGCCCCGGGGATCACGCCGCCGCCCGCACCCGCGCCGCCCGCCAGTACCCGCAGAACGTCACGTCCTGCTTCGGCACGCCCGCGGCGACCCAGTGCCGGCGGGCCCCGGCGACGAGCGACTGCTCCCCCACGACCCACGCGGTGACGGGCTCCTCCGGCAGGGGCAGCGCCTCGACCACCGTGAGCGCCGCGGGCCCCGGGACGCTGTGCGGGTCGTCGCGCACCACCCAGCGCACCTGCACGCCCGCGGGGCCGGCGAGGTCCTGCACGTCGTCGGCGTGCGGCACCTCGATCACCGCGACCCCGCGCGCGTCGGCACCGAGGGAGCCGAGGATGCCGGCGACGGCGGGCAGCCCGGTCTCGTCCGCGGCGAGCAGCACCCGGTCGCGGGCGGTCGCGGCGGGGAAGGTGATGCCCTCGTCCAGGATCGCGACGGCGTCGCCGCGCGCGCAGGTCTGCGCCCAGGTCGCGGCGGGGCCGCTGGTGCCGTCCTCGGGCGTGCCGTGCAGGACGAAGTCGACGTCGAGCTCGGGCCCCTCCGGGCCGGTGGCCCGGTACGCGCGGACCGTGTAGTTGCGCAGGACGGGCCGCTCGGTGCGGGCGATCGCGAGGTACTTCAGGTAGGCGAGGGTGTCGAGCCTGTTCGGCAGCCGGGACAGCACCGCGTCGTCGGCGACCGGGATGAACAGGCGGAACCACTGGTCGTAGCCCATGGGCCGGAACCGCGCGGCGTCTCCCCCGCCCAGCGTGACCCGGACGAACCCGGTGGACACGCGCTCGGTCCGCAGGACGTGCAGGGTCAGCAGCTCGGTGACGTCGGGCTTGCGCCGGCCGGTGAGGTTGCTGCTGCGGACCACGGGCACTCCTGGACGTCGAGGTTGGTAAGGCTGTCCTTACCGGGGCCGCGACCGTAGCAGCCGGACCGCGGGGCGGGGAACCCCCCGTCCACCCGCGGTCGACCCACGCGCCCGGGACGTCGGTCCGTGGCGACGGGCCCGCGGCGATGGCGGGATGGGGGCATGGGCACCGACCGCGCTCCCGACCCCGGTCCGGCTGCCGGCGTCGAGGTGTGCTGGATCCCGCTCGGCGCCGGTGGCCCCCGCGTGGTGCGCGCGAGCGGCCGGGTCTACGAGTCGCTGGCGGCGCTCCGGGACCGCCGGCCGCGCCGGGCGCTGGTGCACGCCGCGCTGCTGGTGCGGCCGTCGGGCGGCCCGCAGGTCGTCGTCGAGGTGACGCCCGTCTGGGGCCAGCCGCCCGGCGACCGCGGGGTGGTGGCGACCGGCCCGGTCGGTGCGCGGGCGCTGGGACGGTCGCGGCTGTTCCGCTACGAGGTGCGGTGCTGGGCGGGCGGGTCGGTGCCGGACCTGGCGTGGGCGGTCGCGCGGCCGCGGGTCCGCCGAGGCCCGCCGCCGC
>NZ_SZYE01000069.1 GCF_005239125.1 Cellulomonas hominis | reverse complement strand
GGCGAGCGCGGCCGCGGCCTGCGCGCCCGCGGCGGCGCGGTCGCCGAGGCGCGCGCGATCGGCGCCGCCCCGCTGGTCACCGCCGTCACCGACCTCGCCCGCCGCGGGCGGCTCGACGTGCCGGGTGTCGTGCCCGGCGGCACCGACGTCCTCACCGGCCGGGAGTCCGAGGTGCTGGCGCTCGCCGCGGAGGGCCTGAGCAACCGGCAGATCGGCGAGCGGCTCTACATCAGCGGCAAGACGGTCTCCGTGCACATGTCCCGCGTGCTGGACAAGCTCGGCGCCGGCGGACGGGCCGAGGCGGTCGCGATCGCGCACCGCCGAGGGCTGCTCGGCGTCTGACCTGCGGGCCCGCGCAGGGTGCCGCGGGTCACCCGGGTGATCCGCCTCACGCCTCAGGTGCGTCCCAGGTTCGGCGGCTACCGTGGAGGGAGATCCCGCGGTCCGGACCACCGCCGCGGAGCCCCTCGCCCGGCCACGGACGGCCGAGCACCTCCCCCCGGAACGGCGCATGTCCCTCCCCCAGCAGCAGCAGCCGCACCCCATCGTGCTCGTGCACGGCACCCGCACCTCGTCGAAGATCTGGGACGACCAGGTCCGCGCCCTGACCGAGGGCGGCCACCCGACGATCGCGATCGACCTGCCCGGCCACGGCAGCCGCGCGCACGAGCGCCTGACGTTCGAGGGCGGCCTCGCCGCCATCGACGCCGCCGTGCGCTCCTGCACCGAGCCGCCCCTGCTCGTCGGGCTGTCGCTCGGCGGGTACATGTCGCTCGCGTACGCCGCGCGGCACGAGGACCGGCTCGCGGGCGTCGTGCTGGCGGGCTGCTCGACCGACCTCAAGGGCAAGCCGCTGAGCGCCTACCGCCGCGCGTCGCGCCGGGTGGTGCAGGCGCTCGGCCTGGGCGGCGGCACCTGGCACGTCGTCACCGACATGCTCAGCGCCCTGCACGGCTACACGCCGGTGCAGGACCTGCGCCGGCTCGCGCTGCCGGTCTGGCTGGTCAACGGCTCCCGCGACCCGCTGCGGTTCGGGGCCCGCCGCTACCTCGGCGCCCACCCGGGCGCGCGGCAGTGGGTGGTGCCGAACGCCGGGCACGACGTGAACAGCCACGCGCCGGTCGCGTTCAACCGGATCCTGCTGCACGTCCTGCGCGACCTCGCGCAGCGAGTGCCGTTCGGCGCCCCCCGCCTGGGCTGACCCACCGCGGCACGCCCCCCGCCGCCACCGCCCCGCCCCCGCCCGCGCCCCCGCCGACTGTGCAGCAGATGCGCGGTTCCCGGGGTGCGAATCCAGCGTGTGCTGCAGGCTCGGCGCCGGGGCTGCCACGATGGCGGCATGACCTCGACCGACGACCGCCCCTGGCTCGCGCAGTACCAGCCCGGCGTCCCCGCCGACATCGAGCTCCCCACCGAGTCCCTGGTGGGGATGTTCGACCGCTCCGTCGCCGAGGCGGGTGACGCGCCGGCGCTGGAGTTCTTCGGCCGCCGCACCACCTACGCCGAGCTCGGCGCGCAGGTCCAGCGGGTCGCCGAGGGCCTGCGCCGCCTGGGCGTGAAGCCGCGTGACCGGGTCGCGCTGCTGCTGCCGAACTGCCCGCAGCACGTCGTCGCGTTCTACGCGGTGCTCCGCCTCGGCGCCGTCGTCGTCGAGCACAACCCGCTGTACACCTCGCGCGAGCTGCGGCACCAGTTCGAGGACCACCAGGCCCGCGTCGTGATCGCCTGGGACAAGGCCGTCGAGCAGGTCCGGCAGTTCCCCGCCGACATCGGCGTGGACCACGTCGTGTCGGTGAACCTGCTGCGCGCGTTCCCCGCGGTGAAGCGCGCGGCGCTGTCGCTGCCGATCCCGAGCCTGCGCGCCACCCGCCGGTCCCTGACCGCGCCCGCCCCGGGCACGATCCCGTGGGAGGACCTGCTGTCCCACGGCCCGCTCGACCCGGGCCACCCGCGGCCCGCCGTGACGGACCTCGCGGCGATCCAGTACACCTCCGGCACGACCGGCCGCCCGAAGGGCGCGATGCTCACGCACCTCAACCTGTACGCGAACGCCCTGCAGGGCGAGGCGTGGATGCACGGTGCGGAGTACCGCAAGGAGGTGTTCTACGCGATCCTGCCGATGTTCCACGCCTTCGGCATGACGCTGTACCTCACGTACGGCGTGCGCAAGCAGGGTCTGCTCGTGCTGTTCCCGAAGTTCGACACGGAGCTCGTGCTCGACGCGATGAAGAAGTCGCCCGCCACGGTCTACTGCGCGGTGCCGCCGATCTACGAGCGCACCGCGATGGCCGCCAAGGAGCGCGGGGTGTCGCTCGCGTCGTGCCGGTTCTGCATCTCCGGGGCGATGAACCTGCCGGACGCGACGGTCGAGCTGTGGGAGTCGATGTCCGGCGGCCTGCTCGTCGAGGGCTACGGCATGACCGAGTCGTCGCCGGTGGCGCTCGGCAACCCGTTCCACCCCACCCGGCGCCCCGGCACCATCGGCGTCCCGTTCCCGTCGACCCGGATGCGCGTCGTCGACCCCGAGGACCCGGCGGTGGAGGTCCCGCCGGGCGAGCCCGGCGAGCTGCTCCTGAACGGTCCGCAGGTGTTCGCCGGCTACTGGAACGACCCGGACGCGACGGCCGCCACCCTGCTCCCGGGCGGCTGGCTGCGGACGGGCGACATCGTCACGGTCGACGCCGACGGGTTCACCACCATCGTCGACCGCGCCAAGGAGCTCATCATCACCGGCGGGTTCAACGTGTCGCCGTCCGAGGTCGAGGCCGTGCTCCGCGGGCACCCGTCCGTCGCGGACGCCGCGGTGATCGGCAGGCCGCTGGAGCGTGGCGGCGAGCAGGTCGTCGCGGCGATCGAGCTCGAGCCCGGCGCGACGCTGGACGAGGCGGCGCTGCGGGCCTACTGCCGGGAGCACCTGGCGGCATACAAGGTGCCGCAGCGGGTCGTCGCGATCGAGGACACCCCGCGGTCGATGCTCGGCAAGGTGCTGCGCAAGCAGGTCCGCGAGCAGGTCCTGCCCCTGCTCTGACCCGCGCCGGGGCCCGAGCCGGCACCCACGCACGCCGCGGCCCGCCCCCTGGACGGCCACCACCCGGGTCCGGGTGCGGTGCGACGATGGGCCGGCACGTCCGCCCCGAGCCGGGAGACCCGATGATCCGCAGCACCGACCACGTCCTCACCAGCCACGCCGGCAGCCTGCCCCGCACGCCGGAGCTGATCGCCGCCAACGCCGCCCGCGAGGCCGGCCAGGACGCCGGGGACCACGCCGGCCTGCTCCGCGAGGCGGTGACGGACCTGGTGCGGCGCCAGGTCGACCTGGGCCTCGACGTGCCCGGCGACGGCGAGTTCGGCAAGGCCATGAGCAGCGCCATCGACTACGGCGCCTGGTGGTCGTACTCGTTCCAGCGCCTCGGTGGCCTGGAGCTGCGCGACGGCGCCTCCTGGATCTTCAAGGACGTGCAGTCCGGCCCCGGCGACGTGCGGGTGACCGGCTTCGGCCGGCGCCGCGACCGCGCGCGGTTCGAGGAGGCGTACGCCGACCCGACCAGCGGCGTGTTCCACGGCGGCGACCCCAAGCCGTTCCCGACCGCCGTGGCCCCGGTGACGTACACCGGCCAGGACGCGGTCGCCGAGGACGTCGCCAACCTGCGCGCGGCGCTCGACGCCACCGGCGCGCAGGAGGGCTTCATCACCTCGATCGCGCCGGCGTCCGCCGCCCGGATGGACAACGACTACTACGCGACGGACGAGGAGTACGTCTGGGCGCTGGCTGACGCCCTCCGCGAGGAGTACGTGGCGATCATCGACGCCGGGCTGGTGCTGCAGATCGACGACCCGTCGATGGCGGAGAACTGGGACCAGATCACCCCGGAGCCGACCGTCGAGGACTACGTGCGGTTCACCGAGCTCCGGGTCGAGGCGCTCAACCACGCGCTGCGCGGGCTGCCCGAGGACCGCATCCGGTACCACCTGTGCTGGGGCTCCTGGCACGGCCCGCACACCACGGACCTGCCGATGGCGGACATCGTCCGCACGATGCTGAAGGTGAACGCGGGCGCGTACTCGTTCGAGGCCGCCAACGTGCGCCACGAGCACGAGTGGCGGGTCTGGGAGGACGTGCAGCTGCCCGAGGGCAAGCTGATCCTCCCGGGCGTGGTGAGCCACGCGACGAACGTCGTCGAGCACCCGGAGCTCGTCGCCGACCGCATCGAGCGGTTCGCGCGGCTGGTCGGCCGGGAGAACGTCGTCGCGGCGACCGACTGCGGTCTGGGCGGCCGGATCCACCACCAGATCGCGTGGGCCAAGCTCGAGACCCTGGTCCAGGGCGCCGAGATCGCCACGAAGCGCCTCTGGGCCTGACACCGTCCGGACGCCGACGGCCCGGCACCCCCCGAGGGGTGCCGGGCCGTCGCGCGTGCGGGGCGGGCCCGGTCAGCCGGTGTTCTGCAGGCCGGCGGCCACGCCGTTGACGGAGAGCAGCAGCAGCCGCTTGTTCTCCTCGACCAGGTCCTCGGACTCGCCGGTGCGCAGCGCGCGCAGCGCCCGGATCTGCAGCAGCGACAGCGCGTCGACGTACGGGCTGCGCAGCTGGACCGCGCGGCCGAGGATCCGGCGGCGGGACAGGATGCGGTCGGAGCCGGTGATCGCGAGCACCCACCGCTGGGTGAGCGCCATCTCCTCGAGCACGAGCTGCGCCAGGTCGTCCCGGTCGCCCAGCGCGAGGTACCGCTCGGCCAGGCGCTCGTCGGTCTTCGCGAGCGACATCTCGACGTTGTCGATCATCGTGCTGAACAGCGGCCACTCCGCGTACGCGGCCTGCAGCTCGGCGAGGTCGCCGACCGAGTCCAGGGCGGTGCCGAGGCCGAACCAGCCCGCGAGGTTCGTGCGGGCCTGCGACCAGGAGAACACCCACGGGATCGCCCGCAGGTCGTCGAGCGACTCGACGGACAGGCCGCGCCGCGCCGGGCGGGAGCCGATCGGCAGCAGGCCGATCTCCTCCAGCGGGGTCACCTGGGCGAACCACTGCGGGAAGCCCTCGGCGCGCACCAGCTCGTAGAACCGCGTGCGGGACGACGCGTCCAGCGCGGCGGCCAGGTCCGCGAACCGCTCGGTGGCGGCCGCGTTGCGGCGCTCGGTCGACGGGGCCCCGGCCAGCAGGGTCGCCGCGGCGACCTGCTCGATGTGCCGGGCGCCGATCGTCGGGTTCCCGTAGCGCGCGAAGATGACCTCGCCCTGCTCGGTGAGCTTGAACCGGCCGTCGACCGAGCCCGGGGGCTGGGCCAGCACCGCGCGGTTGGCCGGGCCGCCGCCGCGCCCGAGGGCGCCGCCGCGGCCGTGGAACAGCGTGAGGTTGATGTCGTGCTTCGCGGCCCAGGCGGCGATCCGGCTCTGCGCGACGTCGAGCGCCAGGGTCGCGGCCACCGGGCCGACGTCCTTGGACGAGTCCGAGTAGCCGAGCATGACCTCGACGCGCCGGCCGTTCTCCGCGAGCCGCGCCTGCACGGCGGGCAGCGTGAGCATCGACTCCAGGATGTCGACGCTGGCCTCGAGGTCCGCGAAGGTCTCGAACAGCGGGATCGCGTCGATCACGGGGCGGGTCGCCGGGTCCGGGAACACCAGCTCGGCGAGCTGGTAGACCGCGGCCAGGTGCTCCGGCGCCTGGGTGAACGACACGATGTACCGGCGGGCCGCGGCGACGCCGTACCGGCGCTGCACGGCCCCGATGGCGCGGTAGGTGTCGAGCACCTCGACCGTGCGGGGCTCGAGGTCGCCGTCCAGGCCCTTGGCCGCGACGTCCGCGAGCGCGGCGGCGTGCACCTGCGAGTGCTGGCGCACCTCCAGCTCGGCCAGGTGGAACCCGAAGGTCTGCACCTGCCAGATGAGCTTCTGCAGGTCGCCGAACGCCACGCGGGTCGCGCCGGCGGCCTCGAGCGAGCGCTGCACGACGTCGAGGTCGGCCAGCAGCTCCTCCGGGCCCGCGTAGGACAGGTCCGCGTCCCGGCGGCGGGTCGCGGCGAGCCGCTCCGCGACCATGCGCAGCGCGCGGCGGTGCGGCTGGTGCTTCACCTCGGCGGCGGCCTTGGTCGCGGCGTGCTCCGAGAGGTCCCGCTGCCGGTGCCACAGCGCGGTCAGCTCGGCGCTCGCCGGGGTGCCGGTGTCGTCGAGCGTGAGCTTGGCGGAGATCTTGCGCGCCGACTCCTCCAGCGCGCCGAGCACGTGCTCGTTCGCCAGCGCCGCGGCGGCCCGGGTCACCTCGGCGGTGACGTTCGGGTTGCCGTCCCGGTCGCCGCCGATCCACGAGCCCAGGCGCACGAACGGGCGGACCGCCGGCTCCTGCCGCCCCGCGCCCGCGCCGGACAGCCAGTCGTCCAGGCGGCGGTACACGGTCGGGAACGTGTCGAACAGCGTGGTGTCGAAGATGTTCATCACGGTGCGGACCTCGTCCAGCACCGTGGGCTTCTGCGCCCGCAGCGGCGACGTGCGCCACAGCGTGTCGATCTCCTCCAGGATGCGGCGGTCGTTCTCCGCGCGGGAGGTGCCGCCGGCGGCGAGCGCGTCCCGCTCGGCCAGCAGGTCGGAGATGCGCCGGATCGCTCGGGACACGGAGCGTCGCCGGGCCTCCGTCGGGTGCGCGGTGAGCACCGGGCGGAACTCCAGCTCCTGCAGCCGGCGCAGGGCCTCGTCCCGGCCGACCTCGCCGGCCAGGGCGTCGATCGCCGCGGGCAGGGAGTCGTCCTGCATCAGCTCGCCGGCCGGCAGCTCCGCCTCGCGGGCGCGCAGCACGCGGACGCGGTGGTGCTCCTCGGCGAGGTTCGCCAGGTGGAAGTAGCAGGTGAAGGCGCGGGCGACCTGCTGGGCGCGCTCGATGGAGAAGGAGCCGACGAGCTCCTCCGCCTCCGTGAGCGCGGACAGGTCCTGCTCGTCGTGGGCGCGGATCGTCAGCGCGCGGACGCGCTCCACGTCGTCGAACAGGTCGTCGCCGCCGGACTCGCGGATCACGCGGCCGAGGAACTCGCCGAGCATCCGGACGTCGTTGCGCAACGGGTCGGGGACCTCGTGGCGCGCGAGGCCGCGGCGGGCCTCGAGCGAGGGCTGGGGGTCGGTCACCGGTCAAGCGTAGGTCAACCGTCCGACGCACGAGACGCGTGTCCGCCTGTCGGTTACCTCACCCGGGCCCCTGGGCCGTGGGCCCGATGTCCCGCGCCACCGCCCGGGAGTCTAGGCTCGGAGGCAGTGCCCGCGGCCGGTCCGTCGCGACCGGGCGAGCAGCAACCCCCGATGATCCGGGCCGCCGAGGTCCGGGCGGAAATGAGGTGCGGTGAACGCGAAGGCTCCTGTGGCCCAGCAGGTCGGTTGGACCGAGCTCGACGTCAAGGCCGTCGACACGGTGCGTGTCCTGGCCGCCGACGCGGTCGAGAAGGTCGGCAACGGCCACCCCGGCACGGCGATCAGCCTGGCCCCGGCCGCGTACCTGCTCTACCAGAACGTGCTGCGGCACGACCCGGCGGACCCGCACTGGCTGGGCCGCGACCGGTTCATCCTGTCGGCGGGCCACTCCTCGCTGACGCAGTACATCCAGCTCTACCTGGCCGGCTTCGGCCTGGAGCTCGAGGACCTCGAGGCGCTGCGCACCTGGGGCTCGAAGACCCCGGGCCACCCCGAGTACAAGCACACCGAGGGCGTCGAGATCACCACCGGCCCGCTCGGCCAGGGCATCTCCTCGGCCGTCGGCTTCGCGATGGCGGCCCGCCGCGAGCGCGGCCTGCTCGACCCCGAGGCGGCGCCGGGCACCAGCCCGTTCGACCACTTCGTCTACACGATCTGCTCGGACGGCGACCTGCAGGAGGGCGTGTCCTCCGAGGCCTCGTCCATCGCCGGCACGCAGAAGCTCGGCAACCTCATCGCGATCTGGGACGACAACCACATCTCGATCGAGGGCGACACCGAGATCGCGTTCACCGAGGACGTCGTCAAGCGCTACGAGGCCTACGGCTGGCACGTCCAGTTCGTGGACTGGACCGCCGGCGGCGAGTACACGGAGAACGTGGACGCGCTGCACGCCGCGATCGAGGCCGCCAAGGCCGTCACCGACCGCCCGTCGTTCATCGGCCTGCGCACGATCATCGCCTGGCCGTCGCCGACCAAGCAGAACACGCACGGCTCGCACGGCTCCAAGCTGGGCACCGACGAGGTCCGCGGCCTCAAGGAGGTCCTCGGCTTCGACCCCGAGAAGTCGTTCGACGTCGACCCCGAGGTCATCGCGCACACCCGCAAGGCCCTCGAGCGCGGCGCCGCCGCCAAGGCCGAGTGGAGCAAGGGCTTCGACGCCTGGCGCGAGGCCAACCCGGAGCGCGCCGAGCTGCTCGAGCGCCTGCGCGCCGGCAAGCTGCCCGCCGGCTGGGCCGACGCCCTGCCGACGTTCCCCGCCGGCAAGGCCGTCGCCACCCGCGCCGCCTCCGGCGAGGTGCTGTCCGCCCTCGCGCCGGTGCTGCCCGAGCTGTGGGGCGGCTCCGCCGACCTCGCCGGCTCGAACAACACCACGATGAAGGGCGAGCCGTCCTTCATCCCGGCCGAGCGCTCCACCCACGAGTTCGCGGGCAACGAGTACGGCCGCACGCTGCACTTCGGCATCCGCGAGCACGGCATGGGCGCGATCCTGTCCGGCATCGCCCTGCACGGCCTGACCCGGCCGTACGGCGGGACGTTCTTCACGTTCTCCGACTACATGCGCGGCGCCGTCCGCCTGGCCTCGCTCATGGGCGTGCCGGCGATCTACGTGTGGACGCACGACTCGATCGGCCTCGGCGAGGACGGCCCGACCCACCAGCCGGTCGAGCACCTCACCGCCGTCCGGGCCATCCCGGGCCTCGCGGTCGTCCGCCCCGCCGACGCCAACGAGACGGCGCAGGCGTGGAAGGCGATCCTCGAGCGCACCGAGGGCCCCGCGGCGCTCATCCTCACCCGGCAGAACGTCCCGACGTTCCCGCGCGGCGAGGAGGGCTTCGCGTCCGCCGAGGGCGTCGCGAAGGGCGCCTACGTGCTGCTCGAGGCGTCCACCGGCACGCCGGAGGTCATCCTCATCGGCACCGGCTCCGAGGTGCAGCTGGCCGTCGCGGCCCGCGAGACCCTCGAGGCCGCCGGCGTCCCGACCCGCGTGGTCTCCGCGCCGTCGCTCGAGTGGTTCGCCGAGCAGGACGAGGCCTACCGCGAGTCGGTGCTCCCGTCCTCGGTGAAGGCCCGCGTCTCCGTCGAGGCCGGCATCGCGCTGTCCTGGTGGAAGATCCTCGGCGACGCCGGCCGCGCCGTGTCGCTCGAGCACTACGGCGCCTCCGCGGCGTACGAGACGCTCTACGAGGAGTTCGGCATCACGGCGGACGCCGTGGTCGCGGCGGCGCACGAGTCGATCGCGGCGGCCCGCGGCGGCAGCACCCCGGCGAACGAGGCGAGCGCCCCGTCCGAGAGCGGCACGGGCGACCAGCTCTGACCCGCTGACGCGCGAACGGCCGGGCACCCCCTCCGGGGGGCGCCCGGCCGTTTCGCGTACCCGGCCCCGGAACCTCGCCGAGTCTCCATCTCCGGACTCCGATCAGGTCGCCGCTCGCAGACGCGAAGGGGAGACTCGGCGACCTGGTGGCCGACGACGGGCGCGGGACGTTGGTCCCCGGCGCCGCGGCCGCCGTGCGGGGAGGGTCGGAGGGTGAGCGTGCGGCAGACCCCGGTGTACTTCTACTCGTCGAGCTCCGGGCTCGTGCGGTCGTTCGCGCTGCGGCTCGACCGGCCGGTGCTCGACCTGTCCCGGCGCGAGGTCCGCCTCAGCGAGGCCGACGGGCCCTGGGTGCTGCTCACGCCGTCCTACAAGACCGGCAACGAGGCCAACGACACCATCCCGGAGGCGGTGCGCCGGTTCCTGCGCTCCCCCGTGAACCGCCGCCGCATGGTCGGGGTGATCGGCAGCGGGAACCGGAACTTCGGCCGGTACTACCAGCACGCCGCGCGGGACGTCGCGGCCCGCTCGGGCCGGCCGGTGCTGTTCGAGTTCGAGATCGCCGGCACCCCGTGGGACGTCGAGGAGTGCCGCCGGGTCCTCGCGGACCTGGACGTGGCGCTCGCCGCCGGCGGCGCGACCCCCGCCGCCTGACCGCCCCCCGTCCCGGCCGGGTGGGTGCGCGCGGGCCCCGTCGGCCCTAGCGTGACCACCATGAGCCCGTCGAAGGTGCCCGCCGAGGAGATCGAGGTGCGCGGCCGCACCGTGCGGGTCTCCAACCCCGACAAGGTCTACTTCCCGGACCGCGGTCTGACCAAGATCGACGTCGTCCGGTACTTCGTGAGCGTCGGCGACGGCATCCTCGGCGCGCTGCGCGACCGCCCGACGACGCTGGAGCGCTGGCCGCGCGGCTGGTTCGAGGGCGCGAAGCTGTCGACCCGGGTGGACAACAAGGGCGACGCGTTCTTCCAGAAGCGGGTCCCGCAGGGCGCGCCGGACTACGTCGAGTCGACGACGATCACGTTCCCGTCCGGGCGCACCGCCGACGAGGTGACGCCGACGGAGCTCGCCGTCGTGGCGTGGGCCGCGAACCTGGGCACGCTGACCTTCCACCCGTGGCCCGTGACCCGCGCCGACGTCGAGGCGCCCGACCAGCTCCGCATCGACCTGGACCCGCAGCCCGGCACCACCTTCGACGACGCCGCGCGGGTCGCGCCGCACGTCCGGGAGATCCTCGCCGAGCACGGGCTGACCGGGTTCCCCAAGACCTCCGGCGGCCGGGGCATCCACATCTTCGTGCCGATCGAGCCGCGCTGGTCGTTCACCCAGTGCCGCCGCGCGACGATCGCGCTGGGCCGCGAGCTGGAGCGCCGGCTGCCCGGGCAGGTCACGACCAGGTGGTGGAAGGAGGAGCGCGGCGAGGCGATCTTCGTCGACTACAACCAGATGGCCCGCGACCGCACGATCGCGTCCGCGTACTCCGTCCGCCCCAACCGCCGCGCCACCGTCTCCGCGCCGCTGCGCTGGGAGGAGGTCGCCGACGTGCACCCCGACGACTTCGACGTGACGACGATGCCCGCCCGGTTCGCCGAGGTCGGCGACCTGTTCGCCCCGCTCGTCGCGCGCACCTCGCCCGCCGCGGGGACCGACGCCGTCGCGCCGGGGGTGCTCGACGGGCTGCTGGAGCTCGCCGCGAAGGACGAGCGGGACCACGACCTCGGGGACCTGCCGTACCCCCCGGAGTACCCGAAGATGCCGGGCGAGCCGAAGCGGGTGCAGCCGAGCAAGGACCGGGACCGGCCGAAGGCCGACGCCGCGGAGGACTGAGGGACCGCGCGGAGCGGGGGAACTCCTCCGGCGGCCGGTCCGTTCACCCCCTCCCGGACCGACGACCCCGAGGAGCGCCCGTGCCCGTCCCCGTCATCGCCCCCGACCCGACCTGGCCCACCGTCGCCGCCGCCGACCGCGCGCCCGAACCGTTCGACCCCGCCGCCTCCGCGGCCGCCGAGCTGGACCGCCAGGTCCGCGCCCAGCTCGACCTCGGGCTGGCCGCCGTGCACGGCCTGTCCCCGGCCGACCTGGTCGCCGCGGTCGCCCCGCTGCGCGCCGCCCTCGCCGCCGGCGCCGTGGCGGCCTCGTCGTCCGTCGACCCCGACGACCACGTCCCCTTCGTGCTGGTGCTCGACGGCGGGACCGCGCACGCCAACGCCGCCGTCCCGGCCCTGCGCCGCGGGTCCCGGGTCGGCGTGAGCGTCATCGACGACGACGAGATGTCCGGCTACCGCGCGCTGCCGGACCTGGAGGTGCCGGCGGCGCCGTACCTGCTGCTCGACGTCGACACGGGGACCGAGTTCTGCGACGTCCGGCCGGAGGACGCGCTGGCGACGGTGCGCGGGCGCGGGCGGACGCCGCTGACGGTCGCCGAGGGGATCGCGCTGGTCGCGGTGCGCCCGGACATGCTGCGGCCGAACCGGTGCTTCTCGCTGATGGGCTCGCGGGCGCAGAACCAGCGGGTGCCGGCGGTGTGGATCAGCGAGCGCCGGCCGAAGCTCGGGTGGTGCTGGGACCGGAACCCGCACACGTGGCTCGGCGCCGCGTCCGCGGGCGGGCGCACCGCGGGCTGACGCCGCCGGTCACTCCCCCACGGCGACCGGGCGGTCCGGGTCGCTCGACCACTGGGACCACGACCCCGGGTACAGCACCGGGGTCCGCCCCGCGAGGACCAGCGCGGCCGCCTGGTGCGCGGCCGTGACGCCCGAGCCGCAGTACACCGCGACCTCGCCGCCCTCGGGCACCCCGAGGGCGGCGAACCGCGCCGTCAGGTCGTCGACCGGCCGGAACCGGCCGTCCGCGTCCAGGTTCTCGGCCGTCGGTGCGCTCACCGCGCCCGGGATGTGCCCCGCCCGGGGGTCGACCGGCTCGACCTCGCCGCGGAACCGCTCGGCCGCGCGGGCGTCGAGCAGCACGCCCTCGCCGGCCCACCGGCCGGCGCCGTCGGCGTCGAGCACGGGCAGCTGCCCGCCGGTGAGCGTGACGTCGCCGGGCTCCGGCGCGACGTCCCCGGGCTCGATCGCGCCGCCGGCGGCGACCCACGCCGGCAGCCCGCCGTCGAGGATCCGCACGTCCGCGACGCCGGCCCACCGCAGCAGCCACCAGGCGCGCGCGGCCGACGTGGCCCCGGAGTCGTCGTAGACCACCACGGGCTCGCCGGCGCGCAGCCCCCAGCGCCGGGCCGCCGCCTGCAGGTCGGCGACGTCGGGCAGCGGGTGCCGGCCCTCGGCGGCGCTCGGCGGCGCGGCCAGCTCGGTGTCCAGGTCGACGAACACGGCGCCCGGCAGGTGGCCGGCGCGGTAGGCGTCGACCCCGGGCGGCCCGCCGAGCGCCCAGCGCACGTCGAGCAGCCGGGGCGGCGTGGGCCCGTCCAGCTCCCGGGCGAGGTCGGCGGCGGTCACCAGCACGTCGGTCATGGTCCTCAACCTAGGCGGCGCCGGGCCGCGCGACCAGGGACGGCGGCCGCGGGGCCGCGGGGCGGGCGCGACGTGGCGCACGCCACGCGCGGCGCCCGGAACCCCCGGCGCGCCACGGTCGTTCCCCCCGTGGTGCCCCGCCCCGAGCGTCCGGTGGACCGCCCGCTGAGTCGCACCAGCGCCTCCGTGGCGCGCGTCGGGCCCGGTTGCCGCATGCTGGCTCCCTCGGTACCCCGCGAGCCGCGGCTCGTCCCCCGCACGTCTGGAGCCCGTGTGTCCGGTAACGCCACCACCCGGTTCGGCAACGTCTCGCTGCTCTCCGTCGCGAGCCGGCTGCCCAGCCGCATCACCACGTCCGCCGAGATCTCCGAGCGGCTCGGGTCGGCCCTGCGCCGGCTGCGGCTGCCGCGGACGGTCCTGCAGCGCGTCGCGGGGGTGGAGGAGCGCCGCAACTGGGGGCCCGGCGAGGACGCCGACACCGCGACGATCGCCGCGGGCACCGCGGCGCTGCGCGAGGCGGGCGTGAACCCGGACGACGTCGGCCTGCTGATCAACACGTCCGTGACCCGCAAGCACCTGGAGCCCTCGGTCGCCGTGCGGCTGCACCACGGGCTCGGGCTCGGCAGCCACGCCGTGAACTTCGACGTCGCGAACGCCTGCCTCGGGTTCATCAACGGCATGAGCCTCGCGGCGACGATGATCGAGTCCGGCCAGGTCCGGTACGCGGTCGTGGTGAACGGCGAGGACGCCGACGACATCCAGCGGACGACCGTCGAGCGGCTGCTGCGCCCGGAGGTCGGCCGTGCGGAGTTCATGGAGGAGTTCGCGACGCTGACGCTCGGGTCGGGGTCCGCTGCGGCGGTGCTCGGCCGGACGGACGAGAACCCCGGCGGGCACCGCGTCCTCGGCGGCGTGACCCGCGCCGCCACCCGGTTCCACGACCTGTGCGTCGGCAGCGCCGACGCGATGCTCACCGACGCCCGGGCGCTGCTCGAGGGCGGGCTGGAGCTCGTGGTCGACGCGTGGCGCGAGGCCCAGCGCGACTGGGACTGGTCGTCGATGGACCGGTACGTCACGCACCAGGTGTCGCGGGTGCACACGGACGCGATCGTCAAGGCCGTCGGCCTGAACCGCAAGCACGTCCCCACGACGTTCCCGCACCTCGGCAACGTCGGCCCCGCCTCGATCCCGATCACCCTGGTCGAGGAGCAGCACTCGCTGCGGTCCGGCGACCGGGTCCTGCTGATGGGCGTCGGCTCGGGCATCAACACCGCGATGATGGAGCTCGCCTGGTGACGTCCCCGCTCCCCGTCCGTCCCGCCACCGCCCCGCCCGCCGGCCTGCCCGGCCTCGACCCCCGGTCCAGCCGGCTGCTGCCGCTCCCCGCCGGCGCCCCGGACACCGGCCTCGGCGTCGGCGAGCCCGCCTGGCACCACCTCGACACCGGCCCCGAGCTGGCCTCGCGCGGGATCACGCCCGTCGGCACGGTCCTCGCCGTGCACGGCAACCCGACCTGGTCCTACCTGTGGCGGTCGCTGGTCCCCGCGACGCTCGACGCCGCGGCGGCGGGCGGCCCGGCGTGGCGGGTCGTGGCCGTCGACCAGCTCGACATGGGCTTCTCCGCCCGCACCGGACGGCACCGCACCCTCCCCGACCGCGTGCGGGACCTCGACGCGTTCACCACCGCGCTCGGCCTGACCGGTCCCGTCGTCGTCCTGGGGCACGACTGGGGCGGCGTCGTCGCGATGGGCTGGGCCGTCGACCACCCCGACCTGCTCGCCGGCGTCGCGCTGCTGAACACCGCGATCGCGCACCCGGACGGCGAGCCCATCCCGGCGCCCCTGCGCGCCGCCACCGCCGGGCCGGTGCTGCGCCTGGCCACCTCGACGACGCCCGCGTTCCTCGAGACCACGCTGGCGCTCGCGCACCCGCGGCTCCCCCGGGAGGTCGCGGACGCGTACCGCGCCCCGTACCGCCACCCGGACGACCGCACCGGGATCGAGGGCTTCGTGGCCGACATCCCCGGCCACCCGGGCCACCCGAGCGCCCCGGAGCTGCGCCGGATCGCGGCCGGCGTCGCCGACCTGACGGTGCCCGCGCTGCTGCAGTGGGGCCCGCGCGACCCGGTGTTCCGTGACCGGTACCTGGACGACCTCGTCGACCGGCTGCCGCAGGCGCGGGTGCACCGGCACGAGGGCGCGGGGCACCTGGTGGCGGAGGACGTCGACTGGGCGACGCCGCTGCTCGGCTGGCTGGCGGCGGAGGTCCCCGCGGGCGGGGGCGGCCGCGCCGCCGGGGGTGACCCGCCCACCGGGCCCGGGGCGCAGCCCGGCGCCCAGCCCGACGACGCCCCGCCGACGACGCCGTGGACCCCGCTGTGGGACCGCCTCGACGCCCGGGCCGACGACCCCGGACCCGCCGTGCTCGACATGGCCGCCGACGGCGGCCCGCGCACCGTCTCGTGGCGGCTGCTGGCGCGCCAGGTCCGCCGGATCGCCGCCGGCCTGGTCCACGTCGGCGTCCGGCGCGGCGACCGGGTGTCGCTGCTCGTCCAGCCCGGCCCGACGCTCACCGCGCTGGTGTACGCGTGCCTGCGGATCGGCGCGGTCGTGGTGGTCGCCGACGCCGGCCTGGGCCCGCGCGGGCTGACCCGCGCGCAGCGCGGCGCCCAGCCGGACTGGGTGGTCGGCCAGACCAAGGGCCTGGTCGCCGCCCGCGCGCTCGGCTGGCCCGGCGTGCGGATCGCGGCCGACCCGCTCGGCCCGGCCGCCCGGCGCGCGCTCGGCGTCGCGCACCTGCTCCTCGACGTCGCCGACCTGGGCCGGGACGAGGTCCTGCCGCCCGAGCCCGGGCCCGCCGACGAGGCCGCGATCCTGTTCACCTCCGGGTCGACGGGTCCGGCGAAGGGCGTCGTCTACGCGCACGCCCAGCTCTCGGCGCTGCGCGACGCCCTGGCGGCGCACTTCGACGTCGGCCCGGACACCGGGCTCGTCACGGGCTTCGCCCCGTTCGCCCTCCTCGGCCCCGCCCTGGGCACCCGCTCGGTCACGCCGGACATGGACGTGTCCGCGCCCCGGACGCTCACCGCCCGCGCCGTCGCCGACGCGGTGCGCGCCGCGGACGGGTCGATCGTGTTCCTGTCGCCCGCCGCGATCCTCAACGTGGTCGCCACCGCCGACGCCCTGGACACCGACGACCGCGCGGCGCTCGCCCGGGTCCGGACCTTCCTGTCGACCGGGGCGCCCATCAGCGCCGACCTGCTCGGGTCCGCCGCCGCGCTGATGCCCGCCGCCGAGGCCCACACCCCGTACGGCATGACGGAGTGCCTCCTGGTCACCGACATCACGCTCGACGGCATCCGCGACGCCGCCGCGGCCCCGGACGCCGGGGTGTGCGTCGGCCGCCCCATCGCCCCCGGGCAGGTCCTCGTCAGCGCGCTCGACGCCGACGGGGCCGCGACCGGTGCCCCGTCGGACGCCCCGGGCGTGCTGGGCGAGGTCCTGATCAGCGCCCCGTACCTCAAGCAGCACTACGACCGGCTGTGGCTCACCGACCGCGCCGCCGAGCGGGACGTCCCCGCCGGCCGCTGGCACCGCACCGGCGACGTCGGGCACCTCGACGCGCAGGGCCGGCTCTGGATCGAGGGCCGGCTCAGCCACGTCCTCGTCACCGCCGACGGCCCGCTGGCGCCGGTGGGCCCGGAGCAGCACGTCGAACGGGTGGCCGGCGTCCGCCGCGCCGCCGTCGTCGGCGTCGGGCCCGCGGGCGTGCAGCAGGCCGTCGCCGTCGTCGAGCCGCCGGCCGACGCGGCCCCGCGGCGGGCGGGTCGCGGCGCTCGCCGCCCTGCTGCTCGTCTGCTTCGTGGGCAACGCGACCGCGTTCGTCGCGGCGGACGCGGCCACGTTCACGGTGGGCTACGCCGTGATGAGCGTCGCGGCGTACGGCGTCGTGGCGCACGACCGGACCCCCGCGGCCCGCCGCGCGGCCCGCGTCTACCTGACGCTGGGCGTGGTCAGCGAGGTCGCCGTCCTCGCGGCCGTCGTGCTCGTCGTGCACGCGGGCGGTCTGCGGCTCGCGGACGCCCCGGCCGCCGTCGCCGCCTCCCCGCACACCGGCACGATCGTCGGCCTGCTGCTGCTCGGGTTCGGCATCAAGGCCGGCCTGGTCCCGCTGCACGGCTGGCTGCCCCTGGCGCACCCCGCGGCGCCGCCCCCGGGCAGCGCGGTGCTCAGCGGCGCGTTGGTCAAGGCCGGGCTGGTCGGCTGGCTGCGGTTCCTGCCGCTCGGCGAGGTCGCCCTGCCCGGCTGGGGCACGACGCTCGTGCTGCTCGCGCTCGTCGGGGCGTTCGGCGCGGTCGTGCCGGGCGTCCTGGCCCGCGACCCCAAGGTGGCGCTCGCCTACTCCTCGGTGAGCCAGATGGGCTTCCTCGCGGTGCTGGTCGGCGTCGCGCTCCTCGAGCCGGACCTGGCGCCCGCCTGCGTCCTGGCGGCGGTGGTGTACGCCGTCCACCACGGGATCGCGAAGGGCGGGCTGTTCCTGTCGGTGGCCGTGTGGCGGCGGCACGGCGCCGGACGGTGGCGCGTGCCCGTGCTGGTCGGGGCGGCGCTGCTCGCGCTCGCGGTGGCGGGCGCCCCGCTCGGCAGCGGGTCCGTCGCCAAGTACGCCGCCAAGCAGGCGGTCGCCCCGGCGGCCCTGGTCGTCGACGTGACCGCGCTGCTGCCGCTCGTCGGCACGGTGTCGACCCTGCTGCTCGCCCGCGCCGGCGTCCGGCTCGTCGCCGGCCCGGAGCCGGGACGGGACGGCCTGGACGCACCGCTGGTCACCTGGGCCCTGCTCGTGGTCGGCGGCACCGCCGCGACCTGGTGGCTGGCCGACCGCTGGGCCCCCGCGCTGCGCGTCCCCCGGCTGGACGCCGTGACCCTCTGGGACGCCGCGTGGCCCGTGCTGCTCGGGCTGGGCCTCACCGCGGCCGCGTGGGCGGCGAGCCGCGCCGGCCGGCTGCCGCGCCGCCTGACCACCGGCGAGCCCGACCCGGTCGTCCCGGCCGGCGACCTGCTCGT
>NZ_SZYE01000068.1 GCF_005239125.1 Cellulomonas hominis | reverse complement strand
CGTCACGGCGCCGCTGCGCGCCGTGACGCGCCAGGACAGGGTGGCCCGGGTCGCGGCCAGCTCCGACTCGAGGTGCGCCGCGCGCGCCGCCTCGTGCGCCGCGCGGTCGGGGGCCGCCCCCGCGCCCACGGCCCAGCGGGTCAGGGCCGCGGTGCGCCAGCGCACCGTCTCGGCGGTCGCGCGGTCCAGGCGCTCGTCCCGCTCCGCCAGCTCGCGCTGCTGGCGCTCGATCGTCTCGCGCCGCTGCCGGTCGGCGTCCGTGTCGAACTCGTCCAGCGGGCACGCCGGGTACGACAGCAGCTCGACGAGCTCGGGGTGGTCGGGCGAGGCGTAGTAGCGGGACAGCCCGTCGAACAGGCACGGCACCCAGCCGGCCTCGACCACCGCCGGCTCCCACCGGTGGTGCGTCTGCTCGGTGCTGCGCGGGGCGGTGGACTCCACCACGAGGATCCACGGCCGCCACCGGCGCAGGTCGAACGACCGCAGCACCTCCGGCTCGGCCCCCTCGACGTCGACCGACACGAAGTGGATGTCGCGGCCCTCCCAGCCGGCCTCCTCGAGGACGCGGTCGAGCGACTTCGCCGGCACCTCGACGTCGCGGCTCTCCCAGCCGTCGCGGGCGTGGCGCTCGCTCACGTCGTCGACGAGCGTCGACAGCCCGGTGTCGCCGATCACGTGCAGCGTGATGCTGTCGATGTCCTGGTCGGTGACCGCCGCCTCGACGAGCGTGTCGCGCGGGCGCTCGCGGCGGTGCGCCTCGGCGAACGCCGGCACCGGCTCGACGGTGATCCCGCTCCAGCCCTGGTCGTAGAAGCCGCGGGTGAGCGAGTAGAGCCGCGGGTCGTTGGCGCCGACGTCCACGTAGGAGCCGGTCGCCACGTCCCGCAGCGCGCGCCGGAGCACGACGTCCTCGCGGTTCTGGCCGTACGACACGAAGGTCTGCGCAGTCACCCGGGCATCCTAGGTGACCGGCCTGCGCGCATCCGGGGCCCCGGGGTCCGCGCGGTCGGGGACGGCCCGATATGCTCGTGCACCGCCACCCGACCGTCGACAGGAATCCGAGAGCCATGCCCCGCGCACTCATCACCGGCATCACCGGCCAGGACGGCCTCTACCTGAGCGAGCTCCTGCTCTCGAAGGGCTACGAGGTCTACGGCCTGATCCGCGGCCAGAACAACCCGAAGCTCGAGCTGGTGCGGCGCACCGTGCCCGGCGTGCAGCTCCTCACGGGCGACCTGACCGACATGTCGAGCCTGATCCGCGCGCTCAACACCTCGCAGCCCGACGAGGTCTACAACCTCGGCGCCATCTCGTTCGTCGCGTACTCGTGGGAGAACGCGCAGCTGACGAGCGACGTGACCGGCAAGGGCGTGCTCAACATCCTCGAGGCCGTGCGGCTGTACGCCGGCGACGACGCGAGCAAGGTGCGGTTCTACCAGGCGTCGTCCTCCGAGATGTTCGGCAAGGTGCAGGAGGTGCCGCAGCGCGAGTCGACGCTGCTGTGGCCCCGCTCGCCGTACGGCGTGGCCAAGGTGTTCGGCCACTACATGACGATCAACTACCGCGAGTCCTACGGGATGCACGCGTCCTCCGGCATCCTGTTCAACCACGAGTCGCCCCGCCGCGGCCCGGAGTTCGTCACCCGCAAGGTGTCGCAGGCCGTCGCGCGCATCTCGCTGGGCCTGCAGGACCACGTGACGCTGGGCAACCTCGACGCCAAGCGCGACTGGGGCTTCGCGGGCGACTACGTCGAGGCGATGTGGCGGATGCTGCAGCAGGACGAGGCCGACGACTACGTCGTCGCGACGGGCGAGACCCACTCGATCGGCGAGCTGCTCGACGCGGCGTTCGCGCACGTCGGCATCACCGACTGGGCCCCCTACGTCAAGCAGGACCCGGCGTTCATGCGCCCGGCGGAGGTCGACCTGCTCATCGGCGACCCGGCCAAGGCCAAGGACGTGCTCGGCTGGGAGCCGCAGGTCGGCTTCGCCCAGCTCGTCGGCATGATGGTGGAGAACGACCTGGCGGAGCAGCGCGCCCTCAACGGGCGGTGAGCCGGTGACCACGACGTTCGTCACCGGGATCACCGGGCAGGACGGCACGTACCTGGTCGACCGGCTGCTGGCCGACGGCGCGCAGGTGCACGGGCTCGTCCGGGCCGGTGACGACGGCGTGGCCGCGCTCGCGCAGCGGCACCCCGGCGTGGTGCTGCACACCGGCGACCTCGGCGACCTGGACCACCTCGCGGGGCTGGTCGCCGAGGTCGCGCCGGACGAGGTCGTGAACCTCGCGGGCATCAGCTCGGTCGCGGTCTCCTGGGCCGAGCCGGTGCTGACCGCGCGGCTCAGCGGCCTGGCGGTCACGGCGCTGCTCGAGGCCGCGTACGGCGTGCAGGAGGCGACCGGCCGGCCGGTGCGCTTCCTGCAGGCGTCGAGCGCGGAGATCTTCGGCCAGCCCGAGGTGGAGCCGCAGGACGAGCGCACGGCGATCCGGCCGGTGAACCCGTACGGGGCGGCCAAGGCCTTCGCGCACCACCAGACCGCGGTCTACCGCGGCCGGGGGCTGCACGCCGCCACGGCCATCCTGTTCAACCACGAGTCGCCGCTGCGGCCGACCACCTTCGTCACCCGCAAGATCACGGCCGCCGCGGCCGCGATCGGGCGGACGGGCGAGGGCGTCATCGCGCTCGGCAACCTGGACGCCCGCCGCGACTGGGGCTGGGCGCCCGACTACGTCGACGCGATGCTGCGCGCGCTCCGGCACGACGTGCCGGACGACTTCGTGGTCGCGACCGGGCGCACGCACTCGGTGCGCGACTTCGCGGAGGCCGCGCTGCGCCGCGCCGGAGTCGGCGACGACTGGGAGCGGCACGTGACCGTCGACCCGCGGTTCGTCCGCCCGGCCGACGCGTCCACGCTGGTCGGAGACCCGTCCAAGGCCGAGCGCGAGCTCGGCTGGCGACGCACGGTGGAGTTCGAGGAGGTCGTGGCGCGCATGGTCGACCACGACCTGGAGCTGGTAGAGGGCTGATCGAGAGCATGAAGCGTTTCGCAGGGGGCGAGCCCGTGGTCCGTCCGGGCGTCGTGTCGGTGATCCTCGTGAACTACCGCGGGGCCGACGACACCATCACGTGCCTGGGGCACCTGGCCGAGATGGACTGGCCGGCCGACCAGCTCGAGCTGATCGTGGTCGACAACGACTCCGGGGACGGCAGCGCGGAGCGGATCCGCGCCGCCGTGCCCGGGGCCACGGTGGTCGAGGCCGGGTCCAACACCGGCTTCGCGGGGGGGTGCAACCTCGGCGTCGACCACGCCACCGGCGAGTACGTCGCGTTCCTCAACAACGACGCGCGCCCGCACCCGCAGTGGGTGTCCGCCGCCGTCGCCGCGCTCGCCGAGGACCCGTGGATCGGGGCGGTCGCGAGCAAGGTGCTCGACTGGGACGGCCAGGCGATCGACTACGTCGACGGCTCCCTGACCTGGTTCGGCATGGGCTACAAGCGCGAGGTGGGACGGGCGGACTCCCCGGAGTTCGACGTGCCGAAGGACGTGCTGTTCGCGACCGGTGCCGCGACGGTGATGCCCGCCGCCGTGTTCCGCGACGTCGGCGGGTTCGACGAGCGGTTCTTCATGTTCTACGAGGACGTCGACCTCGGCTGGCGGCTCAACCTCCTGGGCTACCGCGTGCGGTACGTGCCGACCTCGGTCGCGTACCACAAGCACCACGTGACCATGAAGAAGTTCGGGAACTACCGCGAGAGCTACCTGCTCGAGCGCAACGCCCTGCTGTCGATGTACAAGAACTTCGACGACGAGTCGCTGGCCAAGGCGCTGCCCGCCGCGATGGCGCTGGCCGTCCGGCGCTCGCTCGCGCGGACCGACACCGACGCGACGGTCCTCGACCTGCAGCGCTCGCCCGGCAACGACGACGTCGGCACGGTCGAGGTGCAGAAGATGGCCCTCACCGGGCCGTACGCGATCGACTACTTCACGGACAACCTGCCGACGCTGATGGCGAGCCGCGCGGAGATCCAGGGCCGCCGCCGTCGCAGCGACCGGGACCTGTTCCCGCTGTTCCGGCACGCGATCGAGCCCGCGTACGGCTTCCCGTCCTACCTGGCGGCGCACACGTCGCTCGTGGAGGCCTTCGGCATCGCGGAGCACTTCGTCTCCCGGCAGCGGGTCCTCGTCGTCACCGGCGAGCCCCTGCTCGAGCGCATGGCCGGCCCGGCGATCCGGGCGTGGGAGATCGCCCGCGCGCTCGCCCCCGAGCACGACGTGCGCCTCGTCTCGACGGGCGGCTGCCAGGTCACCTCGGACACGTTCGAGGTCGGCCACGTCTCCGGGCGCAGCCTCCAGGAGGCCTCGGAGTGGGCCGACGTGATCGTGTTCCAGGGGTTCCTGCTCGAGGCGGCGCCCTGGCTCAAGAAGAGCAGCAAGATCATCGTCGCGGACGTCTACGACCCGATGCACCTGGAGCAGCTCGAGCAGGCCCGTGACCTGGGCCCCGGCGGTCGCGCCCTCGCGGTCCGGGAGACCACCCGCGCGCTCAACGAGCAGCTCCGCCGCGCCGACTACCTGCTCTGCGCGTCCGACAAGCAGCGCGACTTCTGGCTCGGGCAGCTCGCCGGGCAGGGCCGGATCAACCCGGCGGTCTACGACGAGGACGCCAGCCTCGACGCGCTGATCAGCGTGGTCCCGTTCGGCATCCCGGACGAGCCGCCCGTGCAGCGCCGTTCCGCCATCCGCGGCCAGGTCGACGGCATCGGCCCGGACGACAAGGTGATCATCTGGGGCGGCGGCGTCTACAACTGGTTCGACCCGCTGACCCTGCTGCGCGCCGTCGACCGGCTGCGCGACGCGCACCCCGACATCCGGCTGTACTTCATGGGTCTCAAGCACCCGAACCCCGGCGTGCCGGACATGAAGATGGCCTGGGAGACGCAGCAGCTCGCGGAGCAGCTGGGCCTCACGGGCAAGCACGTGTTCTTCAACCACGGGTGGGTGCCGTACGCCGAGCGCGCCGACTACCTGATGGACGCGGACGTCGGCGTCTCGACGCACTTCCTGCACATCGAGACCGCGTACTCCTTCCGGACCCGCATCCTCGACTACCTCTGGGCGTCGCTGCCGATCGTGGCGACCGGCGGGGACACGTTCGGCGAGCTCATCCGGGACCACGGCCTGGGCCGGGTCGTCCCGGAGCGCGACGTCGAGGCGCTGGCCGCCGCGCTCGAGGAGATGCTGTACGACGCCGACGCCGCCGAGGTGGCGCGGACGAACGTGCGGCAGTTCGCGACCCGGTACACCTGGAGCACCGCGCTCAAGCCGCTGGTCGACTTCTGCCGCACGCCGCGGCGGGCGACCGACCTGGCGCAGGCGCTGGGCACCCCGAGCACGACCGCGCGGGCGTTCCAGCGCAGGCGGCCGACCGTGCGGGACGACCTCCTGCTGGCGAAGCAGTACCTGTCGGCCGGGGGGCCCCGGGAGGTCGTGCGGCGCGCGACCGGCCGGGTGCGGCGCGTGCTGGGCGGCGGCCCGGAGACGGCGACCGAGGACTGAGGCACGCGCGAGGGCGGCGCCACCCCGGCGGGGGAGGCGCCGCCCTCGCGCGTCCGGCGGGCGCGGGGTCAGCGGCGCAGGGCGCGGGTGGCCAGCGACCGGGCGCGGCGGACGCGCGAGCGCCACACCAGCCGGGGCAGCTCGGCCCGGATCTCCGTCAGGCGGGCCGCGATGCGCTCCCCGGCGACGGCCGGCGAGTGGTGCTCCCGGATGTCGTACGCGGCGCGCTGACCGCGCGCGGTGGCGAGCGCCGGGTCGTCGACGACCGTGCGCAGCGCCGCGGCGGCGGCGTCGAGGTCGGGATCGGCCCACCGGGTGCCCACCGGGTACGGCTCGCAGTGCTCGGGCACGGTCGTGGCGGTCCACGGCACGAGGAAGGAGTTCTCGGCCGTCATGAACTGGAGGTTGCCGCTGTACCCCGTGGCGACGACCGGCTTGCCGTAGGCCATGGCCTCGGCGATGGTCAGGCCGAGGCCCTCGGAGCGGTGCAGGGACAGGTACGCGTCGCAGTGCTGGACCAGCGCGTCCCGCGCGGCCGCGCTCAGGTACTCGTCCATCAGGATCACGTCCGGCTCGCCGGCGACGCGCAGCCGCAGCCGCTCGGCGTCGCCCACGCGCTTGTCGGAGTTGATCGACTTGATGACGAGCACGGGCCCCTCGTCCGGGGCGAACGCGCGCCGGAACGCCTCGACCGCGCCGAGCGGGTTCTTGCGCTCGGCGGTGCTGAGGTAGTCGAACGAGAACAGCACCACCGGCCGGTCCTCGGGCAGCCCGAGGTCGCCGCGGGTCAGCGTGGTGGGCGCGGCGGCCTGCGGCAGCGGCGGGGGCACCGTGACGACCGGCAGCGCGGTGTGCCGGGCGATCGCCTCCCGGACGAAGTCGGAGGCCACCCACACCTCGTCGACGTGGCCGAAGCCGCCGTGCATGGTCGCGGGGAAGTCCTCGACCTCCCAGTACCACATGCCGATCCGGTACGCGGAGGCGGCGAGGTCGGGCTCCGCGGCGAGCGCGGCACCCGTCTGGTCGGCGTTGACGCACAGCAGGGTGAGGTCGAACCGCTCGGCCTCGCCCGCGAGCCGGCCGAGCCCGGTGGCCTGGCGCGACTGCAGGTGGCGGCCCACCGAGAGGGTCGAGTACGGCACCGACGTGGTCGACAGGGCCTGCAGCATGAGGCGCGCGGACTCGCCGATGCCGAGCTCGCCGTGCAGGTAGCCCGCGACGTTGAGCCCGTGCGGCCGGCGTCCGTGGCGGGAGGACGTGGCGACGGCACGCGCGGTGCGGGACCCCGACTCGAGCAGCGGGACCGCGTAGTCGTTCTCGTGCCGGGCGTGCAGGTCCAGCCAGTCGACGAACCGCCCCGAGTCCGCGCCCGGCACCCGCGGGAACTCGCGCCGCAGGTCGGGCCGGTCCTCGTACAGGGCCACCAGGTACCGGGTCAGCGGCACGCCGTCGGTCACGACCTCGTCGAGCCAGCCGGTGAACGCGCCCGGGTCCGCGGCGTCGTACGGGTCGGGCAGGACGGTGACGTTCTCGGGCTCACCGAGCACCGCGTCGCCGTACGCCCGGCGCATCGCCGCGTCGACCGTCAGCCCGTCGGCCGTGCGCTCGTAGGGCGAGGGCGGGACCCGCCCGCCGCCGGCGGCGCCCAGCTCCGCGGCGTGCCGGTCGGTCACCGCGCGGACGACGGGGTGGTCGGTCAGGCGCGCGCGGGCGGTGTCCGCCCCCGCGGTGGCGAGCAGCCACGGGCGCCCGGGGTCGAACGCGGCGAGGTCGACGGCGAGGACGGGGACGCCGTCGGCCGTGACGGCGTCGCCCTCCGCGCGGACCTCGGTGCCCGGGTCGAGCGTCCACCGGGACAGCAGCGTCGCCGCGGGCAGCACGGCGACGTCCGAGACGGCGGCGAGCGCCTGCCACGCGCGCGGGCGGCCGAGGTCCGCCTCGGCGGCCCACCGGTCCAGGCGCGGGAGGGCGGCGGACGTCGCCGCGACGAGCGACTCGCGGTACGGGCCGGCCTCCACGAGGTCCTCGGACGACGGGCTCAACCGGTCGTGCGGTGGCAGGGTGTCGCGCCGGGCGACGAGGGCCATCCCGCGGTCCCGGGCGGCGTCGACCAGGGGGGTCAGGGGAGCGAGCACGCGCACGCCCGCGGACACGTGCACGGCGACGACGTCGCGCCGGGCCACGTGCGCGAGCAGCCGGGGGAGCAGCCAGGAGCGCAGCTCGTCCGGGTCGGCGAGCAGGCCCGCGGCGTGCAGCACGCGCTCGGGGACGCCCAGCTCGGCCGGGGTGAGGACCTCGGCCTCGTCCCAGCCGGCGCACCCGCCGTCCACGTCGAGGACCACCGCGTGCGTGCCGGGGTGCAGCCGCAGGGCGTCGCCGATCGTGAGACGCACGGCGGCCGGGTCGACCCCGGCCGCGATGCTGCAGAACTGCACCAAGTGAGACGCCTTCCCCGTGGTCGACAACCGGGGGCTGAGCCTACCGGGACCAACTGGGTGGGGCGCGCGGCGCGCGCGGCGCTCAGTGTCCGCCCAGGTAGCGCGCGACCTCGGCCCGGGGTACCGCGGCGCCCGCCCACGTGCGGCGCCGCTCCGCCACGGTGCGGGGCAGCCGGAGGGCCCAGTCCCGCAGGCCGCGCGACCGTGCGCGGACGAGCGCGTCACGCGGCCCGGAGCGGGCGGCGGCGCGCAGCAGGCCCGCCAGCTGGCGGGCCGCCGACCCGGCCACGACCGCTACCGGGGCGTGCCGGGTGAAGACCGTGAGCGAGTTGCGGGTGTTGTGGTACCGGAACAGCGGCGAGTCGGTGCCGGACGAGGCGGCGTGCCGGTGCACCGCGACGGCGTCGGCCGCGTAGACCACGCGGTGCCCCGCGGCGCGCAGCCGCCAGGACACGTCGGTGTCCTCGTAGTAGAGGAACAGGTCGCCGTCGAACCCGCCGACGGCGTCGAGGGCGGCGCGCCGGAGCAGCGCGGCGCCCCCGCAGAACCCGAACACGTCCGGGTCCGTGGACTCGGACCCGATCGGTGCGAGGTAGTCGCGGTCGGTCCCGGTGCCGGCGCGGGTGACGACGTTGCCGGTCGAGTTGACCCGGCGCGGCGCCCCGCCGTCGGGCTCCGCGAGCAGGATGCGCGCCGTGACGGCGGCCACGTCCGCGGCGCCCGGGGCGGTCGCGACGGCGCGCAGCCGCTCCACCGCGTCGGGGGCGAAGGTGGCGTCGTTGTTCAGCAGCACGTACCACTCGCCGGCGAAGTCCCGGGTGCCCAGGGCGACCCCGCCCGCGAACCCGAGGTTGCGCGGCGCGCGGACCACGCGCACCGACGGGTACCGCTCCGCGAGCAGCTCGGTGGTGCCGTCGGTCGAGGCGTTGTCGACGACCAGCACCTCCAGGTCGTCGCCGACCGTCTGGGCGAGCAGCGAGTCCAGGCAGTCGGGCAGCAGGTGCGCGCCGTTCCAGGTGACGACGACGGCACGGACGGACGCGGGGGCGGGCACCCGCGCAGTCTAGGCTCGCGGCCGTGGACGTCGCCCTGACCGTGGAGCAGCTCTGGCAGCCCGTGCCCGGTGGCTCGGGCTCGTACATCCGGGAGCTGGTCGCGGCGCTGCCCGGCGCCGGCGTCCGCCCCCGCGGCGTCGCGGCCCGCGGCGACGGCGACGCCGGCCTCGGCATCCCGGTCGCGCACGCGCCCCTGCCCCGGCCGGCGCTCTACGAGGCGTGGTCGCGGCTGCGCCGCCCGCGCGCGGACCCGCGCGGGGACGCGGCAGTCGTGCACGCGACGACCTGGGCCGTCCCCGGGCACCGGGCCCCGCTCGTGGTGACGGTGCACGACCTCGCGTTCCTCCGGGACCCCGGGCACTTCACGCCGCGCGGGAACCAGTTCTTCCGCCGGGCGCTGGAGATCACCCGGGACGAGGCGGCGCGGGTGGTGGTGCCGTCGGCGGCCACCCGGGACGACTGCGTGGCGGCGGGCATCGAGGCCTGCCGGGTCGACGTGGTGCCGCACGGCGTTCGGGCTCTGCCCGTCACGGACGCCGACCGTGCGGGGTGGCGCGACCGGCACGGCGTGCACCGCCCGTACGTGCTGTGGTGCGGCACGCTCGAGCCCCGCAAGAACCTGCCCGGCCTGGTCGAGGCGTACGCCCGCGCGGCCGCCGCGACGCCCGGCTTCCCCGACCTGGTGCTGGTCGGGCCCGCCGGCTGGGGCGACGCCGCCCGGACGGTGGACCGGGCCCTCGCCGCGCTGCCCGCCGGTGCCGTGCACCTGCTGGGCCGGCTCTCCGAGGCGGACCTGCACGCGGCGTACGCGGGGGCGACCGCCTTCGCGTTCCCCTCGCTGTGGGAGGGCTTCGGCATGCCGGTGCTGGAGGCGATGGCGCACGGCGTGCCCGTGGTGACGTCGGCGGGGTCGTCGATGGCCGAGTTCACCGGGGACGCCGCCGTGCTCGCGGACCCGACCGACCCCGACGCGCTCGCTGCCGCGCTCACGACGGTCGTGACGGAGGACCCGGCGGCGCGTGCGGCGGCCGCGCGGCGGATCGCGGCCGGGAGGACCTGGGCGGCGTCCGCCGCCGGGCACGCCGCCGCGTACGCGGCGGTGGCCTAGCAGCCGGACGGCCCCCGCCGCCGGGTCAGCGCGCCGGCGTCGGCGGCGTGCTCCGGTCGCCGAACAGCACGCTCGGCGTCGCGGGCGGCAGCGCGTCCTCGGGCACCGTGGGCTCCGCGGGCTCGGGCGACCGCACCAGGCGGTCGAGCAGCCACACGCCGGCGCCGAGCGCGGCGAGCACCAGCAGGGTCAGCACCAGGCCCGGCACGGGCGGCTGCCACTCGCCGGAGAAGATCTGGCGCCACGACCCGCCGTCGCCGACGACGTACCGGCGCAGGTTGGTGAGGAACGCGATCACCATGCCGATCGACGCGAGCACCGCGACCGACCCGGCGATGCGGTCGCCGACCCAGCGCGGCAGCGGCCGCAGCAGGTCCCGGCACAGGAACCCGGCGGTCACCGAGACCCCGACGAACAGCGGCATCGAGTAGCGCGCGGTCCAGATGTAGCCGACGTTCCGCGCCTGCCAGGCGTGCACCAGCACGGGCAGCAGCACGGCGACGCCGAGCACTCCGAGCATGGCGACGCGGGTGCGGCGGTCGCCGACGCAGAGCGCGAGCAGGATGGGGAAGCCGGCCAGGGCGGCGTACACCAGGTACGCGAGCATCGGCAGGTGGGTGTCCGTCCAGCCGAACCGCCCGATGCTCGCGATGAGGAAGTCGCCGGTGTCGAAGAACGTCCGGTTGGCGGTCGACAGGAAGCCGAGCTCGGGGTGGTCGGCGCCGCCGGCCTCCAGGGTGCCGGCGTTCATGCTCCACCACAGCGACGCGAGGTTGCCGACCACGACCACACCGAGCCACGGCCAGGTGCGCCGGTCGAGCATCGCGGTCGCGAAGTTCCGCCACGGCCCCACGAGCACCGCGACCGCGACCGCGATCACCGCGACGTACAGCGGGGAGGTGCCGCGCGCGTTGCCCAGCAGCACGGCGAGCACCGCGATGCCCGCGGCCCGCGGGACCAGCCGCGCGGGGTCGGGGGCGCGCACGAGCGCGAGCATCGCGACCCACAGGGCGAGCGCGGCGCTGATCTCGAGCGCCGAGGGGTTCACCGTGCTGTTGAGGAACACCACCATCGGCGTCACCGCGGTGACCAGCCCGGCGATCACCAGCGGCCGGCGGGTGATCTCGGCGAGCGAGCGGAACGCCCACGCCAGCACCGCCGAGCACAGCGCGGCGCTGACCAGCCGCATCAGGTAGAGCGTGTACTCCCCGGCGGGGAGCAGCGTGGGCAGGCCGGTGATCGCGTAGTACAGCGGGTTGTTCCGGATGACCCACGTCTCGGCCTGCGTCGGCGCCTCGGCCGCCTGGCCGGCCGGCAGGTCGGGCTGGCAGTCCGCCGGCACGTCGCCGCGGAAGACGAAGCAGGTCGGGTAGCCCATCATCATCCCGTAGATCGTCGGGACGGTGACGACGCCCGAGCCGGGGCTCGCGGCCAGGATGTCGCCGTGCAGGTCGCCGCGGACGACCGCCGCCGACTTCACCATGTGCGCGTTCTCGTCCGGGCCGGCCGCCAGCGGCGACGCGAGGGACCACGCCGAGGTCAGCACCATGAGCACGGCGAACGCGAGCCAGTAGACCTTCCGCGGCGACGGCGGGGTCCTGCCGGGCGCGCCGTCGCCCCCGGGTCCTGCCGGGTCGAGCGTGGTGCGCGCGCCGTCATCGGCGCGCTCGGGCTGCGGCAGGGTCATCCTCGGTCCTCGGTCGGTGGGGGGTCGCGGGTCACGCGGCAGCGAGCCTACCGACCCGCGCACCGCACCGGGCGCGGTCGGTAGGCTCGGCCGGTGCGCATCGCCGTGGCCTACGACTGCCTGTTCCCGCTGACCACGGGCGGGGGCGAGCGCCAGTACGGGCAGTTCGCCGACGCCTGGGCCCGCGCCGGGCACGACGTCACCTACCTGACCCGCCGGCAGTGGACCGGCGCGCCGCCCGCCCGTGCGGGCGTCGACGTCGTCGCGGTGAGCGGGGAGATCGAGCTGTACGACGACGCCGGAGGGCGCCGCCCGGCCGGCGCCCTGCGGTTCGCCGCGGGGCTGTTCCGGCACCTGGTGACCCACCGCCGGTCCTACGACGCGCTCGTGGTGAGCGCGCTGCCGGTGCTCAACGTGCTCGCCGCCCGGCTGGCGCTGCTGGGCACCCGGACCCGGATCTGCTCCGACTTCCTCGAGGTGTGGCGGCCGGACCAGTGGCTCGCCTACTCGGGGCCGGTCACGGGGCGGGTGGCGGCGACGCTCCAGCGGGTGGCCGTGCGGATCAGCCCCCTGGTGTCGTGCCACTCCCGGATGAACGGCCGCCGGCTGGCGGCCGAGGGTGCGCGCCGTGACCCGGTGGTCAGCCCGGGCCTGATCGCGGGCACCGTGCTCGACGCCCCGGGGCCGCGCGCCGCCGACCTGCCGCCCACGCTGCTGTACGTCGGGCGGCACATCGCCGACAAGCGGGTGGAGGCGATCCCCGCCGCGCTGGCCTGGGCGCGCGAGCGGGTGCCGGGTCTGCGCGCCGTCGTGCTCGGCGAGGGCCCGCAGCGGGCGGCCGTCCGCCGCGAGGTCGACCGGCTCGGCCTGCACGACGCCGTGGACCTGCCCGGCTTCGTGTCCGAGGACGAGCTCGACGCGCGGCTGCGCGAGGCCGCGGTGCTCGTCAACCCGTCGCGGCGCGAGGGGTACGGGCTCGTGGTCGTGGAGGCGTGCGCCGTGGGCACCCCCGTGGTGCTGGTCGACGCCGAGGACAACGCCTCCGTGGAGCTCGTCGAGGACGGCGTGAACGGGTACGTGGCGGCGTCCACCGAGCCCGCGGTGCTCGGCGCGGCGGTCGTCCGGGCCGTCGAGGCGGCGGAGCCGCTGCGCCGGTCCGCGCGCGCCTGGTACGAGGCGGCGGCGACCGAGAAGACCGCGGAGCGCGCGGCGCTCGGGATCCTCGCGGCGCTCGCGCGCCTGTGACCGGCACCGGGATCGCGGGCGCGGCGCGCCCGGGCGGCGCTGCCGGGACGAACGGGCCCCGGCGGCCACCCTCGCGTTGGTAGAGTGTCGCGGCCCTGACAACCCCCCGGACGGACGACCCATGGCTACCCCTTCGACGCCGCCTGGCCTCGAGCTCACCATCCTCATGCCGTGCCTCAACGAGGCGGAGACCATCGAGGTCTGCATCCGCAAGGCGCTCGGCTACCTCGAGCGCTCCGGTGTCGCCGGCGAGGTCCTGATCGCCGACAACGGGAGCACGGACGGCTCCCAGGCGATCGCGGAGGGACTCGGCGCGCGGGTCGTGCCGATCCCGGAGAAGGGCTACGGCAGCGCGCTGATCGGCGGCATCGCGGCCGCCCGCGGGCGCTACGTCATCATGGGCGACGCGGACGACTCGTACGACTTCTCCGCGCTCGACCCGTTCGTCGCGAAGCTCCGCGAGGGCTACCAGCTCGTCATGGGCAACCGGTTCCGGGGCGGTATCGCGCCCGGCGCCATGCCGCCGCTGCACCGGTACCTCGGCAACCCCGTGCTGTCGGGCATCGGCGCCCTGTTCTTCAAGCCGGGCGTGCGCGACTTCCACTGCGGCCTGCGCGGGTTCGACCGCGAGGCGATCCTGGGCCTCGGGCTGCGCACCGCCGGCATGGAGTTCGCCTCCGAGATGGTGGTCAAGGCCTGCCTGCAGCGCCTGCGCATCGTCGAGGTCCCCACCACGCTGAGCAAGGACGGGCGCTCCCGCCCGCCGCACCTGCGCTCCTGGCACGACGGCTGGCGCCACCTGCGGTTCCTGCTCATCTTCTCGCCCAAGTGGCTGTTCCTGTACCCCGGCGTCGTGCTGCTGGGCGTCGGTCTGCTCGCCAGCCTGGTGCTGCTGTTCGGCCCGGTCGAGATCGGGTCGGTCGGGTTCGACGTGTCGACGATGATCTACGCCGCGGCGGCGTCGGTGGTCGGCTTCCAGGCCGTGCTGTTCGCGCTGCTCACCAAGACGTACGCGGAGCACGAGGGCTTCCTGCCCGCCGGCCCGCGGTTCCGGGCGATCTCGGACAAGCTCACCCTGGAGCGCGGCCTGCTCACCGGCCTGGGGATCTTCCTTCTGGGCCTGGTCGTCGCGGTGGTCCAGGTGATCCGCTGGCGGGACGTCGGCTTCGGCGGCCTGGACGCGCGCCAGGCGGTCCGTGTTGCGGTGCCGGCGGCGCTGGGCCTGATGATCGGCTTCCAGACGATGATGTCGAGCATGTTCGTCGGGATCCTGTCGATCCCGACCCGGGCGGGCTCCAACCCGGTCGCGCCGCAGGCCGACCCGGCGGACGAGGCCGTGCTGGTCGCGCCGGGCACCGTCGCGGCCCCGGACGCCGACGGGGACGCCGTCGCCGTCCCGGCCCCGACCGAGCCGGCCGCGCGGCCGTGAGCGACACCCGCGTCGCGGTCGACCTGCTGTACCTGACGGGCAAGCGCGGCGGCACCGAGACCTACGCCCGCCAGCTGCTGCCCCGGATGGCCGCGCTGCTGCCCGAGGTCGAGCTCGTCGGCCTCACGAACACGCTGGGCCGCGAGGCCGTCGAGCGGTGGTTCCCCGGCCCGCTGCACACCCTGCGGCTGTCCGGCGACAACCGCCCGGTCTGGGCGGCCGCGGAGACGTTCGTCGTCGACCGGCTCGCCGCCCGCGGTGGCGCGGACCTGATGTGGTGCCCGGCCAACTTCGGCCCCCGCGCCCGCCGGACGCCGACGCTGGTCACGGTGCACGACGTCATCGCGTGGGACTTCCCGAACCCCGAGGTCAGCCGGGTCACCCAGGCGGTGACCTCCGGCATCATCGGCCGTGCGGCACGCTCCGCCACCCGGCTGCTCACCGGCAGCGAGGACGCGCGGGACGCGATCACCCGGGTGCTCGGCGTCCCGGCGTCCCGGATCACCGTCGTCCCGCACGGCTCCGCCGACCCGCGCCCCGGCGTCGACGTGGCTGCGGAGATGGCCGGGCTGGGCCTCGCCGACGGCCGGCCGACCGTGCTGTCCACCGGCAACCGGATGCCGCACAAGAACTACGACGGGCTGCTCCGCGCGCTCGCGCTGATCCCGGCGGAGCGGCGGCCGCGGCTGGTCGTCACCGGCAGCCACGGCGACGACCCGCTCGCGCCGCTCGTCGCGGAGCTGGGCCTGGGGTCGGACGTCGTGCTGCTCGGCTGGGTGACCGCCGACCAGCTCGAGGCGCTGTACCAGTCGGCGACCCTGTACGCGTGCCCGTCGCTCGCCGAGGGCTTCGGCCTGCCGGTGATCGACGCGATGAAGCGCGGCACCCCGGTGCTGGTCGCCGACATCGGCGCGCTGCGGGAGGTCGGCGGCGACGCCGCCCGGTACGCGAGCCCGACCGACCCGGCCGCGATGGCGGCGGGGATCGAGGCGCTGCTCGCCGACCCGGCCGAGCGCGACCGGCTGCGGCGGGCGGGGCTCGCGCGGTCCGCGCAGTTCACCTGGGACCGGTCGGCGGAGCTGACGGCCGACGCGGTGCGCCGCACCCTCGAGGACGTGGCGGCGGCGCGCCGGTGAGCTCGCTGTGGCGGCGGCTGGCCGGGTTCGCCGGTCTGCCGATGATCTCGATGATCACGCCGCTGCTGGTGCTGCCGGTGCTCGGCCGCGCCGCGGGGCAGTCCGGGTGGGCGAGCGTGGCGACCGGCGAGTCGATCGGCACGTTCGCGGCCATCGTCGTCGCCTACGGCTGGAACACCGCCGGCCCGCCGCGGGTCGCGCTCGACCCCGACCCGGTCGCGCGCGCCCGGCTGTACCGGGAGAGCCTGCTGGTCCGCGGCGCGCTGGCCCTGCTGGCCGTGCCGGTCGTCGTGGTGCTGTGCGTGCTGCTCGCGGCCGACGGGTACGCGCTGCCGACGGTCCTCATGGGGCTGTCCGGCGGCGTCGTCGGCCTGTCGTTCGCCTGGTACGCGGTGGGCACCGGCGACCCGCGGTCGATCGCCGTCTACGAGGCGGTGCCCCGGGTCGTCGCCGCGGCCGTCTCCGCCGGGCTGATCGTGCTCACCGGCCAGCTGGTCATCTACCCGCTGCTCGCGCTGACCGTGTCCGTCACCGGCATCGTGCTGTTCAGCCGCGGCGTGCTGCGGCAGGGCGGCCCGGCGCACGTCGGCGTGCGGGACCTGCGGCGGCTGCTGTGGCGGGACCGCGCCGTCGCGGCGATCGACACCGCGGGCGGCGCGTACGCGACGGTGCCCGTCCCCGTGGTGAGCGCGCTGTCGCCGGTCGCGGACGCCAGCGCGTTCGCCTCGGCCGACAAGCTGTACAAGTTCGGCCAGTACGTCCCGATCACCCTGGGCAACGCGTTCCAGTCCTGGACCGTCGAGGGCGGCCTGGCGGAGCGGGGCCGCCGCCTGCGGGTCGCGCTGTCCGCGCACGTCCTGCTGGGCGTGGTCGGGTGGGCCTTCCTCACCGCCGTCGGGCCGTGGTTCTCGGGCGTGATGTTCGGGGCCGACGTGGCCGCGTCCCGCGCGGTCTGCTTCTGGCTCGGCGCGACGTTCCTGCTGGTGTCCACCCGCATCTCGATGACCCGGCACGTCCTGATCCCCGTCGGTGCCGTGCGGGTGGTGTTCGTGTCCACCGTGACGTCGGCCGTCGTCGGCGTCCCGCTGATCGCCGCGCTGTGCTGGGCGATCGGGCCGGTCGGCGCCGCCATCGGCCTCTGCCTGAGCGAGGTCGTCGCGACCGGCATCCTCACCGCCCCCGCGCTGCACCACCTGCGCGCGTGGGACCGTCAGCTCACCACGACCACCGAGGAGGACCCGGCATGAGCCCGACCCTGGTCGTCGGCGTCGACGGCACCCCGCTCTTCCGGCGGGTGGACGGCATCGGCCGCTACACGGCGAACCTGCTGCGGGCGACCGCCGAGGCCCGGCCGGACTGGCGGTTCGTCGTCATCGGCTTCCGGGACGACGCCGGGCGGCCCTCGCTGGTGCCGGACCTGCCGAACGTCGAGGTCGTGCTGCTCCCGGCCCCGCGCCGGGCCTACCAGGCGGTGTTCTCCTACCTGGCGCGCGTCCCCGTGGGCCGGCTGCTGCCCCGGTTCGACGTGCACCTGGCGACCAACTACGTCGCGTTCCCGCACCTGCCCGGGGTGCCGGCGGTCAGCGTGGTCTACGACCTCACCTACGTCGACCTGCCCGAGGTCGTGGAGGCCCGGAACCTCGGCTACCTGCGCCGGCACGTGCCGCGCACGGTGCGGGGGTCGGCCGCGGTGGCCGCGATCTCGCCGTTCACCGCCGCCCGGGTCGGCGAGGAGTTCCCCGGGCACCCGCCCGTGCACGTGGTCGACTGCGCGCTGGACCCGACGTTCCTGGCCCCGGCCCCCGCGCCGGGCGGGGCCGCGCCCGAGCTGCCCGACGGCTACGTGCTCGCCGTCGGCACGCTGGAGCCGCGCAAGAACCTGGTGACCCTGCTGCGCGCGTACGCGCTGCTCGACCCGGCCGTCCGGGCCGGGCACCCGCTGGTCGTCGTCGGCAAGCAGGGCTGGGGCCCGGGCGACGTGCCCGCGGACGTGCCCGCCGACGTGGTGGCCGGTGTGCGGTTCACCGGCTACGTCCCGGACGCCGACCTGCCGTCCGTGTACCGGGGGGCGCGGCTGTTCGTGTTCCCGAGCCGCTACGAGGGCTTCGGGCTGCCGCTGCTGGAGGCGATGGCGTGCGGGGTGCCCGCGATCGCCTCCGACATCCCGCCGTTCCGGACCATCGGGCAGGACCTGGTCGACTACGCGGACCCCGGCGACCCCGGGGCCTTCGCCGCGGCGATCACCGCGGCGCTGGCGGCCCCGCAGGACGACCCGGCCCGCGCGGCGCGCACGGCTCGCGCCGCGGACGCCGCCCGCGCGTGGACCTGGGACCGCAGCGCCCGGCAGCTGGTCGCCGCCGTCGAGGACGCCCTGGACGGCCCGCGGTGACCCCCACCCGCGTCCTGGTGGACGCCACCGCCATCCCCGCCGACCGCGGCGGCGTCGGCCGGTACGTCGACGACCTGCTGCCCGCGCTGGCCCGGCTCGACGTGCGGCTCGCGG
>NZ_SZYE01000067.1 GCF_005239125.1 Cellulomonas hominis | reverse complement strand
CGCCGGCCCGCCCGCCGCGGTGCCCGGCCCGCCCGCGGCCGTGTCCGGGGGCGCCGGCGCCGGGCGGTCCGCCGCTGCCGCCTCCACGTCCGTCGCCAGGGTGCCGAGGTACAGCTCGATCACCTTCGGGTCGTGCATCAGCTCGCGGCCCGGGCCGGAGTAGGCGTTCGACCCCTGGTCCAGGACGTAGGCGCGGTCGCAGATCTGCAGGCAGCGGCGGGCGTTCTGCTCGACGATCACCACCGACACCCCGGCCTTGTTGATCTTCCGGGTCCGCAGGAACGTCTCGTCCTGCCGCACGGGGGACAGGCCCGCCGACGGCTCGTCGAGCAGCAGCACGGACGGGTCCATCATCAGCGCCCGCGCCATCGCGACCATCTGCCGCTCGCCTCCGGACAGCGACCCGGCGCGCTGCTTGCGGCGCTCACCGAGCACCGGGAACAGGTCGGCGATGAAGTCGAACCGCTCGGCGAACCGCTTCGGCGCCTGGAAGAGCCCCATCTCCAGGTTCTCCTGGATGGACAGCGACGGGAACACGTTGTTGGTCTGCGGCACGAACCCGACGCCGCGGCGCACCAGCGAGTCGGCCCGGTGGTTGGTGATGTCCTCGCCCTTGAGCACGACCGAGCCGGACCGGATGGTCACGAGCCCGAACAGCGCCTTGAGCAGCGTCGACTTCCCGGCGCCGTTCGGGCCGATGATGCCGACGAGCTCGCCGGGGTGCACGACCAGGTTGCAGTCGTCGAGGATGTTCACGCCCGGCACGTACCCGGCGACCAACGAGGTCGCCGCGAGCAGCGGCTCCCCGTCGGGTGCGCCGCGGTGGACGGTCGAGGGGTCGGACCCCTGCACGGCGGTGCTGCTCATCGCGTCCCCTCCTTCGTCTCGGCGGCGGCCTCGGCCCGCGCCTCCGCCTCGAGCTGCTGCATGCTGCCGTCGTCCAGGAGCGCGTCGTCGCCCAGGTCGGTGTCGTGGTGCGCCCCGAGGTAGGCGTCGATGACGGCCTGGTCGGCCATCACGTCCTCGGGCGGTCCCTCGGCGACGATCCGCCCCTCGGCCATGACCACCACCCAGTCGGAGATGTGCCGGACCATGTGCATGTCGTGCTCGACGAACAGCACCGTGGTGCCCTCCTCGCGGAGCGCCTGGATATGGCCGAGCAGCGACTGGGTGAGCGCGGGGTTCACGCCGGCCATCGGCTCGTCCAGCATCACCATCCTCGGCCGGGACATCAGGGCCCGGGCCATCTCCAGCAGCTTGCGCTGGCCGCCGGACAGCGAGCCGGCGTAGTCGTCGCGCTTCGCGTCGAGCTTGAACCGGACCAGCAGCTCCTCGGCCTGCTCGGTGATCTCCTTCTCCCGCGCGGTCCACAGCGGCGGGATCAGCGCGGTGAAGAGGTTCTCGCCGGGCTGCCGGGTCGCGCCGAGCCGCATGTTCTCGATCACGGTCATCCGGGACAGCGCCTTGGTGAGCTGGAACGTCCGGACCATCCCGGACCGCGCCACGCGCGCCGCGGACACCCCGGACAGCGACCGGCCGTCGAACGACCAGGTGCCGGTGGACGGCTTGTCGAACCCGGTCAGCAGGTTGAACAGGGTCGTCTTGCCGGCGCCGTTGGGGCCGATCAGCGCGGTGATGGCGCCGCGCTGCACCTCCAGGTGGCCGACGTCGACGGCGGTCATGCCGCCGAAGTGCCGGGTGACCTGGTCGGCGACGACGATCGCGTCGGGCTTGGGCACGCCGGGGGTGTGCGCGAGGTGCGCGAGGTCGGCGGTGACGCGGTCCCGGCCGGTCGACGTGGTGGCGTGCGGGACGTGCGGGGGGACGTGGCCCCGGGGGAGGTCAGCGGACATCGATCGCCAGCTCCTTCTTGTCGCCGAGGATGCCTTGCGGTCGGAAGATCACCAGGAGCATCAGCGTGACGCCGACGACGATCCAGCCGAACTGCTCGATCTGCTCGGTGCGCATGATCGACTCGGGGACCCCGACGCGCATGACCGACTTGATGAGCATGAGCGACACCCAGAAGATGATCGACCCGAGGACGGGCCCGAACACCGTGGCGGCGCCGCCGAGCAGCAGGATCGTCCAGACGAAGAACGTCATCGGCCGGCCCATGGAGTCGGGCTGCACGGCGCGCGGCAGGACGTAGATGATGCCCGCGACGGCGCCGATCACGCCGCCGAGCACCAGCGCCTGCATCTTGTACGAGTAGACGTTCTTGCCGAGCGAGCGCACGGCGTCCTCGTCCTCGCGGATGCCCTTGAGCACCCGGCCCCACGGGCTGCGGATGAGCAGCCAGATCAGCAGGCACGCGAGGGCGACCACGGCCCAGCCGACGATCCGGACCCACCACGAGTTGGACGCGTTCATCGCGTACTCGAACGGCCCGAGCGCGACCGTGCCGTCGGGGAACGGCGACGCGTCCTGGAACGTGTCCTTGTAGGAGTTGCCGCGCAGGCCGGACGACGCGCCGGTCAGCTCGGTGAGCGCGGTGGACCGGCCGACGAGCCGGACGATCTCGGCGGCGGCGATCGTGACGATCGCGAGGTAGTCGCCGCGGAGCTTGAGGGTCGGGATGCCGAGCAGCAGGCCGAACACGGCGGCGCAGGCGATCGCGACGAGCACGGCGGCCCACAGCGGCCAGCCGGCGATCGTCGAGATCGCGAAGCCGTACGCGCCGAGGAGCATGAAACCGGCCTGGCCCATGTTCAGCAGGCCGGTGAGGCCGAAGTGCACGTTGAGGCCGATGGCGGCGAGCGCGTAGGCCGCGGTGGTCGGGGCGAAGATCTCGCCCGCGACGTTGACGAGGATGCGGGACCAGTCCATGTCGGCTCCTTAACCGATCCGCTCGGCGCGGCCGAGGATGCCCTGGGGCCGCAGCAGCAGGACGAGGATGAGGATGAGCAGGGCGCCGGCGTAGCGCATGTCGCTCGGGATGACGAGGTTCGACATCTCCACGACCAGGCCGATGACGATCGACCCGGCCAGCGCGCCGAACGCCTGCCCGAGCCCGCCGAGCGTGACCGCCGCGAACATCAGGAGCAGCAGGGCGCCGCCCATGTTCCAGGAGGTCGCGTTGAGGTAGAGGCCCATCAGCACGCCGCCCAGCGCGGCCAGCGCCGCCCCGAGCACCCACACGAGGCGGACGATCCGGTCGACGGTGATGCCGGACGCGGCGGCCAGCGCGGGGTTGTCCGACACGGCGCGGGTGGCGCGGCCGACCCGGGTGCCGAGCAGGAAGTACGCGACGCCGGCCAGCACGACGGCGGCGATCAGCAGGGACCACAGCGAGGTCGCGCTGATCCGGACCGGCCCGAGCGTGACCATCGTGGGCGTGGTGGTGACGATGCGCAGCGCGCCGCCGCCGAAGAAGAACTGGTACGTGTACTGCAGCGCCATCGACAGGCCGATGGTGACGATCATCTGCTGGGTGGTGCCGACCCGCCGCCTGCGCAGCGGGTGCCAGATGCCCGCGTCCTGCAGCCAGCC
Organism: Cellulomonas hominis; assembly: GCF_005239125.1. Taxonomy (GTDB): domain Bacteria; phylum Actinomycetota; class Actinomycetes; order Actinomycetales; family Cellulomonadaceae; genus Cellulomonas; species Cellulomonas hominis_A. Next base: position 14,868 of record NZ_SZYE01000067.1, on the reverse strand, counting down.
CGAGGCCGCGCCGACGAGGACGGCCAGCACCCCGGCGACGAGCAGCGGCAGCCCGAGGGACTGCACCCCGAGGTACGCGACGATCGCGCCGAGGGTGACCTGCTCGCCGTGGGCGAAGTTCGACAGCCCGGTGGTGCCGTAGATCAGCGACAGGCCGACGGAGGCCAGCGCGAGCAGGACGCCGAACACCAGGCCGCTGCTCGCCTGCTGGGCCAGCCGTCCCCAGGAGAACGAGCCCGAGTCCGACGACCCGGCCGGCGCGCCGACCTCGCCGTCGGCGGCCGGGGCGGTGCTGCCCGGCTCGGGTTCCGTCGCGTCGTCGGACCCGCCCGACACGCCGGCGGGCGGGTCGCCCAGCGGGAACAGCGCCCCCGTCGAGGACCCGAGCGCCACCGTGACGGTGCGCGGGTTGCCGGCGGGGTCGCGCAGCGTCTCGCCGGCGGGGAGCGTCGCCACGTCGAGCGTGACGGTGTACTCGCCCGCGGCGGTGACCGCGACCGTCCAGCGGCCGTCGGCGTCCGTGGTGGCGCTGCTCGCGCCGCCGGGCCCGTCGACGTCCAGGACGACGCCGACCGCGGGTTGCTGGTCCGCGGTGCGGATCGTGCCGTTGATGCAGCCGGTGGCGGCGTCGGCGACGCACCCGGCGCTCGCGGCCCGGGCGGTTCCCGGGTCGGCGAGCAGGAGGAGCAACGAGAGGAGGAGCACGCCGAGGGCGGCGAGCGCCCCGGCGGTGGAACGGTCCCTGGTAGCGGCTCGGCGCACCTGGTCCTCCGTCCGGTCGTGGCCGTGAGGCCGTCGGCAGCGGGCTCGCGCCAGGTCGGGCGGCGTCGAGATGGCGCGACAGTAGGGAGGCTGCGTTTCCAGCCCGTTTCGATCGTGTTCGAGACGTTCGTCACGTCGGTCACGGACCGGTGACCCCCTGCGCGGCGGGCGCCCGCCCCCGGACGGCGCCGTGTTCACCCGGAGGGGTGAGAAGGCCCACAGCGCCGCGTCGTGACCTGCGTCTCCGTCCGCGGGGCCGCCGCGGGGGGCCCGGCGTGACTAGGCAGACACCCGGGTGGTGCGCCATGATCGGGCGATGCCGCGGGGGGCGCAGCAGGATCGCGGTGACACCGGTGTCGCCGCGCCGTCCGAGTAGTCCAGGAGGTCGTCGCACCGTGCGCTCGCCCGTCGCCGTCCGACCCGCCCGCCCCGAGGACCTCGACGTCCTCGTCTCCCTCAGCCTCGCGGCGCGCTCCGAGTCGCTCGTCGGCTCCCAGCTGTGCACCGACGACGCCGACCGCCTGCGGCACCAGATCGGCGCCCTGGTCGCCGAGCCCGGCGCCGTCGGCCTGGTGGGGACGCTCGACGACGAGCTCTGCGGCCTGGTGCTGGCGCGGATCGTGGGGCCGAGCCTGTTCAGCGACGAGGTGACCGTGTCGATCGAGGCGGTCTACGTGGCGGAGGGCGCCCGGCGCCGCGGGGTCGGGCACGCGCTGCTCGGCGGCGTGGTGGAGCAGGCGCGGCGCGTCGGCGCGACGGACGTCCTCGCGGTGCCGCTGCCCGGCGCGCGCGGCATGCACCGGTTCCTCGCCCGCCTCGGGTTCGCCCCGGCGGCGGCGCACCGCGTGGTCAGCACCGAGGTGCTGCAGCGCAAGCTCTCGGCGGACGCCCCGCAGCCCGGTCGCCGGGCCGCCCGCGGGGGTCTGGACGACCTGATCGCCCGCCGGCGGCGCGCCCGCGCGGGGCGCGCCGTGACCGCGACGGAGGCCGCTCAGGCGGGCCGGGCGTCGATCAGCATGCAGGTGAGCCGCGCGGAGCAGATCCGCCGGCCGCGGGGGTCCGAGACCACCACGTCGTAGGTGGCCACCCGGCCGCCCAGGTGGACCGCCGTCGCGGTCCCCGTCACCACGCCCTCGGTCGCCGACCGGTGGTGCGTGCAGCTGAGCTCGATCCCGACCGCCCGCCGGTCCGGGCCCGCGTGCGCGTTCGCGGCGTAGGAGCCGAGCGTCTCCGCGAGCACCGCCGAGGCCCCGCCGTGCAGCAGGCCGTACGGCTGCACGTTGCCGGCGACCGGCATCGTGCCGACCGCGCGCTCGGCGGACACCTCCTGGAGCTCGATGCCCATCCGCTCCATGAGCGTGCCGGGCGGGACGTGGGTGCCGAGGGGCGCGCCGTCGGCGGCGGGCGCGGCGGCGTCGGCGGGGTCGGCGGTGCGCGGCAGGTCGGTGTCAGCCATGCCCGATAGGTTGGCACCCGTGACTGACGCGACGCGACTCCTCCTGGTCGACGGCCACTCGATGGCCTACCGGGCCTTCTTCGCCCTCCCGGTCGACAAGTTCGCCACCTCGACCGGCCAGCCCACCAACGCGGTGTTCGGGTTCGTGTCGATGCTGGCGAACCTGCTGCGGGACGAGGCGCCGACCCACGTGGCCGTCGCGTTCGACGCCGGGCGGACCACGTTCCGCACCGAGCAGTACGAGGAGTACAAGGCCAACCGCTCCGCGTCGCCGGACGCGTTCCGCGGCCAGGTCGAGGTCATCAAGCAGGTCCTGGCGACCATGCACATCCCGACGCTCGACAAGCCGGGCTTCGAGGCCGACGACATCCTCGCGACCCTCGCCCGCCAGGGGGCCGCCGAGGGCATGGACGTGCTGATCTGCTCCGGCGACCGCGACTCGCTGCAGCTCGTGACCGACCGGGTGACGGTGCTGTACCCGGTCAAGGGCGTGTCGGAGCTCGCGCGGATGACGCCGGAGGCGGTCGAGGCCAAGTACGCCGTGCCGCCGGAGCGGTACCCGGACGTCGCGGCCCTGGTCGGCGAGTCCTCGGACAACCTGCCCGGCGTCCCGGGCGTCGGGCCGAAGACGGCCGCCAAGTGGATCGCCACCTACGACGGCCTGCAGGGCATCGTCGCGAACGTCGACAAGATCGCCGGCAAGGCGGGGGAGTCGCTGCGCGCGAACCTCGACCAGGTGCTGCTGAACCGCCAGCTCAACCGGCTGCTCGACGACCTGGAGCTGCCGCTGGGTCCGGAGGACCTGGTCGCGCGGCCCTGGGACCGCGAGGCGCTGCACACCATCCTGGACGAGCTGGAGTTCCGCACCCTGCGCGACCGGCTGTTCGCCATGCTCCCGGGCGAGGACGACGACGCGGGCGAGGTCGCCGGCCCCGCCGAGGGGCCGGTCGTCGTGACCCCGGTCGACGGCGGCCTCGCCGCGTGGCTGGAGCGGCACGCCGGGGCGCGGACCGCGGTGGACGTGCAGGGCTCGGCGTCCCCGGCGGGCGGCGACGCCTGGGGGATCGCCCTCGTGGTCGGCGGGGAGGCCGTGGCGTACGACCTCGCGCAGATCGCCCCGGCCGACGAGGCGACGCTGGCGACGTGGCTCGCCGACCCGGCGCAGCCGAAGGCGCTGCACGCGGCCAAGGAGGCGTGGCACGCGCTCGCCGGGCGCGGGCTCACGCTGGCGGGGGTCGAGTTCGACACCGAGCTCGGCGCGTACCTGCTGCAGCCCGACCGCCGCGGCTACGACCTGTCCGACCTGGCCATCGGCTACCTGCGCCGCGAGCTCGGTGCCGTGGCGGACGAGGCCGGCCAGGGCGCGCTGGACCTCGACCTGGAGGGCTCCTCCGAGGGCACCCGCGGCGCCGTGCGCGCGGCCGCGGTGCTCGACCTCGTCGACGTCCTGGGCGGCCAGCTCGTGGAGCGCGGCGTGGACCACCTGCTCCGCGACGTCGAGCTGCCCCTGGAGAGCGTGCTCGAGCGCATGGAGCACGTCGGCATCGCCGCGGACGCCGGCTATCTCTCCGCGCTGGAGAAGGAGTACGACACCGCGGTGCAGCGCGCCGCGGGGGAGGCGTACGACGCGATCGGGCGGGAGGTGAACCTCGGCTCGCCGAAGCAGCTCCAGGAGGTGCTGTTCGACCAGCTCGACATGCCGAAGACCAAGAAGACCAAGACCGGCTACACCACCGACGCCAACGCGCTGGCCGACCTGTTCGCCCGCACCGGGCACCCGTTCCTCGAGCACCTGCTCGCCCACCGGGACGCCATCCGGCTGCGCCAGACCGTCGAGGGCCTGCTCCGCTCGGTCGCCCCGGACGGCCGGATCCACACGACGTTCCAGCAGACGATCGCGGCGACGGGGCGGCTGTCCTCGACCGACCCGAACCTGCAGAACATCCCGATCCGCACCGAGGCCGGCCGGCAGATCCGCCGGGCGTTCGTGGTCGGCCAGGGGTACGAGACCCTGCTGACCGCCGACTACTCGCAGATCGAGATGCGGATCATGGCCCACCTGTCCGGCGACGAGGGCCTCATCGAGGCGTTCACCGCGGGGGAGGACCTGCACTCCTACGTCGGGTCCCGGGTGTTCGGCGTGCCCACCGACGAGGTCACCAGCGCCCAGCGGTCCAAGATCAAGGCGATGTCGTACGGCCTGGCGTACGGCCTGTCCTCGTACGGCCTGTCGCAGCAGCTGAAGATCGAGGTGTCCGAGGCCGCCGCGCTGATGCAGGACTACTTCCACCGGTTCGGCGGGGTGCGCGACTACCTGACCGGCGTGGCCGACGAGGCCCGCGCGACCGGGTACACCGCGACCATCCTCGGGCGGCGGCGGTACCTGCCGGACCTCACGAGCGACAACCGGGTCCGGCGCGAGGCCGCGGAGCGGATGGCGCTGAACGCCCCGATCCAGGGGTCCGCGGCGGACATCATCAAGCTCGCGATGCTCGGCGTGCAGTCCGAGCTCGACGCGCAGGGGCTCGGCAGCCGGCTGCTGCTCCAGGTGCACGACGAGCTCGTGCTCGAGGTCGCCCCGGGGGAGCGCGAGCAGGTCGAGGCGCTGGTGCGCGCGCAGATGGGGTCGGCGTACGACCTGTCGGTGCCGCTGGACGTGTCGGTCGGCGTCGGCGAGAGCTGGCACGCCGCCGGGCACTGACCCTCGGCGCGCGAGTTCGCCGGTTCCGCGCGAGTTCGCCGGTTGCGCAGCCGCCCTGGGCGCGCAACCGGCGAACTCGGGGCCCGCGACCCGCGGGCTACGCCGGCCGGTGCGCCACGAAGATCGCCGTGCCCGGCAGGTGCCGGCCGCGCAGCGGGCTCCAGCCGCCCCAGGTCCGGTCGTTCTCGTCGGGCCAGGCCGGCTCGACGATGCGGTCCAGCACCAGCCCGGCGCCCACCAGGTCCGCCACGTGGTCGCCGATCGTCCGGTGGTACTCGGCGTACAGCACCCGCCCGTGCTCGTCCCGCTCCACGTACGGCCGCCGGTCGAAGTAGGACCGGTCGGCGGTGAGCCCGCGCTCGCCCGGGTCGTCGGGGAACGCCCAGCGCACCGGGTGCGTCACCGAGCACACCCAGCGCCCGCCCGGCCGCAGCACCCGTGCCGCCTCGGCGTGCACCCGGCCGGCGTCGGGCACGAACGGGATGGCGCCGTAGGCGGTGAACACGACGTCGAACGACCGGTCGGGGAACGGCAGCGCCCGCGCGTCGGCCTGCACGAGCGGCACCGTCGCGGCCCGGCCCGCGACCGGACCGGCCTCGCGGGCCGGGTCGCCCGCCAGCCGCCGGTCGAGCTCCCGCGCGGCGGCGAGCATCCCGCCGGACACGTCCGTCGCCACCGCCTGGGCGCCCCGCGCGGCGAGCCACCGCGAGCACTGCGCCGCGCCGGCGCCGACCTCGAGCACCCGCCGCCCGGCGACGTCGCCCAGCAGACCCGCCTCGGACTCGCGCAGCCCCTCGGGGCACCAGAGGAAGTCGTCGTCGCCGAGGAACGCCCCGTGCTCGTCCAGGTACTCGCCCGCGTTCGCGTCCCACCAGCGCCGTCCGGCGCCCTCGGTCGCGGCGGCGGGGACGTCGAGGTAGCCGGCCGCTGCGAGCCGGGAGTCGGTGCTGTCATCCACCCGCACGACGGTAGCCGGACGAATCGCCCGGGACCTCCGGCTCACGGGTGCCCGGGACGAGCACGGCTAGCCTGGTCACGCCGCGCGAGGGTGCCGCGGCCACCCCATCTCAGAAGGAGACCTCAGCGTGCGTGTCGGACTGCTCACCGGCGGGGGCGACGTCCCCGGTCTGAACGCGGCGATCCGCGCCGTCGTCAAGCGCGGGGAGGGGGAGTACGGGCACTCGATCATCGGCTTCCGCAACGGGTGGCGCGGCGTCGTGGACGGCGACATCGTCCCGCTCAGCCGCAGCCACATCCGCAACGTGCTGCCCCTGGGCGGCACCCTGCTGGGGACGGCGCGGTACCACCCGCACTCCTCGAACGGCGGGGTGGACGCCGTGCTGGCGACGCTGGAGGCCGAGCGGATCGAGGCGCTGATCTGCATCGGCGGCGACGGCACGCTGCACGCCGCGTCGAAGGTGGCCGAGGCCGGCGTGAAGATCGTCGCCATCCCCAAGACGATCGACAACGACGTGTGGGGCACCGACCGGTCGATCGGCTTCGACACCGCGGTCGAGATCGCCACCGAGGCGATCGACCGGGTGCACACCACGGCCGAGTCGCACAACCGCGTCATGATCGTCGAGGTCATGGGCCGCAGCGCCGGCTGGATCGCCGTGACCGCGGGCATCGCCGGCGGCGCCGAGGTCGTGCTGGCCCCCGAGGAGCCGTTCGACATCGACAAGGTCATCAAGTTCCTCAAGCACCGGCACCGCGCGCACGCGAACTTCTCGATCGTGGTCGTCGCCGAGGGCGCCGTGCCCGCCGAGGGCACCTCGATGTCCTACGAGGCGCCGGTCGGCCAGTTCGGCGAGATCGTCGCGGGCGCGATCACCGCGCGGGTCAAGGCGGAGATCGAGCAGCGCACCGGGTTCGACACCCGCGTGACCGTCCTCGGCCACGTGCAGCGCGGCGGGAGCCCGGTGCCCGCGGACCGGATCCTCGGCAGCCGGTTCGGCGTCGCCGCGATCGACGCGGTGAGCCGGGGCGAGACCGACGTCATGACGGCGCTGCGCGGCGACGAGGTCGTGCTGGTGCCGCTGCAGGAGATCGCCGGCAAGGTCAAGCGGGTCCCCGCCGAGCTGCTCCAGGTGGCCCGGGCGCTCGCCTGACCGCCGCGGGCCGTGCGGCCCGCCGCACGCGGGCCGCCCGGGCAGCCGTCACCACGGCGCCCGGGCGGCTTTGACCCGCTGTCGTCACGGCGGGTAAGGTGTTCGCCGGTGTGGCGTGCCGTCTGGCGCCCCGCCGAACCCGTTCCCACTACTTCATGTCCGCATCGGAGCCCATCCCTACATGAGCATCTCCACCCCCGCCAAGCCCGGCACCCCGCAGGTCGCGGTCAACGACATCGGCTCGGCCGAGGACTTCCTCGCCGCGGTCGACGCCACGATCAAGTACTTCAACGACGGCGACATCGTCGAGGGCACCATCGTCAAGGTCGACCGCGACGAGGTCCTGCTCGACATCGGTTACAAGACCGAGGGCGTCATCCCGTCCCGCGAGCTGTCCATCAAGCACGACGTGGACCCGGGCGAGGTCGTCAAGGTCGGTGACGAGGTCGAGGCCCTCGTCCTCCAGAAGGAGGACAAGGAGGGTCGTCTGATCCTGTCCAAGAAGCGCGCCCAGTACGAGCGCGCCTGGGGCACGATCGAGAAGATCAAGGAGGAGGACGGCGTCGTCACCGGCACCGTCATCGAGGTGGTCAAGGGTGGCCTCATCCTCGACATCGGCCTCCGTGGCTTCCTCCCGGCCTCCCTCGTGGAGATGCGTCGTGTCCGCGACCTCCAGCCGTACGTCGGCAAGGAGATCGAGGCGAAGATCATCGAGCTCGACAAGAACCGCAACAACGTGGTCCTGTCGCGCCGCGCCTGGCTCGAGCAGACGCAGTCCGAGGTCCGCTCCACCTTCCTGCAGACCCTGCAGAAGGGCCAGGTCCGCCCCGGTGTCGTGTCCTCGATCGTCAACTTCGGCGCGTTCGTCGACCTGGGCGGCGTGGACGGGCTCGTGCACGTCTCCGAGCTGTCCTGGAAGCACATCGACCACCCGTCCGAGGTCGTCGAGGTCGGCCAGGAGGTCACGGTCGAGGTCCTGGACGTCGACTTCGACCGCGAGCGGGTCTCCCTGTCGCTGAAGGCGACGCAGGAGGACCCGTGGCAGGCCTTCGCCCGGACGCACGCCATCGGCCAGGTCGTCCCCGGCAAGGTCACCAAGCTCGTCCCGTTCGGCGCGTTCGTGCGCGTCGAGGACGGCATCGAGGGCCTGGTGCACATCTCGGAGCTGGCCGTGCGCCACGTCGAGATCCCGGAGCAGGTCGTCCAGGTCGGCGACGACGTGTTCGTCAAGGTCATCGACATCGACCTGGAGCGCCGCCGCATCTCGCTGTCGCTCAAGCAGGCGAACGAGGGCTTCGACCCGACCTCCGAGGACTTCGACCCCGCGCTGTACGGCATGGCGGCCGAGTACGACGAGGAGGGGAACTACAAGTACCCCGAGGGCTTCGACCCGACCACCAACGAGTGGCTCGAGGGCTACGAGTCCCAGCGCGAGACCTGGGAGGCGCAGTACGCCCAGGCGCACGAGCGCTGGGAGGCGCACCGCAAGCAGGTCCTGGACGCCGTCCAGGCCGACGCGGAGGCCGCTCAGGGTGGTGGCGACTCCGCCGCCTCGAGCTCGTCGTCGTCGTCGTCCTCCTCGTCGTCGTCGTCCTCCTCGTACTCCTCGGCTCCGGCCCAGGAGGCGACCGGCACGCTCGCCTCGGACGAGGCCCTGGCCGCGCTCCGCGAGAAGCTCACCGGCAACTGAGCCGACCGCCGGGCGCACCGCCCGGCCACCGGTCCGACGGGCCGGCCACCTCCGGGTGGCCGGCCCGTCGGCGTTCCCGGGCGCGGTCGTCGGAGTCCGGCGTCTCACCTGGTGCTTCCCGCCGTCTCACCTGTGGGTGCCCCGTGAGAGGATCGACGGCACCGCCACCTCGTCTCGCGAAAGGCCGTGCTGTGCCCGCGCGCTCCACCACGCCCCGTCCGGCGATGCTCACCGGGTCGGTGCTGCGGCGCTCCCTGCTGCTGCTCGGCAGGGGTATCGCCTCCCAGCCGCGGACGTACGTGCTGGCGATCGGCACCTCGGCGGCGTACGGCGCGCTGACGGTCGCGGTCAGCCGCGTGCTCGGCTGGGCGACGGACGACGTCGTGGTCCCGGCGCTGGGCGGGGACCCGGACGCCCGCGGCCGGATCTGGGTGGCGGGCGGCGTGCTCGCCCTGGTCGCGGTGTCCCTGGCCGCCGCCGTCGCCGGCCGGCGGATCTTCGCCGGCATGGGCGTGGCGGACCAGCAGGCCATGCACCGCCGCGCGGTGACCCGGCAGTACCTGCGGCTGCCGATCACCTGGCACCGCGCGCACCCCACCGGCCAGCTGCTGTCCAACGCGTCCGCCGACGTCGAGGCCGCCACCGGCGTGTTCAACCCGCTGCCGTTCGCGCTGGGCGTCGTCGTGATGATCGGCGTCGCCGCGGTCGCGCTGTTCAGCACGGACGTCTGGCTGGCCGTCGCGGCGATGGCGGTGCTGCCGGCCGCCGTCGTGGCGAACCTGGTGTTCCAGCGCCGGATGTCCCCGGCCGCGACCCGCGCCCAGCAGCTCCGCGCCGAGGTCGCCGACATCGCGCACGAGAGCTTCGAGGCGGCGCTGCTGGTCAAGTCGCTCGGGACCGAGGAGCGCGAGGAGCGCCGGTTCGCCGAGCGCGCCGGTCGGCTCCGGGACGCCAACGTGCGGGTCGGCGTCGTGCGCGCCTACTTCGACCCGGTGATCGACATGCTGCCGAGCCTCGGCACGCTGCTCGTGCTGCTGGTCGGCGTGTGGCGGGTGGAGGCCGGCGCGGTCGGCACGGGCGACATCGTGTCCGCGGCGTACCTCCTCACGCTCATGGCGGTGCCGGTGCGCGCGTTCGGCTGGGTGCTCGGCGAGCTGCCGCGCGGTCTGGTCGGGCACGAGCGCGTGGCGCGGGTGGTGGACGCGGAGGGCGAGCTCGTGCCGGGTGCGCGTCCGCTCGCCCGGGGCGCGGGGGGCGGGGCGGCGCTGCGGCTGTCCGGCGTCGGCGTGCAGGTCCCCGGGCCTGCGGGCCCGATCCCGCTGCTCAGCGACGTCGACCTGGACGTCGCACCCGGCCGGGTGGTCGCGGTGGTCGGCCCGACGGGTGCCGGGAAGACGACGCTGGTGTCGCTCGTCCCGCGGCTCACCGACCCCGGCACCGGCACCGTGGAGGTCGACGGCACCGACGTGCGCGACCTCGTCCCGGGCGACCTCACCGACCAGGTGGTGCTGGTCGGGCAGCAGACCTTCGTGTTCGAGGACACCGTGCGCGGCAACGTCACGCTGCGCGACCCCGACGACCCGGGCGCCCCGTCGGACGACGAGGTGTGGGCCGCGCTGCGGCTCGCCCGGGTCGACGGCGTCGTGCGCGACCTGCCCGGGGGCCTGGACGCCCGGCTCGGCGAGCGCGGGTCGAACCTGTCCGGCGGCCAGCGGCAGCGGCTCGCGATCGCCCGGGCGCTGGTGCGCCGGCCGCGGCTGCTGGTGCTGGACGACGCGACGTCCGCGGTCGACCCGCGGGTGGAGCAGGACATCCTCACGGGGCTGCGGGCGCACGCCGGCGGCGACGCGAGCGGCCCCACCGTGCTGCTGGTGGCCTACCGGATGTCCTCGGTGCTCCTCGCCGACGAGGTGGTGCACCTGGCCGGCGGCCGGGTGGTCGACCACGGCACGCACGCCGAGCTGCTGGCCCGGGACCCGGGCTACGCGGAGCTCGCGACCGCCTACGAGCAGGAGTCCGAGCGCCGCGCGACCCGCCGGGCGGAGGCGCTGGACGCGGAGGCGGCGGCGGCCGACGAGCGCGCCGACGCCCGCGAGGACGAGGACGAGCTGGACCCGGAGGGAGCCCGATGAGCGCCGAGCAGCAGGAGGCGGGCCTGGGCGGCACGCACCGCGGGGTCATGGGCACGCTGCGGCGCGGCGTCGAGGTGTCGCCGCAGCTCGTGCAGGGCATCGGGCTGACGTTCCTGCTCGCGACGCTCGCCGCGGCGGGCAAGGTCGTGGTGCCCGTCGCGGTGCAGCAGGTGATGGACACCGGCATCCTCGCGGACGGCGGCCCGGACGTGCGCCGCGTCGTCACCCTCGTGGTGGCCGCGGCGCTCGCGCTGGCGGCCGGCGGGCTGTGCTCGGCCCTGGTCAACGTGCGGCTGTTCCGTGCCAGCGAGGCCGGCCTGGCCCAGCTCCGGGTGCGGGCGTTCCGGCACGTGCACGACCTGTCGGTGCTGACCCAGAACACCGAGCGGCGCGGGTCGCTGGTGTCCCGGGTGACCTCGGACGTCGACACCATCTCGATGTTCGTGCAGTGGGGCGGCATCATGCTGCTCGTCTCGACCCTCCAGGTGCTGGTCGCGACGGTGCTCATGTCGGTCTACTCCTGGCAGCTGACCCTCCTGGTGTGGCTGTGCTTCGGGCCCCTGGTGCTCGCGCTGCGGCCACTCCAGCGCCGGGTCAACGTCGCGTACACCACCGTGCGCGAGCGGGTCGGCGCCATGCTCGGCGCCGTGTCCGAGGCGGTCGTCGGGGCGGAGACCATCCGGGCGTACGGCGTGCAGCGCCGGGTGCAGCGGAACGTCGACGAGCGGATCGGTGCGACCCGGGACGCGATGGTCCGCGCGCAGAACACCGTGTCGCTGGTGTTCTCCTCCGGCGTGCTGGTCGCGAACCTCGTGCTGGCCGTCGTGGTCGTCGCCGGCACCGCGCTCGGCGTCGCGGGGGACCTCAGCGTCGGCAAGCTGCTCGCGTTCCTGTTCCTCGTGCAGCTGTTCACGGGCCCGGTGCAGCAGGCCACCGAGGTGCTGAACGAGCTGCAGAACGCGGTCGCCGGGTGGCGCCGGGTGCTCGGCATCATCGACACGCCCGTGCAGGTCGCCGACCCCGGCCCGCGCGCCGTGCCGTCCCCGCGCGGCCCCGCCGCGGTCGAGCTGCAGGGCGTGGGCTTCGCCTACCCGGACGGGCCGCCCGTGCTGCACGACGTCGACCTGCACCTGCCCGCCGGCCGCTCGGTCGCCGTCGTCGGCGCCACCGGCTCCGGCAAGACCACGATCGCCAAGCTGGTCACCCGGCTGATGGACCCGACCCGCGGGGCCGTGCTGCTCGACGGCACCGACCTGCGCACCGTGCGCACCGAGGACCTGCGCCGCCGGGTGGTCATGGTGCCCCAGGAGGGCTTCCTGTTCGACGCCACGCTCGCGGAGAACCTGGTCTACGGCCTGCGCGACGGCGACGACCACGCCGCGCCGACCCCGGCCGAGGCGGAGCCCCGGCTGCGCGCCGCGCTCGCCGAGCTCGGCCTCACCGACTGGGTCGCCGAGCTGCCGTCCGGGCTGGACACGCCCGTCGGGCAGCGCGGCGAGGCGCTGTCGGCGGGGGAGCGGCAGCTCGTCGCGCTGACCCGCGCGTACCTCGCGGACGCCGACCTGCTCGTCCTGGACGAGGCCACGTCCGCGGTCGACCCGGCCACCGAGGTGCGGATCGCCCGCGCGCTCGACTCCCTGACCACCGGGCGGAGCACGGTGACGATCGCGCACCGGCTGTCGACCGCCGAGGCGGCGGACCTGGTCGTGGTGGTGGACGCCGGGCACGTGGTCGAGCTCGGGCCGCACGAGGACCTGGTCGCCCGCGACGGCGTGTACGCGGCGATGCACCGGGCCTGGGTGGCGCAGACGCGCTGAGGACCGGGGTCCGGGGCCAGGGCTGTCGCGCGGGGTCCGCGGGACGGTCGCGCCACCGGCCGGGGCGCCGGGCCGTGGGAGGATCGGGGGCGTGAGCGAGACGCAGACCCCCGCCCCCGCGGGCGCCCCGAGCCCCCTCGACCCGGACCTCGCCGCGCGCCTGCGCCGCGACGCGTCCGGCCTGGTCGCGGCCGTGGTGCAGCAGCACGACACCGGCGAGGTGCTCATGCTCGGCTGGATGGACGACGAGGCGCTGCACCGCACGCTGACCGGCGGCCGGGTCGTGTTCTGGAGCCGGTCCCGGCAGGAGTACTGGCGCAAGGGCGACACGTCCGGGCACGCCCAGTACGTGAAGTCCGTGGCGCTCGACTGCGACGGCGACGCGCTGCTCGTGCGGGTCGACCAGGTGGGCGCCGCCTGCCACACCGGGACGCGCACCTGCTTCGAGGCGGGCGGCGACCTCGGCGCGGTCGTGGCCGAGCGGCCGGGGGACCCGGCGTGACCGCGGGAGCCCCGGCGGCGGGGGCCCGGGCGGCCGGCGGCGCGGGAGAGGCGACCGCGCCGGCCGTGACGCCGGCCGACGTGCCCTGGGGGGCGACCTGGCCCGGGCTGGACCAGTTCCGGGAGCTCGCCCCGACGCGCCGCGTCGTCCCCGTCGTGCGCCGCCTGCTCGCCGACGACACCACCCCCGTCGGGCTGTACCGCACGCTCGCCGGCGGCCGGCCCGGCACGTTCGTCCTGGAGTCCGCCGAGCAGGACGGCTCGTGGTCCCGGTGGTCGTTCGTGGGCGTCCGGTCGCGGGCGACGCTGACCGTGCGCGACGGCCGGGCCGTGTGGACCGGCGACGTGCCGGCCGGCGTCCCGACCGAGGGCGACCCGCTCGCCGTGCTCGGCGAGACGCTCGAGGTGCTCCGCACGCCCGCCGTGCCCGGGCTGCCCCCGCTGACCGGCGGCCTGGTCGGCGCGCTCGGCTGGGACGTGGTCCGGCACTGGGAGCCGACGCTGCCGGCCACCGCGCCCGACGAGCTGGGCGTGCCCGAGATGACGCTCCTGCTCGCGAGCGACCTCGCGGTCACCGACCACCGGGACGGCTCCGTGTGGCTGGTCGCGAACGCGATCAACTTCGACGGCACCGACGCGCGGGTGGACGAGGCGCACGCGGACGCCGTCGCCCGGCTGGACGCGATGCAGGCGGCACTGCTCCGGCCCGCCGCGCCCGCCGCCGCGCACCTGGTGGACGCGCCGGCGCCCGCGCTGGAGTTCCGGTCGACGGCCGCCGAGTTCGAGGCCGCGGTCGCCCGCGGCCAGGAGGCGATCGTCGACGGCGAGGTGTTCCAGGTCGTGCTGTCGCAGCGCCTCGACCTGGACTGCCCGGCCGCGCCGCTCGACGTCTACCGCGTGCTCCGGACCATCAACCCGAGCCCGTACATGTACTACCTCCAGCTGCAGGACGCCGACGGCCGGGACTTCGCGGTCGTCGGGTCCAGCCCCGAGACGCTGGTCAAGGTCACCGAGGGGCACGTCACGACGTTCCCGATCGCCGGGTCCCGGCCCCGCGGCGCCACCCCCGAGGAGGACCGGGCGCTGCACGACGAGCTGCTCGCCGACCCCAAGGAGCGCGCCGAGCACCTGATGCTGGTGGACCTCAGCCGCAACGACCTGGTCAAGGTCTGCGAGCCGGCGACGGTGGAGGTCGTCGAGTTCATGGCGGTGCGCCGGTTCAGCCACATCATGCACATCTGCTCGACCGTCGTCGGCCGGCTGCGCGCGGGGGCGACCGCGCTCGGCGCGTTCACGGCGACGTTCCCGGCCGGCACGCTGTCCGGCGCGCCGAAGCCGCGCGCGATCGCGCTGATCGACGAGATCGAGCCCGCCCGCCGCGGCATCTACGGCGGCACCGTCGGCTACTTCGACCTCGCGGGGGACATGGACATGGCCATCGCGATCCGCACGGCGCTGATCCGGGACGGCCGGGCGAGCGTGCAGGCCGGCGCGGGCATCGTGGCCGACTCCGTGCCCGCCACCGAGTACCAGGAGTCCCGGGACAAGGCCGCGGCCGCCGTGCGCGCGGTGCAGGTCGCGTCCCGGCTCCGGTCGGTCGGGCCGTCGTGAGCGGGGCCCCGGGCGCGCCCGCCCGCGGCCGCGGCCGCCGGGGCCGGTGGGTGCTCGTCCTGCTGCTGCTCTCGGGTCTCGTCGCGC
>NZ_SZYE01000066.1 GCF_005239125.1 Cellulomonas hominis | reverse complement strand
CCCCGCCGCCCAGCCCCCGCGGGTGTGCGCGGCCAGCGCCGCCCCGACCGGCAGCCGCTGGTCCGGCGTCCGGTGCCGGACGGCGGCCCGCACGGCGCCCCACGGGTCGAAGGGCGTCACCGGGCTGTCGGACCCGAACGCCAGCGGCACGCCCGCCGCCCGCAGGTCGGCGAGCGGGTGCAGGGACGCGGCCCGCCCCCGGCCCAGCCGCGCGGCGTACGTCCCGTCGTCGCCGCCCCACGCGTCGTCGAAGGCGGGCTGCACGGACGCCGTGAGCCCGAGCAGCACCAGGGCGGCGAGCGCGGGCGCGTCGAGCATCGACGCGTGCTCCAGCCGGTGCCCGCCGGCGCGCACGGCGTCCACGCCCTCGACCTCGGCGGCGACGCGGAACCCGAGCAGCACCTCGTCGAGCGCCCGGTCGCCGATGACGTGGAACGCCGCGGGCACCCCGGCGCGGGTGGCGGACGCCACGTGGTTGCTCACCTGCTCGGCGGTCAGGGCGAGCCGGCCCGCGGGGTGCGCCCACCCGTCCGGGGCGTCGGCGTACGGGACCCGCAGCGCGGCGGTCCTGCTGCCGAGCGCCCCGTCGGCGGCGAGGTCCCCGCCGACGCCCGCCAGGCCGGGGATCGCGGCGGCGAGGGCGCGGACGTCGTCGGCCGTCTCGCAGAGCTCGGCGCGCCAGCCCGTGACCAGCGGCAGCGCGGACACCGGGTCCGCCGTCAGCGCCAGCAGCGCCGCGAGGCCCGCCCGGGTGTCCGTCTCCGGGGTGCTCTGCTCGTGCACGGCGACGATCCCGGCGCGCGCGGCGGACTCCAGGGCGCCGCGGTGCCGGGCCTCCCGCGCGTCGGCGGGCAGGTCGCGGACGGCCGCGCGCGCCGCGGCGTGCGCCGCGCCCGTGACCAGGCCGTCCGCGCGCCACCCGGGGAGCGTCGCGAGCCCGAGCACCTCGGCGAACGACGTCGACACCACGCCGGCGTGCAGGTCGACCCGGCCGAGGTAGACCGGCGCCCCGCCGGCGGCCGCGTCGAGCTCGTCCCGCGTCGGCGGCCTGCCCTCGGGCCAGGCGTCCTCCGCCCAGCCCCAGCCGGTGAGCGGCGAGCCCTCGGCGGCCAGCCGGCGGCCGACCGCCCCGGTCGCGGCCGCGCGCACCGCGGCCAGCGCCTCGGCGAGCGACCCGCACCCCGCCAGGTCCACGCCCGCGCGGGCCAGCCCGGTGTCCAGCACGTGCGCGTGCGCGTCGACGAAGCCGGGGGTCACGAGCGCGCCGCGCAGGTCGACCACGTCGTCGGCCCCGTCCGCCAGGCCGTCCGCCTCGTCGGCGCCACCGACCCAGGCGACGAGTCCGTCGGCCACCAGCAGGGCGGAGGGCGCGTCGGGGGCGCCGGGCGCGGCGAGGACGGCGGGCGTCACCACCGCGCCGCCCCGGTACAGGGTGGTGCTCACGCGGGAACGATAACCGGGCAGGTCACCACCGACCCGTCGGCGTCCGCGACCGCCGGGCGGATCAGGTGCCCGCGTACGCCACGACGCCCCGGCGCACCGCGGTGACCGCCTTGCGCGCCGTCTCCCGGAGCCGCGCGTCGGGGGCCGCCTTCGCCACCTGGTCGAGCACGTCGACGACCTGCTTGCACCAGCGCACGAAGTCGCCCGCCGCGAGGTCCGCGTCCCGCAGCACCGCGTCCAGCCCGCGCCCGGCCGCCCACCGGTGCACCGGCGCGACCAGGCCGAGGTCGAGCGGCTGGGTCGACTCGATGCGGCGCGCGCTCTCGAGGTCGTCCAGCTCGGACCAGATGCGGGTCGTCGCGTCCAGGGCGATGCCCAGCCGGCTCGACGGCCCGCCCGGCACCGCGGGGCTGCGGTCCCGGTCGTCACGGCGCGCCGAGTACACGACCGCCGACACCGCCGCGGCGAGCCCGGGCACGTCGAGCTCGGCCCACGCCCCCCGCCGGAGGCACTCGGCGAGCAGCAGGTCGTTCTCCGCGTACAGCCGCCGCAGCCAGCGGCCCTCGTCGGTCACCACCGTGCCGTCCTCGTCGTCCG
Organism: Cellulomonas hominis; assembly: GCF_005239125.1. GTDB lineage: Bacteria > Actinomycetota > Actinomycetes > Actinomycetales > Cellulomonadaceae > Cellulomonas > Cellulomonas hominis_A. Next base: position 16,372 of record NZ_SZYE01000066.1, on the reverse strand, counting down.
CCGCCAGGTACCCCAGGGTGACCAGCACGTCGCAGATCCGGTCGAACACGATGGCGATCGACCCGGTGCGCCCCTCGATGCGGCGGACCAGCGACCGGTGCTCGCCCTCCAGCCGGTACCAGCGCTCCGCCCAGCGGGCGTGCTCCTCGCGGTCCGGGCACTGGTGGCACGGGTGGGCGCGCAGCTCCCGGCGCAGCGCGGCGATCGCCTCGTCCTCGTCCTCCGCCACCGGGTGTCCGCGCCGGCGGCTCGGTGCGACCCCGGTGATCCGGCCGGCGGCGATCTCGCCGCGCAGCGTCGCCGCCAGGTCCCGCCGGTGCGAGGCCGCCCGGGGCGAGAACCCCTTGGGCACCCGCAGCCGGCCGACGCTCTTGACCCCGTCGCCGACCTCCTGCACCGACAGCCGGCGCACCTCGCGCTCCGTGGTGAGCACCATCGGGCGCGCGCCCTCGAAACCGCCGTGCGCCCCGGGGTCCACCACCACGGCGTACGTGGACCGCCGCCCGCCGGGCACCGCGACCACGTCACCGACCGCCAGGCCCTGCAGGCTCGCGGCCGCCTGCTGCCGGCGCGCGGCGGCACCGGCCCGGTGCACGCCGCGCTCGCGGTCGGAGAGCTCCCGGCGCAGCGCGAAGTACTCGCCGAAGTCGCCGAGGTGGCAGGTCATGGCCTCGGCGTACCCCTCCATCGCCTCGGCGTGGCTCTGCGCCTGCCGGGCGAGCCCGACGACCCCGCGGTCCGCCTGGAACTGCGCGAAGGACGTCTCCAGCACCTCGCGGGCCCGGACCCGGCCGACCTGGGCGACCAGGTTGACCGCCATGTTGTAGGTCGGCCGGAACGCCGAGCGCAGCGGGTAGAGCCGCTTGGAGGCGAGGCCGGCCAGGGCCATCGGGTCCAGGTCTCCCCGGCCCAGCACCACGGCGTGCCCCTCGGAGTCGATCCCCCGCCGCCCGGCGCGCCCCGTGAGCTGGGTGTACTCCCCCGGCGTGATGTCGACGTGGTGCGAGCCGTCCCACTTGACCAGCTTCTCCAGCACCACGGACCGGGCCGGCATGTTGATCCCCAGCGCGAGCGTCTCCGTCGCGAACACGACCTTGACCAGCCCGCGGGCGAACGCCTCCTCCACCGTCTCCTTGAACGCCGGCAGCATCCCCGCGTGGTGCGCGGCGACCCCGCGCACCAGCGCGTCCACGAATCCCCAGTAGCCGACGACGTCCAGGTCCTCCGGCGCGATCGACGCGCACCGGGTCTCCGCGATGAGCCGGATCTCCTCGGCCTCCGCCGGGGACGTCAGCCGCAGCCCGCCCGCGAGGCACTGCGCCACGGCGGCGTCGCAGCCGGCGCGCGAGAAGATGAACACGATCGCCGGCAGCAGGCCCGCCTCGTCCAGCACGTCGACCATGACGGGCCGCGGCACCGGCCGGGGACCGCCCCCGCCGCCCGGTCCGCCGCCCCCGGGACCGCCGCCGGGACGCCGCCCGCCCGGACCCCGGTACCCGCGGTCGCCGGCGCCCCGGCGACCCCGGTGGGGCGCGTCGGACGCGCGCTCCGCCCGACGGAGCAGGTGCGCGAGCTCGGGGTTGATCGGCGGGTTCGCACCCGGGGCGGTGGGGTCCACGTGGCCCGCGTACAGGTCCAGCAGGTCGTCGCGCACGAGCACGTGCTGGCCGAGGGGCACCGGCCGGTGCTCGCTGACGACCACGGCCGTGTCGCCGCGGACGGTGCGCAGCCAGTCGCCGAACTCCTCGGCGTTCGACACGGTGGCGGACAGCGACACCAGCTGCACGTCGTCGGGCAGGTGGATGATCACCTCCTCCCACACCGGGCCGCGGAACCGGTCCGCCAGGTAGTGCACCTCGTCCATCACCACGAAGCCGAGGCCGTCGAGCGTGCTCGACCCGGCGTACAGCATGTTGCGCAGCACCTCGGTGGTCATGACGACCACCGGAGCCTCGCCGTTCTGCGTGGTGTCCCCGGTGAGCAGGCCCACCTGCTCCGCGCCGTACCGGCGGACCAGGTCGCCGTACTTCTGGTTCGACAGCGCCTTGATCGGCGTCGTGTAGAACGCCTTGCGGCCGGTGGCGAGCGCGAGGTGCACCGCGAACTCCCCGACGACGGTCTTGCCCGCGCCGGTGGGCGCCGCGACCAGCACGCCGCTGCCGCGCTCCACCGCCTCGCAGGACTCCACCTGGAAGTCGTCGAGCGGGAAGTCCAGGAGCTGCCGGAACCGGGCGAGCTCGGACTTCTCCGCCTGCGCCCGGAGCCGCGCGGCGGCGTACCGCTCGGCCGGGGACAGCTCGTCGGGCTCGGGGGTGCGTGCGGTGCTGCGTCGTGCCACGCGCCCACCCTAGGTCGGGTTGGCCGCCAGCACCCGGACGGCGCCCGGCACGACCTCCGCGAGCAGGGGCACGGGGCCGATCCGCTCCCCGTCCGCGTGCGCCTCCGGCGGCGTGCGCCCGAGGTGCGGCGCGGGCTCCACCAGCACCCGGCGGCTGCGGATCACCTGCACCTGCGGGTGCCGCACGTGCCGGCCCAGGTACATGCCGGGGAAGATGCGCACCACGCCCGCCCGGCTGAACGGGCCGGCGACCACGACGTCCAGCAGCCCGTCGTCCAGCCGCGCGTCCGGCGCGACCCGGACCCCGCCGCCGATCCACGGGCCGTTGGCCGCGACCACCACCGTGCCCGCCGACTCCCAGACGCCCTCGTCCGTGGTCAGCCGGTAGCCGTAGGGCCGGAACGCCCGCAGCTCGGGGGCCAGCGCGCGCACGTACCGCGCCGGGCCCCGCGGCCAGGACATCGCGTTCGCCCGCGCGTTCGCCGCGGCGTCGATCCCGCAGGACAGCGCACCGAGGTACCACTCGCGCGCGGACTGGGCCGGCGAGCCGACCCGGACGGCGTCGATCGCCCGCGGCCCGACCAGCAGCGCCCGCTCGATCGCCTCGACCGACCCGGCGACGTCCCCGCGCGGCAGGCCCAGCGCCCGCGCGACGTCGTTCCCCGTACCGCCGGCGACGATGCCCAGCGGCAGGTCCGTCTCCGCCACCACGTTGGCGCCCAGGTGCACCAGGCCGTCGCCCCCGACCACGACGAGCGCGTCCAGGCCCGCGACGGCCGCCCGCCGGGCGTGCGCGGTCGCCGTCCGCAGGTCCCGCGCGGTCAGGTCCTCGACCCGGTGCCCGCGGCGGCGCAGGGCGTCCAGCACCGCCGTACCCACGCCGGTCCCGCGTCCCTTGCCCGCCACGGGGTTCACCACGACCCCGAGGTGGCTCACGTGGCGAGCGTCCCGTCCGTGGCCCCGCCGAGACCCTCCGCGTCGCGGGCCCGCTCGGCCGCCGCCAGCCGCTTGTCCGAGCGCCGGTCGTGCAGCACGCACACGCCGAGCGCCGCGAAGTACAGGCCGCAGATCGGCAGCGCCATGACGATCATCGTGATCGCGTCCGGCGTCGGCGTCATCACCGCCGCGAACACGAACGCGAGCAGCACCGCCCACCGCCAGCCCTTGGCCCACGTGCTCGCGCGGACCAGGCCGACCAGGTTGATGCACACCATGACGACCGGCAGCACGAACGCCAGCCCGAACGCCAGCACGAACCGCATGACGAAGCTCAGGTACGCCTGCGCGTCGATGAAGTTCGACGCGCCCTCGGGCGTGAAGTCCGTCAGCACCCGGACGGCCGTGGGCAGCGTCCACGCGGACAGCGCGGCGCCGGCCAGGAACAACGGCACCGACGCCGCCAGGAACCCGACCGCCGACCGCTTCTCCCGGCGGGTGAGGCCGGGGGTGATGAACGCCCACAGCTGGTAGAGCCACCACGGGCTCGACACGATGACGCCGAGGAACAGCGACACCTTGATCTGCATGTCGAACGCGCTGGCCAGGCCGGCGAAGTTCACCGACACCCGGCCGTCGCGGCCCGCCGCGGTCTCGAGCAGCGGCTGCTGCAGGCGCTCGAACACCGGCTCGTAGAGGAACCAGCCCGCGACCGCCCCGACCGCCAGGCCGACCGCGGCCAGGAACAGCCGCTTCCGGAGCTCGAGCAGGTGCTCGCGCAGCGGCATCCGGCCCTCGGGGTCGGGCCGTCTCTTGCGCGCCACGGATCAGACGCTGGGGGTGGTGCTGCCGCTCGCCGGAGGCTGCTGGCCGGGCTGGTCGAGCGAGGGCGCGGGGGCCGCGGACGGCGCGGGGTTCACGACGGGGCCCTGCGCCAGCGGCGGGGCGGGCGCGGCCGTCGGCGGCGGGGCGGGCACGGTGCGCGGCTCGTCCTCGGCCAGGTCCTTGACCTCCCGCTTGAAGATCCGCAGCGACTCGCCCACCGACTTCGCCAGGTCCGGCAGCCGGCGCGCCCCGAACAGCAGGAGGATGACGACGAGCAGCACGACGATGTGCCAGGGCTTCAGGGCGTTCATGACGATCCTGTCGGACGGGAGACGTTGACCTGTCCGATCCTAACGGGCGCAGCCACCCGCACCGGGTGACCCGGCGCGGGTGGCTGCGTGGCGCCCCGCGCGCCCGCGTCAGCGCGTGTAGGCGCGCCAGCCCTCGCGGGTGCGGCGGTCCCGCTCGCGGCGGCGCTCCCGGCGCTCGGCCGCCTGCTCCCGCAGCAGCGCCCAGCTGTCCCGTGCCTCCTCCGGGTCCGGCAGCAGCACCGCCTCGCGGGCGGCGCGGGCCGCGCGCTCCGCCTCCTGCGCCTGCTCCGAGATCGTCGACACGTGCTCGGCGAGCTGCCCGAGCACCGCGGACGCCTCCTGCAGCTCGGCGACCAGCGCGCGGAACCGCCGCCAGAGGTCGCGGCCCAGGAAGAACGCGCCGACCAGGGTGCCGAGGACCAGCACCGACCACACGACCACCCAGACCATCGGGCCAACCTATCCCGTCAGCCCGCCAGCGGGCCGTACGCCGCCAGCGCCGCACGCGCCCGGGCCGCCACGTCGCGCGCGACCTCCGGCGGCCGCACGTCCAGGACGTCGTCCGCGGCCTGGAGCAGCAGGCTGCGCAGGAACGCCCGCTGGCCCACGCGCACGTCCACCTCGAACGAGCCGTCCGGCAGGTTCCGCACCGCCTCGACCGGCACCGTCTCCGCCACCCACCGGCCCGTGCTGCGCAGGTGCAGCGTCGCCACGTCGCCGGTCAGGTCGAACCGGAACTCCGCCGTCGCGCCCCGGCCCGCGCCGGGGTGCGGCACCGCCGGCGCGTCCAGCACCTCGGCGGCCAGCACCCGGTCCAGCCGGAACAGCCGCTCGTCGCCCGCCCGCAGGCACCACGCCTGCAGGTAGGACCGCTCGTCGCTCGTCGTCATCCGCAGCGGGTCCACGTCGCGGTCGCTGGTCACGTCCGACGCGTTCACGTAGCGGATCCGCAGCCGGCGGCCGGTCGCCAGCGCCCGGCGGATCGCCGCGACCACCTCGGGCCGGCCGTCCACCGCGAGCCGCACGTCGACCGCACCCGCCGCCTCCCCCGTCGCCGCCGTGAGCTTGGCCAGCGTCGAGCGCAGCACCTCCGCCTGCTCGGGCTCGAGCGTCGGGCCGAGGTCGGCGACCACCGCCCTCAGCGCCGCGAGCAGCGTCACCGCCTCGCGGGTGCCGAGCCGCAGCGGCCGGGTCATCCCGCGCGACTCCGTCAGCCGGATCTCCCCGCGGTCGTAAGAGTCCGCGTCGAAGTCGATCAGGTCGTGCGGGTAGTAGCCGGGCGTACCGCTCATCCAGAGCGTGTCGACGTCCGCCATCACCTGCGCCGGCGTCACGCCGAAGTGCTCGGCCAGCTGCTCGACCGACACGCCGTCGTTGCGGTCCAGGTAGCCGATCATCCCGAGCAGCCGCAGCAGCCGCTCGCTCGCGCGCTCAGCCACGGGGGGCCTCCTCCTCGGTCGTGCCGTCCGCGCCGGGGGCGCTGCGGGCGTCGTCGGCGCCGACTGCGCCGTTGCCGCCGTTGCCGCCGTCCCCGCCGTCCCCGCCGTCCCCGCCGTCGAGCGTCGCGGCCACACGGAGCAGGCCCAGCACCGCCTCGCGCAGCTCCGGCGGGTCGGCGACGAGCACCGCGTCCCCGTAGCCGGCGACCTCCTCCGCGAGCTCCCAGGTCGCGCGGTAGGCCACCCGCACCAGGTCCCGGTCCGCGACCGCCGCCCGCAGCGCGGGCGACGCGTCGGCGGGCAGGTCCGTCGGCACGCCGCGTGCCCGGAGCGCCTCCGCGCGCTCCGCCCGCAGCGCCAGCACCGCCGTCCGCTCGTCGCGCACGTCCCAGGACCGCAGGGCCGCCTCCGTCTGCTCCGGCGTCGGCGTGTCGAACGCCCCGGCCGCGCCGACGGCCTTGACCCGGCCCTCGATCCGGCTGAGCCGGAAGGACCGCGTGCCACCGCGGTCGACGTCGAAGCCCACGAGGAACCAGCCGCCCCGGCGCGCCACCAGGCGCCACGGCTCGACCAGGCGGTCGCGCACCTCGCCCGTGCTCGCCGCGCGGTAGGTGAACCGGACCCGCTGCCGCGCCTGCACGGCGTCGAGCAGCGGCGGAAACGCGTCGCCGCCCGCCCGCACCCGCGGCGCCAGGCCTGCCGCGAGGTCGCTCGACCCCGCCCCCGCACCCACCGCCCGGAGCTTGGTGAGCGCCCGGGAGGTGTCCGCCCGCACCGACCGGTCCTGCCAGAACTCCGCGGCCAGCGACAGCGCGCCCAGCTCCGCCGACGTCAGCTCCAGCGGGGGCAGCGCGTACGCGTCCTGGTCGATCCGGTAGCCGACGTCGTCGCCGTGGCCCGCCGACGTCACCGTCGCGACCGGGATCCCGAGCTCGCGCAGGGTGTCCTTGTCCCGCTCGAACATCCGCTCGAACGACTCGTCGGACGGGGCGTCGCCGTAGCCCGCGACCGTGCGGCGGATCTGCTCCTTCGTCATCCGGCCCGGCGTGTGCACCAGGGCGATGACGAGGTTGAGCAGCCGCTCGGCGGGGTGGATCTGTTCGGGCATCGGGGACAACCGTAGTGGCCGGTAGCGTGGTCCGGTGATCACATGGCGCTCGGGCATCGTGGAGCAGGTCGGACGGTCGTGGCCCGGGGCCCAGGAGCTGACGGTCGTCGTCGCCGACGGCGTGTCCGGGCCGGATCCCGTGACCGTGCGGGCGCTCGCGTACCCGGCGCTCGTCGGGGACCTGCGGGCGGGCGACGCCGTCCTGCTGAACGTGTCGGCGCTCGCGCGCGGGCTCGGCACCGGCGGGTACGCCCTCGTCGTCGCCCCCGGCTCGCCCGACCGGCTGCCCGCCGACCCGCCCGCCGGACCCGGGCACCTGGTCAAGGCCCGGTACACCCCGCTGCAGGCGATGGTGCTCGGCGTCGACGACCAGGAGTCGCCCCACCACGAGGTCCTGCGCGACGCCGACGACCTCGCGGGGCTGCCCGTCGTCGTCGCCGACCTGCACTCCGCGCTGCCCGCCGTCGTCGCGGGCATCCGGTACGCCGACGCCCTCCTGCCGCGTGCCGGTTCGGGCGCCGCGCCGCTGCGCGTGGCCTACGTCATGACCGACGGCGGCGCGCTGCCCGCCTGGTTCTCCATGGCGGTCGCCGGGTTGCGCGAGGCCGGCTGGATCGAGGCCTGCCTCACCGCCGGCCAGGCCTTCGGCGGCGACCACGAGGCCGTCACCCTGCACACCGCGCTTCTCGCCGCCCGGCACGTCGTCGGCGCGGACGTCGTCGTCGTCGCGCAGGGGCCCGGCAACCTCGGCACCGGGACCCGGTGGGGCTTCTCCGGGGTCGCCGCCGGCGAGGCCGTCAACGCCGCCGCCGTCCTCGGGGGCCGGCCCGTGGCGTCCCTGCGGGTGTCCGGCGCCGACGCGCGCGCCCGGCACCTCGGGGTGTCGCACCACTCGCTGACCGCCTACGGGCGGGTCGCGCTGGCGCCCGCCGACGTGGTGGTGCCGGTGTTCGACCCCGCCGGGGGCGAGCCGGTCGACGTCGCCGGCGTCGCGGGCGGGCTCGGGCCGGGGGTCGGTGCCGGGGCCCGCCTCGGTGCCGGTGCTGGGGCCGGCGCCGTCGAGGAGCAGCCCGGGCTGCGCGTGCCCGACCCCGAGGAGCACCCAGCCGCCCACCTCGCGGCCGTCGGGCGGCGCGTGGCCCAGCAGGCGCTGGCGCTCGGTGCACCCGCGGGGCGGCACCGGCTCGTCGACGTCCCCGCCGGCGCGGACCTGCTCACCGCGCTCGGCTCCTCGCCCGTGCGGCTGTCCACCATGGGACGGGGGCTCGGGCAGGACCCGGCGGCGTTCCTCGCCGCCGCGGCGGCGGGCGTGCACGCGGCCCGGCTGGCCCGCGGGGTCTGAGGGAGCCGCGGGCCTGAGGCACCGCGGCCGGAAGGGCCCACGGCCGGGGCGACCCGCGGGCTGAGCGGCCCGCCGGTCGAGCGGCCCGCCGGCTGAGCGGCCACCGCCGGCTGAGCGGCCCGCGGGCTGAGAGCACGCCCGGCCCCGGGGGGTCGACTCGCTCGCGCAGCGCGCTGCGAGCGGGCGCCGAGTCCTCCACAGGCGCCAGGACGCGCGTCGTCCCCAGGCCGGCGGCGGTCCGCGAGGGGGTGTCGGTGGCGGTCCGTACGGTGGTGTCATGCCCGCTGACCTGCGCGAACCCGCTCCCGGCCCCGGCTCCCAGCCGGGTCGGGCAGTGCTCGCGTGCGGGTGCGGCTGCACCTGCGGCGCGGGCGGCACGGGACGTCGCGAGGAGGACTCGGCCGGGTTCGCGAACCCGACAGCGGCGGGAGCGGCCCCGACAGCGGCGGGCACCCACCGTGGCGCGCTGATCGCTGACCCCGCGGCGGTGGTGGCGGAGTTCCTGGACCCTGACCTGCCCCGGTCCGAGCGGTTGACGGAGGCGCTGGACCGGACACCGACCGGAGCGCAGCTGGCCCGGTTGCTCGAGGCGCTCGACCCGCGGGCGCTGGACGACTACGACCTGGCGGAGCTGGCCGCGGGGTTCACCCGGATGTCCGGGTGGGCGCACGCGGGGCTGGCCACCACCGCCGTCGAGCTCGCCCGCCGCCCGGGCATGGGCCCGCGCTCGGACCCGCGCTCGACGCGACAGGCAGGCATGACCTCCGGGCGGGTCGCGGCGATGTCGCTGTCGGCGCGGCTGAACCGGTCCCCGCGGGACACCGCGACGTTGATCCGGGAGGGTGCGGCGTTCGCCGGCACCCTGGCCGACACCGGTGCGGCGTTGCGCGACGGGCGGATCAGCGTGCCGGCGGGCCGGGCGATCGTGGCCCGGCTGGGCGACCAGCTCCCCTCGGTGTCCCAGCCCGTGCAGGACTTCGTGCTGCCCCGCGCGCCGCACTCGACCCTCACCCAGGTCAGGGTGGACCTGGAGCGCGCACTGCTGCGGGTCGACCCCGAGCACGCCCAGGACCGGCGTGACACCGCCCGAGCCGCGCGGGGCGTCACCCACCCGCGGGTGCTGCCGGACCAGATGGCCGAGATGCACCTCGTGCTGCCCGCCGAGCACGCGATCGGCGTCGACACCGCCCTGCAGGGCGCTGCCCGCTCGGCCCGGGCCGCGGGTGACCCGCGCACCCTGGACCAGCTGCGCGCCGACGCCCTCGTCAGCGCCATCCTGACCGGCACCCCGGCCGCCGCCCTCGCGTCCGCCGGTGCCTCGCCCGCGGCCGTGCCCGGGTACCTGCCGTCCCCAGGCGGAACCGACGCGCTCGCTCCCGGAGTCGGGGTCGACGCCCCTCCCGCGACCGACCGGCCCGCACCGAGCCCGACCGGCCCCGGTGTCGCCGTGCCGCCCTCGGGCGCCGGCCGGGCCGGGACCCGTGACCCGCGCACCCACGTCCTGGTGACCGTGCCGCTGTCGTCCCTGATCGGTCAGGACGACACCCCCGCCGACCTCGCGGGGTACGGACCGATCGACGCCACGACCGCGCGCGCCCTCGCACAGGGCGGGGTGTGGCGGCGGCTGGTCACCGACGACCTGTCCGGCACCGTCCTCGACGTCGGACGCACCACGTACCGGCCACCAGCAGCCCTCGCCGACCACGTCCGGTACCGCGACCGCACCTGCACCTTCCCCGGCTGCCCCGTGCCCGCGTACCACTGCGACCTCGACCACACCCGGGACTGGTCACCCGCACCCGAGGACCCGCACCCCCCGGGCAGCACCAGCCACACCAACCTCGGCCCCGCCTGCCCCCGCCACCACCGCGCCAAGCACCTCGCCCGGTTCGCCCTGCGCCAACCCGAACCCGGCGTCCACGAGTGGACCGACCCCACCGGACACCGCTACCGCACCCGCCCCGGCACCGACCACCCCACCGAGCACCTCAGCGGCCCGCTCCGCCTCCGGGCACCACGCCTCGGCGACCTGCCGGACCCACCCGCGCCCGGCGACGACGAGGACCTTCCGCCGTACTGACACCACGCAGGCGCTGCGGCACGGCTCGCCTGCGGCACGGCTCGCCTGCGGCACGGCTCGCCTGCGGCACGGCTCGCCTGCGGCACGGCTCGCCTGCGGCGCTGCTCACCTGCCGTGCCGATCGTCTACGGCCCGGCGATCCTGGGTCAGCAGACCGTCGCGGACGCGAGCCGCTGAGCACCCGGCGCTCCGCCGGTGGGAGGCAGCGGGCGGCTCACCGGGGGTGGGTGAACGAGACCGGCTTCCCGGCGGCCCGGGCGTAGGCGATCTCCCGCGCGGTGGACTCCCCCACGTACCCACCGGGGTCGACCACCAGCACCCGGTCGGCCAGGTCGATCCTGTGCAGGTGGAGGGCGCCGAGCGCGGTCCGCTGCTCGTCGGTGAGGGGACCGCCCACCTCGCTCGGCGCGACGACGACGGCACCCTCGAGGCTCAGCTCCCGGTGGGCCGCACGCAGCTCCTCCGCGAACCGGGCGGAGCCGCAGAGGCAGACGATCTCCGGTCGGTCCTCCATGCTCAGCTCCTTCTCGGACGAACGGGCTAGTCGTCCCGCGCGGTCCGCTGCCGTGCCGCCACCAGGGTCGCGAGCCGCTTCGCCTCGCGCCGGGCCCGCTCGCCGTCGGAGCGTTGCACGCCCATGACCGCGAGGGTGTCGCCGTCGTCCAGGTCGAGCTGGACCCACGGCCGGCCCTCGCCGAAGCGGACCCACACGATCTCGGCCCACGCGACGGTCCGGGTGCTGGCGAGGTTGCGCACGCGCAGCCCCTCGGCGGTGGGGGTGGCGGCGACGGTCGCCTGGCGCCAGAGGAACCAGACGATGGCGAGCCCGACCAGCGCGATCCCGCTGAGGTCGGCCGTGGACCAGCCCTGGATCCCGGTGGTGGAGAGCAGCACGATGAGCAGGACGGTCGCGAGGGCCACCACGACGCCGAGCGTGCCGGTGACGACGCGGGCGGCCCGCGGCCGGAACACGTCGTCGAGCGCCGGCCGCCGGCCGGACTCGCCCGCTCCTCCGGCGCGCGGGTCGTCCCCGCCCGGGTTCCCGTCCCGCGAGCCTCGCCCCGGCTCGCCGGTCATCGCCCGTCCACCCAGGAGGTCGCCCGTCGCCGACGCACCCCGGCCGTCGCCCGTCGCCGATCCGCCCCGGTCATCGTGTCCGCCGCGTCAGAGCCGGCAGGCGTGGATGGAGGTGACGAGGATGGCGCGGGCACCGACGTCGTACAGCGCGTCCATCACCCGGTTGGTCTCCGAGCGCCGCACCATGGCCCGGACGGCCGCCCAGTCGCGGTTGTGCAGGGGCGACACGGTGGGCGACTCCAGGCCGGGCGTGATCGCGACGGCCTGCTCGACGAGCGCGGTCGGCACGTCGTAGTCCATGAGCACGTACTCCCGGGCGGTCAGCACGCCCTGGAGGCGCCGGGTGAGCACGTCGAGGCCGGCGGGCTCGTCGACGCCGGCGCGTCGCACGAGCACGGCCTCGCTCTTGAGGATCGGGTCGCCGAAGACGTCGAGGCCCGCGGCCCGCAGGGTGGTGCCCGTCTCGACGACGTCGGCGATGACGTCGGCGACGCCGAGCCGGATCGCGGTCTCGACGGCGCCGTCCAGCCGGACGACCTCGGAGGGCACGACGCCCTGGCTGCGCAGGTAGTCGGCGACGAGCACGGGGTACGACGTGGCGACGCGCCGGCCGGCGACCTCGCGGACGTCGTTCATCTGGCCGGCCTGGGTGGCGAACCGGAAGGTCGACCGGGCGAAGCCGAGCTGCAGGTGCTCGGTGGCGGGCGACTCGGAGTCGAGCAGCAGGTCGCGGCCGGTGATGCCGACGTCGACGGTGCCGGTGCCGACGTACACCGCGATGTCGCGGGGACGCAGGAAGAAGAACTCGACGCCGTTGTCGGCGTCGGGCAGGACGAGCTCGCGGGAGTCGCGGCGCTGGCGGTAGCCCGCCTCGCGCAGCATGTCGGAGGCGGGCTCGGCGAGCGAGCCCTTGTTCGGGACGGCGATCCTCAGCACGGGGGTTCTCCGGGGGTGTTCAGGTGTGAAAGGGCGGAGGGGTCGAGCGGGCCGGGTCAGAGGTGGGCGTACACGTCCTCGAGCGTGAGGCCCTTGGCGACCATGAGCACCTGCAGGTGGTAGAGGAGCTGGGAGATCTCCTCGGCGGTGCGGGCGTCGCCCTCGTGCTCGGCGGCCGTCCAGACCTCGGCGGCCTCCTCGACGATCTTCTTGCCGATCGCATGGACGCCGGCGTCCAGCTCCTTGACGGTGCCCGAGCCGGCGGGCCGGGTGGCCGCCTTCTCGGTGAGCTCAGCGAACAGCGCGTCGAACGTCTTCACGCCCGCCAGGGTAGACGGTCGGACGCCCTCCCCCGGTCCGGCGTCCACAGCCCGGGCGCTCATCCCTCGACGCCCGCGGCGGCCGTGACCTGCTGCGGCTCGGACTCCCGCCGGGCGCGCCACCAGACGACGAAGCCCGACACGACCACGCCCGCGTAGACGAGGTAGAGGAAGGCGGACGGGTAGTAGCCCGCGCTGAGCAGCAGGGGCACGCCGACGGCGTCGACCGCGATCCAGATGAGCCAGAACTCGATCCAGCCGCGCGCCATGCCGTAGGTGGCGAGCAGGGAGCCGACGAAGATCCACGCGTCGGCCCACGGCCCCCAGGACCCGAGGGCGCGGAACACGAGGGCGCACGCGACGGTGCCGACGACGCCGACGACGCCGAGCTGGATCCAGCCGGACCGCCCGGCCCACCGCGGGATCACGGCGGGCGCGTCGGCGTCGCCGTGCTCGCGGGCGACGCGGCGGGCCTGCGACCAGCGCACCCAGCCGTACACGGCGACGGCGACGAAGAACACCTGCCGCCCCGCCTGGCCGTAGAGGTCGCGGGCCTGCGGGGTGTGGAAGACGCCGCCGAGGAAGACCGTGAACAGCAGGACGTTGCCGACGATGCCGACGGGCCACGCCCACACCTTGCGGCGCAGGCCGCCGAGCGCGGAGGCGAGGCCGAACAGGTTCCCGATCACCTCGCGCCAGAGCACGGGGTGTCCGGCGACCACGAGCTGGGCGTCGAACAGCCAGCCGAGGACGTTCACAGCCCGCGCAGCGCGACGACGGTGGCCACCGCCGCCTCGGCCGCCTCCGCGCCCTTGTCCTCGTGCGAGCCCTCGAGGCCCGCGCGGTCGAGGGCCTGGGCCTCGTCGTCGCAGGTGAGCACGCCGAAGCCGACCGGGACGCCGGTCTGCACGGCGACGTCGGTGAGGCCGGAGGTGGCGGCCTGGCAGACGTAGTCGAAGTGCGGGGTGCCGCCGCGGATGACGACGCCGAGCGCGACGACCGCGTCGTAGTCGCCGGACCGGGCGAGCCGACCCGCCGCGACGGGGAGCTCGAACGTGCCGGGCACGCGCACCTCCCGCACGTCGGCGACACCGGCGGCGGCCAGCGCGCGCCGGGACCCGGCGAGCAGGCCGTCCATGACCGTGGTGTGCCAGCTGGCCGCGACGACGGCGACCCGCAGGCCGCTCCCGTCGACGGTGAGGGTGGGAGCGCCGTTGCCGCTCATCGTGCGTCCTCCGTACGAGACGTGGTGGTCGGGCCCGAGGGGGCCGGGCCCGTGGGGGTGGTGCTGCCGGGGTGGTGCGGGTCGCGGTCCAGGCCGGGGAGCAGGTGCCCCATGGCCCGGGCCTTGGTGCGCAGGTAGGCCTCGTTGTGGGGGGTCCGGCCGACCTCGAGCCCGCGCACCTCGGCGACGTCGATGCCGTGCGCGGTGAGTCCCGCGACCTTGGCGGGGTTGTTGGTCAGCAGGGTGATCCGGCGGGCGCCGAGGTCCGCCAGGATCGCGGCCGCCGCGCCGTACTCGCGCCGGTCGGCGGGCCAGCCGAGGTCGATGTTCGCCTCGACGGTGTCGCGGCCCTGGTCCTGCAGGGCGTAGGCGCCGATCTTCGCGAGCAGGCCGATCCCCCGGCCCTCGTGCCCGCGCAGGTAGACGACGGCCCCGCCCTCGCGGGCCGCGCGCTCGAGGGCGGCGTCGAGCTGGGGGCCGCAGTCGCAGCGCGCCGAGCCGAAGGCGTCACCGGTGAGGCACTCGGAGTGCACCCGGACGACCGGCTGCTCGGCCAGCCCCTGCGCGGCGACCAGGGCGACGTGGTCCGCCCCGGTGCGCAGGTCGCGGTAGGCGTGCACCCGGAACTCGCCGTGCCGGGTGGGCAGCACGGCGCTGTGCGCGCGGTGCACGCGGCGCCCGGGCGCGGCCGCGGCCGCGTCGGGCCCCGGCTCCGGCTCGGCCGGCAGGTCGTCGTGCGCGGTGCGCCAGGCGATGAGGTCGGCGATGGTGAGCACGACCAGGCCGTGCTCGCGCGCCAGCGCCGCCGTCGCGGGCAGCCGCATCATCGTGCCGTCGTCGTGCACGAGCTCGGCGATGGCGGCGACCGGCTCGACCCCGGCCAGCCGGCACAGGTCGACGGCTGCCTCGGTGTGCCCGGCGCGGTGCAGGACGCCGCCGGGCACGGCGCGCAGCGGGAGCACGTGCCCCGGCCGGATCAGGTCCTCGGTGCCGGACGCCGGGTCGGCGAGCACCCGCAGGGTGCGGGTGCGGTCGGCCGCGGAGATGCCGGTGGAGACGCCCGACGCCGCGTCCACGGTGACCGTGTACGCGGTGCGCCGCGGGTCCTGGGAGGACGGCACCATGAGCGGCAGGTCGAGGGCGTCCGCCCGCGCCGCGGTCATCGGCACGCACAGGTAGCCCGACGAGTGCCGGATGGTCCACGCGACCCACTCCGGCGTCGCCAGGGAGGCGGCCAGGATGACGTCGGCCTCGTTCTCGCGGTCCTCGGAGTCGGAGACCAGCACCGGGCGTCCGGCACGGAGCTCGGCGAGCGCCTGCTCGACGGTGCCGAGCTCGATCGGGGTCTCGCCGTCCGGCCGGGTGGGGTCGGGGAGCACGGGGTCGACGGCGGTCACCGGGTCACCTCCGACGCGCCGGCGACGCCCGCCACCGCGCCGGCGGTCAGCAGGCGCTCGACGTACTTCGCCAGCACGTCGACCTCGAGGTTGACGCGGGTCCCGACGGCCGCGCCGCCGAGGGTCGTCGCGGCGAGCGTCGTCGGGATCAGCGACACGCCGAACCAGTCCGGCCCGACCGCGCTGACCGTGAGCGAGACGCCGGCGACGGCGACGGAGCCCTTCTCCGCGACGTACCGGGCGAGGGCCGGGTCGAGCGCGATCTCCACCTCGTCCCAGCGCGGCCCGGGCGTGCGCCGCCGCACGATGCCGACGCCGTCGACGTGCCCCTGGACGACGTGGCCGCCCAGCCGGGCGTCGGCACGCACGGCGCGCTCGAGGTTGACCGGGGACCCGGGTGCCAGGTCGGCGAGGGCGGTCCTGCGCAGCGACTCGGGCATGACGTCGACGGCGAAGGTGCCGTCGCCGGGCAGGTCGGTGACGGTGAGGCAGACGCCGGACACCGCGATCGAGTCGCCGTGCCGGGCGTCGGAGGTGACCAGCGGGCCACGCAGCACGAGACGCGCGTCGCCCTCCCCCGCGCCGCCCGCGGCGGCGTCCCCGCCCGGTGCCAGGTCCAGCTGCACCACGGTGCCGACCTCCTCGACGATGCCGGTGAACATCAGCGCTCCTCCTCCTCGACGTCGGCCACGACGAGCACGTCGGGCCCCAGCGGTCGTACCTCGCGGGTCCGCAGCCGCAGCGCGTCCCCGATCGAACCGATCCCCAGGTCGCCCACGGCGGCCCGGCCCGTACCCAGCAGCACGGGGGCGACGTACGCGTGCACCTGGTCCACGACGCCCGCCCGCAGGAACGCCGCGGCGATCGTCGGCCCGCCCTCGACCAGCGCGCGGCGCACCTCGCGGGCGTGCAGCGCGGCCAGCACCTCCCGCGGGTCGCGGGTGCGCAGGTGCAGCACCTCCCCGCCGGGGCCGGCGAGCCGGCCGGCGGCGGGCAGGTCGCGGGTGCCGACGACGACCCGCAGCGGCTGGTGCGCGG
>NZ_SZYE01000065.1 GCF_005239125.1 Cellulomonas hominis | reverse complement strand
CTCGCCGGCCGCCGGAGCGGTGCCCGCCGCCGGGTCGTCGGCCCCGGGCTCGACCGCACCGGCGTCGCCCGGTCCGGCATCCGCGCCGGCCGGGACGGTCAGCGTGACCGCCCCGCCGGGCACGGTGATCCCCGCGTCGTTCGTCGTCGACAGCGCGAGCGCGTGCTCACCGGCGGTCGGCGGGGCCGTGACGTCGCACGCCCAGGCGCCGTCGGCGTCGACGTCGGCGGTGCACCAGACGGCGCCGTCCGGCCCGGTGACGGTGAGGTGCGCACCGGGCTCGCCGGTGCCCGCGAGCCGGGTGACGGCGTCGACGGTCGACCCGGGCGCCGGCTCGGTGAGCGCAGGCGGCACCGGGGAGGCCGCGGACGAGAACACCTCGGCCGCGAGCACGGGCCGCAGGTTCTGCTCCATGTCCGGCCCGACGACGTAGTCGCGCAGCAGCCCGTCGCGCAGGTAGTTGCCGATCGCCGCGACGATCATCGACTGGTCGAGCGACAGGTACCGCTCGGCGACGGTCCCGGACCGGACGGCCACGGCGTCGTAGAACCCGCCCGGTCCGTAGGCGTCGAAGTCGGCGGCGATGTTCCGCAGGTTGTCGATCACGCCGCGCGGGTCGTACTCCAGGCCGAGGAACGCGGCGTGCGGCGTGACGACGCCGTCGCCGAACGCGGGCTCCGGGTTGGTCGCCTCGCGGCAGCCCGCGAAGCCGCGGTCGACGTCGGTCGTGCCGTCCGACAGGTAGCCGTCCGACCGCATGCCCAGCACGTCGACGCCGTACTCGGCGTACCCGCCGTGCGGGTTGCTGGCGGGGGAGAAGCCCCAGTACCCGTAGCCGGCCTCGTCCAGACCGTGCCGCTTCTGCGCCTCGACGACCAGCGGGTGGTTCACGCCCCAGGACCGCGGCGCCCACTCGGACTCGGGCACCAGCATGTCCGGCATCAGCGCCTCGAACATCGAGCCGCCCCAGCCGGGCACCAGCGCCATCTCGTCGTACTGGTACACGCCCTCGTAGACGGGGACGCCGTCGTAGGTGCGGGTCACGCCGCTGGGGCGCTGCTCCTGCCAGGACCAGTCGCAGGTCGACGGGAACGTGCGGTAGGTGCCCCAGTACGCCTCGGGCGGGATCTCGCCGTCCGCGATGCCGAGGTACAGCGCGATCCGGGTCTCGGAGACCGTCGTGTCGTAGTGGTGGCAGGTGTAGTAGGCGGTCTCGCCGCCGGTGTAGTTCCCGGGCACCGAGCAGCCGGACGGCTCGGTGTCCCAGAACCCGCCGCGGATCAGCCCGACGCCCAGGTCGGCCCGGCCCTCGGGGTTGTAGTAGACGCCGAAGTGCATCGAGTCGTAGAGCGCCGTCGCCTCGTCCGCCAGCCGCGGCTCCGCGGACGCGACCACCCGCAGCGCCGCCGCGAGCCAGCCGTTGTCGACGGAGGACAGGAAGTGCTCCACCGGGTCGCCGCTGTCGGGCCAGGTGTCGACGCGGTCGCCGGTGGCGGGGTCGTACCAGTTGTAGAACATGCCCGACTCGTCGTGCCGGTCCAGGCGCTCGAGCGTGCTCAGGGTGGTCGCCAGGCGGTGGCGGGCGTCGCGGTGGCTCAGCAGGCCGAGGTCCCGCGCGACGACCGTCGACCACAGGTAGCCGCCGATGTTCGTCGGGGAGGTGTAGGCGCTGGCGGTGCCCGGCTCGAGCGCCCCGGGCATGTTGTCGGCGACCAGACCGGTGCCGGGGTCGGTCATGGCGTCGAGGGAGCGGTAGGTGTCGGCGAGCCAGGTGCGGAGCTGGCGGATGTCGCGTCCGCCGCCGTGCCCGCCGCCGTGCCCGCCGCCCTGGACGTCGGCGGCGCCGGCCGCGGTGGTCGCGGCGGTCGGGAGGGGCGCTGCGGAGGCGGCGCCGGGCGCCAGGGCGGCGGCCGTGCCGGCCAGCAGGGCGGCCAGCCCCGTGGCGAGGGTGCGCCGCCGACGGCGCGGTCGGCGTCCGGGCGGGGGTTCGGGGGAGTCGGTCCGGCGCCGGGTGCCGGCGCGGGGTGCTGCTCGCATCGGGTCACGTCCTCGTGGTCCGGGGCGCCGAAATTTCGTCACCCGTTGTCGAAAGAGCGCCAGCACGGTAGTCGGCCCGCGGGGACCGGTCAACGGCTGCGCCCCGCCCCCGGACACGACGACGCCCCGGAGACCACGTGGGTCGCCGGGGCGTCGCGCGCTGCGTCAGGCGGGGGTCAGAGGCCGACCTCGGCCTCGAACGCGCCCTCCTCGATCCGCTGCTTCACGGTCATCAGGTACCGCGAGGCGTCGGCGCCGTCGACCAGGCGGTGGTCGTACGACAGGGCCAGGTAGCACATCGAGCGGATCGCGATGACCTCGGCGCCGTCGGCGTCCTTGATCACGACCGGGCGCTTGACGATCGCGCCGGTGCCCAGGATGGCGGAGGTGCCGCCCGGGACGATCGGGGTGTCGAACAGCGCGCCGCCCGAGCCCGTGTTGGTCACCGTGAAGGTCGCGCCGGACAGCTCGTCCGGGGTGACCTTGTTGGCGCGGGTGCGGCCGGCCAGGTCGGCGATCTTCCGGCCGATGCCGGCCAGGTTGAGGTCGCCGGCGTCGCGGATCACCGGGACGACGAGGCCACGCTCGGTGTCGACCGCGATGCCGATGTTCTCCGTGCCGTGGTAGGTGATCTCCTTGCCCTCGAGCACCGCGTTGATCTTCGGGTGCACCTTGAGCGCCTCGACGGCGGCCTGCACGAAGAACGGCAGGAACGTGAGGTTGACGCCCTCGCGGGCCTTGAAGGAGTCCTTCGCCTTGGCACGGAGGCGGGCGACGCGGGTGACGTCGACCTCGACCACGGAGGTCAGCTGCGCCTGGCTGTGCAGGGCGTCGACCATGCGCTCGGCGATGACCTGGCGCAGGCGGCTGGCCTTCTCCGTCGTGCCGCGCAGCGGCGACGGCTCGACCGCCTTGGCCGGGGCCGACGGCGCCGAGGGGGCGGCGGCCGGGGCCTGCTGGGCGGCGGCGGCCTTGGCGGCCTCCTCCGCCTTCGCGGCGGCCTCGAGGACGTCCTCCTTGCGGATGCGCCCGCCGACGCCGGTGCCGGTCAGGGTCGAGGTGTCGACGCCCTTCTCGGCGGCCAGCTTGCGGACCAGCGGCGTGAGGTAGGAGCCCTGCGCCTGGGCCGGGGCCGCCTGCTGCGGGGCCGGGGCGGGCGCCGCAGGGGCGGCGGGGGCCGACTGCGTCGGGGCGGGCACCGGGGCCGGCGTCGGCGCGGGGGCCTCCTCCGGCGCGGCGGCCTGCGGCGCGGCCTCGGTCGCGGCGGGGGCGGCGGCCTGGGCGGCGCCGTCCTGCGACTGGCCCGACGCGGCGGGCGCCGAGCCGGAGCCGATCACGGCGAGCGGGGCGCCGACCTCGGCGGTCTCGTCCTCGCCGACCAGGATCTGCTGCAGCGTGCCGGCGAACGGCGACGGCACCTCGGTGTCGACCTTGTCGGTGGAGATCTCGAGCAGCGGCTCGTCGACCTCGACCGTGTCGCCGACCTGCTTCAGCCAGCGGGTGACGGTGCCCTCGGTGACGGACTCGCCGAGCGCCGGCAGGGTGACCTGCTGGCCGTCGCCCGAGCCCTGCGCCTCGGCGGCGGGCGCCGCGGCGGGCTGCTCGGTCGCGGGGGACGCGGCCTCGACCTCGGGGGCCGGGTCGCCGTAGCCCTCGCCCTGCGTGGTGGCGCCGGCCTGCTGGGCCGGGGCCTCCTCGGCGGGGGCGGACTCCTGGGCCGGGGCGTCGCCGCCGGCACCCGAGCCGTCACCGATCACGGCGAGGACGGCGCCGACCTCGGCGGTCTCGTCCTCGGCGACCAGGATCTGCTCGAGCACGCCGGCGAACGGCGAGGGGACCTCGGTGTCGACCTTGTCGGTCGAGATCTCCAGCAGGGGCTCGTCGACCTCGACGCGGTCGCCCACGTTCTTGAGCCAGCGGGTGACGGTGCCCTCGGTGACGGACTCGCCGAGAGCGGGAAGCTGCACGTTGTCGGACATGACCGCTCGTGTCTCCTTCGAAGTTCGTGTGGTCAGTTGTGGGCGTGCAGCGGCTTGCCGGCCAGCGCCAGGTGCGCCTCGCCGAGAGCCTCGTTCTGCGTCGGGTGGGCGTGCACGAGCGCCGCGACGTCCTCGGGGTAGGCCTCCCAGTTCACGATGAGCTGGCCCTCGCCGATGAGCTCGCCGACGCGGGCGCCGATCATGTGGACGCCGACGACCGGGCCGTCCTTCTGGCGGACCAGCTTGATGAAGCCGGTGGTCGCGAGGATCTGGCTCTTGCCGTTGCCGCCGAGGTTGTACTCCAGGGTCTCGATCGCGTCGGCCCCGTGCACCTCCTTGGCCTTCGCCTCGGTCAGGCCGACGGACGCGACCTCCGGGTCGGAGTACGTCACGCGGGGGATGCCCGACTCGACGATCGGCTGCGGGTTCAGGCCGGCGATCTCCTCGGCCACGAAGATGCCCTGGGCGAAGCCGCGGTGCGCGAGCTGCAGGCCGGGGACGATGTCGCCGACGGCGTAGATGTTGCCCACGCCGGTGTGCAGGCGGTCGTTCGTGATGACGAAGCCGCGGTCGAGCGTGATGCCCTGCTGCTCGTAGCCCAGGTCGGCGGTGCGGGGGCCGCGGCCGACGGCGACCAGCAGGAGGTCGGCGTCGAACGTCTTGCCGTCCTCCAGCGAGACGTGCACGCCGCTGTCGTCCTGGGTCACGCCGGAGAACCGGACGCCCAGGTTGAAGTTGATGCCGCGCTTGCGGAACGCGCGCTCGAACGCCTTCGACAGGGCCTCGTCCTCGTTCGGGACCAGGTGGGGGAGCGCCTCGATGATCGTGACGTCCGCGCCGAACGACTTCCACACGCTCGCGAACTCGGAGCCGATGACGCCGCCGCCGAGGATGATCGCGGACTTCGGCACGTAGTCGAGCTTGAGCGCCTGGTCCGAGGTGATGACGCGGCCGGCGATCTCCAGGCCGGGCAGCGACCGGGCGTAGGAGCCGGTGCCGAGGACGACGTGGCGGCCGGTGACGCGCTCGCCGTTGACCTCGACGGTGTCCTGGGCGACGAGCTTGCCGTAGCCCTCGAACACGGTGATCTTGCGGGACTTGATCAGGCCCTGCAGGCCCTTGTAGAGCCGGCCGATGACCGAGTCCTTGTAGGCGTTCACGCCGTTCATGTCGATGCCCGTGAGCTGCGTCTGCACGCCGAAGTGCGCGCCGTCGCGGGCGTTGTCGGCGAGCTCCGCCGCGTGCAGCAGGGCCTTGGTGGGGATGCAGCCGTTGTGCAGGCAGGTGCCGCCGACCTTGTCGCCCTCGATCAGGGCGACGCTGAGGCCGAGCTGGGCACCGCGGAGCGCAGCCGCGTAGCCGCCACTCCCTCCGCCCAGGACGACGATGTCGAAAGCGGATCCGGTCGTGTCGGACACGTGAAGACTCCTCCGGCGCAGACATAGGGGAACGCGGTTGTTCCCCGGTCATCTTGTCATCTCCGCATAGGCCCGACGACCCAGATGACCGGGGGCCGCGTGTGATTCTGGGAACAGTCATCCCATGTCTCGGTCCGAGACGCGGTCGTGGCGGCGCGCCGGGTCGCCGGGGCCGCGGCCGCCGGGCGGCGCCGGGGCACGGCGCGCACCCGCGCGGCACCCGGGTGATTCCCAGCCGAGGTCCAGCGTGCGCCGTTACGCTCCCGCCATGGGTCTGTTCTCCCGCCGCCGCCGACCGGCCGCCGCCACGCCGGACGCCCCGCCCACCGGGCGCGCCGCCCGCGAGGAGACCATCGAGCACCTGCGCGAGTTCGTCCGCACCCGCGTCGGGGTCGAGGCGTACCTCGAGCCGCAGACCAACGTCACGCAGACGACGCTCATGCTCATCGCGACCGACGGCGAGTGGACCCGGCGCCGGGTCCCGGACGGCCGCGCGGGGTGGGACATCGCGAAGGAGCTCGGCGTGCCGTTCTACGACGTGCAGCGCACCGGGTACCCGCAGCGGATGCGGGACTGGAACTCCCGGCAGCGGATCGAGCGGGAGCGCGCGGCCCGGGAGCGCGCGGCCCGCCGCGCCGCCGACCCGCGCTGACCGCCGGGGCCCGGGGCCCGCGGCGGCCCCGGCGTCCGACCTCTGCGCCCGACCTCCGCGCCCGACCTCCGCGCCGAGACAGGACCCGCACGGCCCCACGTCGCGCGGCGCGGTCCCCTCTCGGCGGACCGCGCTGCGCCGAGATCGGTGGTTCGCGCCGAGATCGGTACGTGGGAGGACCGATCTCGGGCGGAGGCACCGATCTCGGCGTCCGGGGCGGAGGGGCGGAGGGGTCGCGGGTGGGTGTGCGAGCGCCCGGTCGCCCTCGGGGGAGGGCGCCGGGCGCTCGGGTCGTGCGCGTGCCCGCGGGGCGGGGCCCGCGGGTCAGCGGATCGCGCGGGCCTCGATCAGCGCGAGGAGCGTGCGGACGCCCACCCCGGTGCCGCCGGCGGGCGTGTACCCGAACGGCGCCTTCTCGTTGAACGCCGGGCCGGCGATGTCGAGGTGCGCCCAGGGCGTCGACCCGACGAACTCCTGCAGGAACAGGCCGGCGGTCAGCATCCCGCCGAACCGGTCGCCGATGTTCGCGATGTCCGCGACCTTCGACTTCAGGCCCGCGCGCAGGTCGGCGGGGAGCGGCATCGGCCAGAACGCCTCGCCGGCGGCGGCCGCGGCGTCGACGACCTCGGTGCGGGTCGCGTCGTCGCCCATGACCGCGGAGACGCGCGGGCCGAGCGCGACCAGCTGCGCGCCGGTGAGCGTCGCGATGTCGAGGACGACGTCGGGCTTCTCCTCGACGGCCGCGACGAGGCCGTCGGCCATGACCAGGCGGCCCTCGGCGTCGGTGTTCAGGACCTCGACGGTCTTGCCGCCGCGGATCGTGAGCACGTCGGACGGGCGCTGCGCGGTGCCGGACGGCATGTTCTCGGCGAGGCACAGCCAGCCGGTGACGGCGACCGGCAGCTCGAGGCGCGCCGCGGCGAGCACGGTGTGCAGGACGGCGGCGGCGCCGGCCATATCGGACTTCATCGCGTCCATGCCCGCGGCGGGCTTGATGGAGATGCCGCCGGAGTCGAACGTGATGCCCTTGCCGACCAGCGCGACCTTGGCGGCCGGTCGGGACGGCGAGTAGGAGACCTTGACCAGGCGGGGCGGGCGGGCCGAGCCCTGGCCGACGCCGAGGATGCCGCCGTAGCCGCCGGCGGCGAGGGCCTTCTCGTCCAGCACCGTGACCTTGACGCCCTTGGCGCCGGTGTCCTTGACCGCGGCCTTGGCGGCGTCGGCGAACGCGGCGGGGTAGAGGTCGTTCGGGGCGGCGTTCACCAGGTCGCGCACGCCGTGCACGGCGGCGGCCAGGACCTCGGCGCGGGCGAGCGCCTTCGTGACCGCCTTGTCGCGGGCGCGCGGGGTCAGGACGGTGATCTCGGCGGCCGGGGCACCCGCGTCCGCGGCGTCGGCCGAGCGGTACCGGGTGTAGGCGTAGGCGCCGAAGAGGGCGCCCTCGGCGACCGCGGCGACCTGCTCGGCGTCCTCGGCGGGCAGGGCGACCGCGACGGACGTGGCGCCCGTGAGCTCGCGCAGCGCGGCGCCCGCGGCCCGGCGGAGCGTCTCGGTGTCCGGGGCGGCCCCCTCGAGCGCTCCGACGCCGGTCAGCACCACGGTCTTCGCGGCGATCCGGCCCGCGGCGGGCAGCCGCCGGACCTCGTCGGCCGCACCGGTGATGCCGAGGACGCCGGCGAGGCCGGTCACCTGCTCGACCGTCTCGGCGGGCAGCCAGTCGGCGCCGACGAGCCGGGGGCCGGCGGGGCTGCTGGCGACCGCGACGACGAGGGCGTCGGCGGTCTGGCGGGCGGGGTTCGCGGAGGTCAGGGTCACTCGGGGCACCCGCCGATGCTATCGCCGCGTCCGGGTACCGTGGGGCCCCGTGATCCCGCCCCTGCTCTACGCCGTCGCCGCGGCGGCCCTCGCGCTGGCCGTCTGGGCCCTGGTGTTCGCGGTCCGCGACCGCGCCGTGGTCCTCCGGCAGCTGTGGGGCGCGGCGGTCGTCGAGGGGCTGATGGTGGTCCAGGCGGTCGTGGCCGGCATCCGGCAGGCGACCGGGGCCGACCCCGCGGAGCCGGTGGTGTTCTGGGGCTACGTGGTGACCCAGCTGCTGCTGCTGCCCGCCGCCGCGCTGTGGGCGTTCGCCGAGCGCACCCGGTGGTCGTCGGTGGTGCTGCTGGTCGCGGCGGTCGCCGTGGCCTTCCTCCAGCTCCGGCTCGACCAGACCTGGGCCGGCGCGTGACGGCGACCCCGGGCCCCGCGACCCCCGGCCCGGCGAGCACCGCCTCCGGCCCCGGCCGCGTCCTCGTCGCGATCTACGGCGTGTTCGCCCTGGCCGCGACGGCCCGCGCGGGCTACCAGCTCGTCGCCAAGTTCGACGAGGCCCCGCTGGCCTACCTGCTGTCCGCCCTCGCCGCCGTCGTGTACGTCGTGGCGACCGTCGCCCTCGCGCGCGACCACCGGGGCGCGGCGTGGGTCGCGGTCGGCGTCGAGCTGGTCGGGGTGCTGGCCGTCGGGACCCTGTCGGTCGTCGACGCGGGCGACTTCCCGGACGAGACCGTCTGGTCGGTGTACGGCCAGGGCTACGGCTACGTCCCGCTGGTGCTGCCGTTCCTCGGCGTCGCCTGGCTGTGGCACACCCGCCCCGGTGCCCGCGCGGGCGAGGGGTCCCGGTCGCCCGCGCCCGCGGACCAGTAGGTTGGGGGCCGTGTACGGCCTCCTCTTCCGCCAGGGCTTCTCCCGCATCGACCCCGAGCAGGCGCACCACCTCGCGTTCAGCGCCATCCGCGTCGCCTCGCGCGTCCCGGTCCTGAACGCCGCGCTGCGCGCCGCCCTCACCCCGCCGCCGGCCGGTGCGGTGCAGGTGCTGGGACGGACGTTCCCGTCGCCCTTCGGGCTCGCGGCGGGCTTCGACAAGAACGCGGTGGGCGTCCCGGGTCTGGCGATGCTCGGCTTCGGGTTCGTCGAGATCGGCACGGTGACGGCGCACGCGCAGCCCGGCAACGAGGCGCCGCGGCTGTGGCGGGTGCTCGACCGCCGGGGCCTGCGCAACCGGATGGGCTTCAACAACGAGGGCGCGGCGGCGGTGGCGGACCGCCTCCGCCGGCTGCGCTCGACCGCGGCGGGCCGGGCGCTCGTCGTCGGCGTGAACATCGGCAAGACGAAGGTCACCGCGCCCGAGGACGCCGCCGACGACTACGCGACCAGCGCCGGTCTGCTCGCGCCGTACGCGGACTACCTCGTGGTCAACGTGTCCTCGCCGAACACGCCCGGCCTGCGCGACCTGCAGTCCGTCGACGCGCTGCGCCCGATCCTGCAGGCGGCGCGCGCCGCGGCGGACGAGTCGGCCGCCGCCGCCGGCCGGCCCCGGGTGCCGCTGCTGGTGAAGATCGCCCCCGACCTCGCGGACGCCGACGTGGACGCCGTGGCCGACCTGGTCGCCGAGCTCGGGCTCGACGGCGTCGTCGCGGTGAACACGACGATCGCGCACGACCTGGGCCCCGGCGGCCTGTCCGGCCCCCCGCTGCTCGACCGCGGCCTGGTCGTCGTCGCCCGGCTCCGGCACCGGCTCGGCCCGGACCGGGTGGTCATCGGCGTCGGCGGCATCACGACCCCGGCCGACGCCCGCGCGTACCTCGCGGCCGGCGCGGACCTGGTGCAGGGCTACACCGGATTCATCTACGAGGGCCCGTTCTGGGCGTCGCGGATCGGCCGGGCGCTCGCCCGCGACGCGGCCGCCCGTCGCGCCGGCGTCACGGCGGGTGCCGCGTGACCGCCGCCCTGCACCCCCAGTGGGTGTGGGAGCTGGCGGGCGCGTCGGGCGAGGTGCTCGACCGCCCGCTGTCGCCCGTGTTCGGCACGCGGTTCGACGCCGAGGAGTGGCTCGGCGCGCACTGGCGCACGCTGCGCGACCAGGGCGTCCGCACGGTCGTGCTGCGCAACGACGGCGTGCTCGTGCGCCCGGCGTACGACCTGGCGGCCGTGCCCGAGCAGGTGACGGTGCGGCCGCGGGACTGACGCCCTCGCGGCTAGACCAGCCCGACCGTCACGCCGACGGGCGGCGGGGACCCCGCGTCCGCGCGCCCCGGCGCACCGAGCGCCGCCCACGCCAGCGCCAGCCCGTCGACGGCGCGGCGCAGCTCGTCCGGCTCGACGGTGAACGGCACCCGCAGCCGGTCCTCCAGGCCGCCGTCGACGCCGAACGCCGGTCCCGGCGCCACCCGCACCCCGTGCGCGAGCGCGAGCGCGCTGAGCGCGGAGGACACCGGCGCGCCCAGGTCCACCCACAGCGCCTGGCCGCCCCGCGGCACCGCGAACCGCCACGCGGGCAGCCGCTCCGCGAGCAGCGCCGCCAGCAGGTCGCGGCCGGCGCGCAACCGGTCCCGGCGCTCGACCAGCGGCCCCTCGCCGAGCCGCAGCAGCTCGACCGCGACCAGCTGGTCCAGCACCGCCGTGCCGAGGTCGGCGCTGCGGCGCGCCAGGGCCAGCCGCGCCACCAGGTCGGCGGGCCCGCGCAGCCAGCCGACCCGCAGCCCGCCCCAGTGGCTCTTGGACATCGACCCGATGGCCACCACCCGCGGGGCGCGGCCGTCGCCGGCGAACGGCTCGGGCGCGGGGCCGTCGAGCGTGAGGTCGGTCAGCACCTCGTCGCCGGCCACGACGGTGCCGGTCCGCCGCGCGAGCGCGCGCACCCGGTCCCGGGCCGCGCCGTCGAGCGTGGCCCCGGTGGGGTTGTGGTGGTCCGGGATCAGGTAGACGAGCCGCGGGGCGACCTGGCGGACGGTCGACTCGAGCAGGTCCAGGTCGGTCCCGCCGGCGCCGGCCGGCACCGGGACGGGTCGCGCCCCGACCGAGCGCGCCGCGTCGATGGCGTGCGGGTAGGTCGGCTGCTCGACGACCACCCGGTCGCCCGGCCCGGCGTGCGCCCGCACCAGCAGCGCGATGGCGTGCTGGGCGCCGGTCGTGACCAGCACCTGGTCCGGCGTGGTCGGCGTGCCGCGGGCCGTGTACCGGTCGGCGATCGCCTCGCGCAGCACGTCGAGGCCGAGCGGGGCGTAGCCGTGGCCGGCGTGCCGCGGCAGGGAGTCGACGGCGCGCCGCGCGGCCTCGTGCAGCTCCCGGGGTGCGGGGCACGCGGCGATGGTCAGGTCGACTACTCCGTCCGTGGCCAGCGGCCGGTGCAGGGGGAGGGCGGCCCCGCCGCGGGACGGGTCCGCGGGCAGCGCGGTGACGGTGCCGGAACCCTGGCGACTCACCAGGTACCCCTCGTCGCGCAGCACCCCGTACGCTCCGGAGGTCGTCGTGCGGGACACCCCGAGCGCGGCGGCCAGCTCGCGCTCGCCGGGCACGCGGGTGGCGAGCGGCAGGTCCCCGGCGAGGACGGCGCGGCGGACGGCGTCGGCCAGCGCGGCGTACGCGGGTCCCGGGCGTCGCCAGCTGCCGAGCACGGCGGCCAGCCCGGAGCCGCCGATCCGGCGGTCGGAGACGAGGAGCGTGGACATGAGGCCACTGTTGCGCAAGTGGCTATCGAACGGAAGGCCGGTTGCCGCCGATGATGGGTCCGTGACCGCTCAGCAGCACGCCACCGACCCGGTGGCCGCCCCCGATCCCACCGCCGCCGACCCGCGTACCGCCGCGCGCACCCGCGCCGCCCGCCGGGGCACCCAGCTCGTCGGCGGCCTCGTCCTGTACGCCGCCTCGATCGCCCTGCTCGTGCACACGGGGCTCGGCAACATGCCCTGGGACGTGCTCAGCCAGGGCGTGGCCCGGCAGATCGGCTGGTCGCTCGGCACGGTGACCATCGTCCTGAGCGTGCTGATCCTCGGGGCCTGGTGGCCCCTGCGGCAGCGGCCCGGCATCGGCACGGTCGCGAACGTGGTGCTGATCGGCGTCCTCATCGACCCGTTCCTCGCCCTGCTCGACCTGCTGCCCGCGGCGCTGCCGCTGGCGGCGCGGGTGGGCATGGTGCTCGCCGGGATCGCGCTGAACGGCGTCGCCAGCGCCCTGTACATCGGCGCCCGGCTCGGGCCGGGCCCGCGCGACGGCCTGATGACGGGGCTCGTCGCCCGCACCGGCTGGCCGGTCGGCCCCGTCCGGATCGCCATCGAGGTCACCGTCGTCGCGGTCGGCTGGCTGCTCGGCGGCACCCTCGGGTTCGCGACGCTGGCCTACGCGCTCGGCATCGGGCCGCTGATCCACTGGCTGCTGCCGCGCCTCACGGTGCCGGTGCCACCGGCCGTCGCCGCGGTCGAGCCCGCCGAACCGGGGGAGGGGCGCTGATCCGCAGGGCCCCCGCACGCCGCAGGGCCGGCCACCCCTCGGGGTGACCGGCCCTGCGCGCGTGGTGTCAGCGGGTGGCGGGCGAGTTCTTCGCCGTCTCCGCCGGGTCCGCGATCACGGCGTCGCCGAGGATCTCGTCGATCCGCGTCATCAGCTCGGCCGGGATCTCGACCCCGGAGGCCTTGACGTTCTCGGTGACCTGCTCGGGGCGCGAGGCCCCGATGATCGCCGCGGCGACGTTCTGGTTCTGCAGCACCCAGGCGACCGCGAGCTGCGCGAGCGACAGCCCGAGCTCGTTCGCGACCGGCGTGAGGTCCTGCACGCGCTGGAGCACGTTCGGCTGGTCCAGGAAGCGCTTGATGGTGTTCGCGCCGCCCTTCTCGTCCGTGGCGCGCGAGCCCTCGGGCAGCGGCTGGCCCGGCTTGTACTTGCCGGTGAGCACGCCCTGGGCCACCGGGGACCAGACGATCTGGGACACGCCCAGCTCCTCCGACGCCGGGACGACCTCGGGCTCGATGACCCGCCACAGCGCGGAGTACTGCGGCTGGTTCGAGACCAGCTGGAAGCCCAGCTCCTGCGCCAGCGCGTGGCCGGCGCGGATCTGGTCCGCGGTCCACTCGGAGACGCCGATGTACAGCGCCTTGCCGGAGCGCACGACGTCGGCGAACGCCTGCATCGTCTCCTCGAGCGGCGTCGCGTGGTCGTAGCGGTGCGCCTGGTACAGGTCGACGTAGTCGGTCTGCAGGCGCTGCAGGGAGCCGTCGATGGACTCCAGGATGTGCTTGCGGGACAGGCCGGAGTCGTTCGGGCCCTTGGGGCCGGTCGGCCAGTAGACCTTCGTGAAGATCTCCAGCGACTGCCGGCGCTCGCCCTTGAGGGCCTCGCCGAGCACCTCCTCGGCGACCGTGTTCGCGTAGACGTCCGCGGTGTCGAAGGAGCTGATGCCGGCGTCGAGCGCGGCCCGCACGCAGGCGGTCGCGGCGTCGTTCTCGACCTGCGAGCCGTGCGTCAGCCAGTTGCCGTAGGTGATCTCGGAGATCTTGAGGCCGGAGCGGCCCAGGTGGCGGTAGTTGACCATGCCACCACCCTAGGACGGTCTAGGAGCGCCGGCTCACTCGGGGTAGTCGCCGTGCTTGACCTGCGGCTTCGGCAGGCGGGCCCGTCGGATCTGGAACACCCGGGTGACGGCGTACATCATCAGGCCGCGCTGCTGGGCGGCGTCGCCGAACTTCGCGGCGAGCTTCTTGCGCAGCTTGCGCCACATGATGACGACGTCCACCACCATGCCGATGATGAACAGGTAGAGGACGATCAGGCCCAGGAACGCGAGCTCCGGGCTGACCGAGGTCAGCAGCATGTTGAGCAGCAGCATGACGATGGCGACCGGCAGGAACAGCTCGCCCAGGCTCCACCGGGCGTCGACGTACTGCCGGATGTACCGGCGCACGGGGCCCTTGTCCTTGGCGGGCATGTACCGCTCGTCGCCGGTCTGCATCGCGGCGTACTGCTTGTCCCGCTCGGCGCGCTGGGCGGCGCGCGCGTCCTTCGCGGCGGCCTTGCGGTCCTGGGGCACCAGCGGCCGGCGGTTCGCGGCCTCGGCCGCCTTCCGCTTGGGCGTGGGGCGGCCCTTGCGGGCGTCGATCAGGCCGGGGGTCTCCTCGACGAGACCCGGGGTGGCCTGCTCCGCCGGGGAGGTGCTGTCCTTGCTGCGTCCGAACACCCCTCCAGGGTAGTCGAGTAGCGTGACGGTCCGTGACAGAGCCCACCGCCACCCCCGCCACCGACCCCGCCGCCGTCGCCGACCTGCGCGCCCGCGTGGCCGCCGCGTTCCCGGGCGTCCGCGCCGACCTCGAGGCCCTCGTCCGGGTGCCGTCCGTGTCGAACGCCGACTTCGACCAGGCGCACGTCGGCGCCAGCGCGGAGCACGTCGCCCGCCTGCTCGGCGAGGCCGGGCTGCCCGAGGTGCAGATCCTGTCGGTCGAGCGCCCCGACGGCACTCCCGGCGCCCCCGCGGTCGTCGCGCGCCGACCCGCCCCGGCCGGCGCCCCGACCGTCCTGCTGTACGCGCACCACGACGTGCAGCCCCCGGGCGCCCGCGAGGACTGGGACACCGAGCCGTTCGAGCCCACCGAGCGCGACGGCCGCCTGTTCGGCCGCGGTGCGGCGGACGACAAGGCGGGGGTCGTGGCGCACCTCGGCGCGCTCCGGGCGCTGGGCGACGACCTGGGTGTCGGCGTCACGGTGTTCGTCGAGGGCGAGGAGGAGGTCGGCTCGCCGTCCTTCACCCGGTTCCTGCACACCTACGCCGACCTGCTGCGGGCCGACGTCATCGTCGTCGCGGACTCGTCGAACTGGAAGGTCGGCGTCCCGGGCCTGACGACGTCGCTGCGCGGCCTGGTCGACCTCGAGGTCGAGGTCGCGGTGCTGGACCACGCGGTGCACTCCGGCATGTTCGGGGGGCCGGTGCTCGACGCCGTCACCCTGCTGTCCCGGCTGATCGCCACGCTGCACGACGACGCGGGCGACGTCGCCGTCGAGGGCCTGGTCACGGCCGCGGACCCGACCGTCGACTACGACGAGGACGCGTTCCGCGCCGACGCGAGCGTGCTCGACGGGGTCCGGCTGGCCGGCACCGGCCCGCTCACCGCGCGGCTGTGGACCCGCCCGACGATCGCCGTCATCGGCCTGGACGCCCCGCGCGTCGCCACCGCGTCGAACACGATCGCGCCGAGGGCGACCGCCAAACTGTCGATGCGGATCGCGCCCGGGCAGGACCCGGCCGCCGCGCTGGCCGCCCTGCGCGCGCACGTCGAGGGCCACGCGCCGTTCGGCGCCCGGGTCACCGTCCGCGACGGCGAGCTCGGCAAGCCGTTCCAGGCGCCCGCCGACTCGGCCGCCATGCAGGCCGCCCGCGCCGCGTTCGCGGACGCGTGGGGCACCGAGCCGGTCGACATCGGCATCGGCGGGTCGATCCCGTTCATCGCCGACCTGCTCGAGGTGTACCCGGACGCGGCGATCCTGGTGACCGGCGTCGAGGACCCGGACTCCCGCGCGCACGGCGCGAACGAGTCCGTGCACCTGGGCGAGCTCGAGCGCGTGGTGCTGGCGGAGGCGCTGCTCCTGGCGCGCCTGGCGGTCTGACCCCGGGGACAGACCCCTCCGGTGGAGCGTCCTGCCCGACACGCCGGTGCGTGTCGGGCAGGACGCTCCACCCGTCTCCGGCCGCGGGGACGCGTCGGGCCGTCGCCCGTCAGACCGGCGGGGCCGGGTCGTACTGGATGCCCCGGCGCACCGCCCGCGCGGCCTCCGGCGACTCCAGCCGCGCCACCAGGTGCAGGGCCATGTCGATCCCCGCGGACACCCCGGCGCTCGTCACGACGTCGCCGTCGTCCACGAACCGCGCCTCGGTGTCCACCAGCACGCTCGGGTCCAGCGCCACCAGCTCGTCGACCGCCGCCCAGTGCGTCGTCGCCGGCCGGCCGGCCAGCAGCCCCGCGGCGGCGTACACGAGCGCGCCGGTGCACACCGACGTCATGAGCGCCGTGTCCCGCCGCAGGTCGCGCACCCACGCCAGGTGCTCGGGGTCCCGGGCCAGCGCGCGGGTGCCCCGGCCGCCGGGGTGCACGAGGACGTGCAGCGGCCCGACCTCGTCGCGGGAGGCGTCCGGCACCAGCCGCAGGCCCTTGGCGCAGCGCACGCCCGACCCGTCGGCCGAGAAGGTGACGACCTCGGGCCGCAGCGCGGAGCGCGCCGCCCACGAGGTCAGGACGTCGAACGGCCCGACCACGTCGAGCTCCTCGGCGTCGTCGAACACGACGACGCCGATCCGCAACGGGTTCCCGGTGCTCACGAGAGTCCCCTCCCGACGGCTGTGGCGTACCGGCCCAGGGTGTCAGTACCCGGGCAGCGCGAGCATCTGGTCGAGCGCGACCCGCGCCCAGTGCGCGTCGTCCGCGTCGACGACGATCCGGTTCGGCACCCGGCCCGCCACGAGGGACTCCATCGCCCACACGAGGTGCGGCAGGTCGATCCGGTTCATCGTCGAGCAGAAGCACACCGTCGAGTCGAGGTACGAGATCCGCTTGTCCGGGTGCGCCTTCGCCAGCCGGCGGACCAGGTTGAGCTCGGTGCCGATGGCCCAGGCCGACCCCGGCTCCGCGGCGTCGAGGGCCTGGATGATGTACTCCGTCGACCCGACCAGGTCCGCGCCCGTGACGACCTCGTGCTTGCACTCCGGGTGCACCAGGACGGTGACGTCGGGGACGGCGGCGCGGACGTCGACGAGGTTCTGCGCGCTGAACCGGCCGTGCACCGAGCAGTGCCCGCGCCACAGGATCATGCGCGCGTCGCGCAGCTCCTGGACGGTCAGGCCGCCGTTCGGCTTGCGCGGGTCGAACACCACGCACTGCTCCAGCGGGATGCCGAGCGCGAGCACCGCGGTGTTCCGGCCGAGGTGCTGGTCGGGCATGAACAGCACCTTGCCGGTGCCGTCGACGCCGCCGACCCGGTCGAACGCCCAGCGAAGCGCGACGTGCGCGTTGGAGGAGGTGCAGACGGTGCCGCCGTGCCGGCCGGTGAACGCCTTGATGGCCGCCGTCGAGTTCATGTAGGTCACCGGGACCGTGTCCTCGGCGACGCCGGCCTCGACCAGCACGTCCCAGGCGTCCTCGACCTGGTCGATCGCGGCCATGTCGGCCATCGAGCAGCCGGCGGCCATGTCGGGCAGCACGACCTGCTGGCGGTCCGAGGTGAGGATGTCCGCCGACTCGGCCATGAAGTGCACGCCGCAGAACAGGATGAACTCCGCCTCGGGCCGCGCCGCCGCCTCGCGGGCGAGCTTGAACGAGTCGCCGGTGACGTCCGCGAAGTCGATCACCTCGTCCCGCTGGTAGTGGTGGCCGAGCACGAAGGCGCGGTCGCCGAGCGCCGCCCGGGCGCTGCGCGCGCGCTCCACCAGGTCGGGGTCGGAGGCGGCGGGCAGGGCGCCGGCGCACTCGACGCCGCGCTCGGACGCCAGGTCGCGGCCCTGGCCGAGCAGCAGCAGCGCGGAGGACGCGGGCTCGGCGAACGTGGTCCCGGGGGCGAGGAGAGTCACGCGCAGGATCATCCCACAGCGCTCCGGGGCCCTGACCAGGACCGCGGCCGGCGGCCTCGCCGGGCGACCTCGCCGGGGCACGGCGTGCGAGGATCGCGCCGTGCACGTCCTCGTCGCCCCCGGCCGGTTCGACGCGCGCCCGGGGGACGGCCCTGCGGCCGCCGCCTCCGCGGTGCGGGGCCTGGCGGGACCGTCCGTCGCCGCCGGGTCCGACCCGTGGCCGGCGCTCACGGCCCCGGAGGCGGTCGCCGCCCTCACCGCCGGGTGGCTCGAGGCCGCGCCCGGCGACACCCTCGTGCCGCTGCCGCTCTCCGACGGCGGCGCGGGCCTGGTCGAGGCGGTGCACGCCGCGCGCGGCGGGGAGCTGCTGTCCGTCACGACGACCGACGCGCACGGTGCCGTCGTGCCCGGGACCGTCCTGGTCCTGACGGAGCCCGGCGGCGGCCGGACCGCCTACGTCGACGGCGCGCTGGCGCTCGGTGCGGCCGACCCGGGTGCCCTCCCCGCCACCGCGACCACCTCCGCCGGCCTGGGGACGCTGCTCGCGGCCGCCCTCGACACCGGGGCGGGGCGGGTCGTGGTCGGGCTCGGCGGCCGGCGGACCGTCGCGCACGACGCCGGGGCCGGGCTGCTGGCGGCGCTCGGCGCGGCCCCGGCGGACGCCGCGCACGGGCTCGACCGGGCGGCGGGGCTGTCCGCCGAGGACCTCCGGGGGCTCGGCGCGCTGCGCACGGCGCTGCGCGGGCGGGACCTCGTGGCGCTGCACGCGCACGACCTGCCGCTGCTCGGGCTCGGCGGGGCGTCCGCCGACCTGGCCGAGGCCGGACGGGTGGACCCCGCGGCCGCGCAGGAGGCCGAGCGGGCGGCCGCGGTCTTCGTGCGGGCTGCGGGGGAGGCCGCGGCC
>NZ_SZYE01000064.1 GCF_005239125.1 Cellulomonas hominis | reverse complement strand
CACGGCCGCCGCGGACACCCCCGACGCCGCACTCGCCGCCGTGTCCCCGCTGCTCCGCGAGCCGGGCGCCGCGCCCACCGCGCTGGTCTGCGCGTCCGACGCCCTCGCGCTCGGCGCGCTCGCGGCGGTCGCGGACGCCGGCGCCACCCCCGGCCGGGACGTCGCCGTCACCGGCTACGACGACTCCGACCTCGCGGCGTTCGCGCGTCCCGGGCTGACGAGCCTGCGGCAACCGATCAGACTGGTGGCGCAGACCCTCGTCGAGCAGGTGCTGGACCGGCTCGGGGTCGACCTCGGGCGAGCACCGGCCCCGGCCGGGCTGGTGGCGCCGGAGCTCGTCGTCCGGGCGTCCAGCGCCGCGCCGGCACCGCGCGGCGCCGTCCCCGAACCGGCCGGGGCCCGCCCCGCCTGACGCCCGACCCGCAGCACCCGCAGCACCGACCAGCACCACCCGCACACCACGCCCCTGGGAGCACCACCGTGGCAACCGCAGCCGACCGCCCCTCCGCGGTCCTGGACGGCCTCGACGCCGTCCTGTTCGACCTGGACGGGGTCCTCACCCCCACCGCCGTCGTGCACATGCACGCCTGGGCGCGCCTGTTCGCGCCCCTGCTCGACGCCCGGGGGGCCGCGCCGTACACGGACGCCGACTACTTCGCGCACATCGACGGCAAGCCGCGCTACGAGGGCGTGCGGTCCCTCCTGGCCTCCCGCGGCATCGAGCTGCCCTGGGGCGACCCGGCCGACTCCCCGGAGACCGAGACGGTCTGCGGCCTCGGCAACCGGAAGAACGCCGTCTTCACCCAGGTGCTCGAGTCCGAGGGCGTCACGCCCTACCCCGGCTCGGTGCGCCTGGTCGACGCGCTGCTCGCGCAGGGCCGGAAGGTCGCCGTGGTGTCGAGCAGCCGGAACGCGGTGCCCGTGCTGGCCGCCGCGGGCCTGACCGACCGGTTCCCGCTCGTGGTCGACGGCCTCGTGGCCGCCGCGCACGGCCTGGCGGGCAAGCCGGACCCGGCGACGTACCTCTACGCGGCCGAGCAGCTCGGCGTGCCGCGCGAGCGCGCGGTGGTCGTCGAGGACGCCGAGTCCGGTGTCGCCTCCGGCCGGGCCGGGGCGTTCGGGCTCGTCGTGGGCGTGGACCGCGGCGCCGGCGCCGACGTGCTGCGCGAGCAGGGGGCAGACCTGGTGGTGGACGACCTCGCCGAGCTCGTCACCACGTCCGACGACTCCGAGAGCACCCTGCCGTGAACCCGACCTCCCTGTTCACCCCCGACCCCCTGGACCGCAACCGGTTCCCGAAGGACGAGTGGCGGCTGCGCGAGACGCGCCACGACGCCTCCGACCTGGGCCGGACCGAGACCCTGTTCGCCGTCGGCAACGGGTACCTCGGCATGCGCGGCAACGTGGAGGAGGGCCGGGACAGCCACAGCCACGGCACCTTCCTCAACGGGTTCCACGAGACCTGGCCCATCCGGCACGCCGAGGAGGCGTACGGCTTCGCCCGCGTCGGCCAGACGATCGTCAACGTCCCGGACGCCAAGATCATGCGGCTGTACGTCGACGACGAGCCGCTGCTGCTGACCGTCGCCGACCTGCACTCCTACGAGCGCAGCCTCGACTTCCGCGACGGCGTCCTCTACCGCGACCTGGTGTGGCAGACCCCGTCGGGCAAGCGGGTGCAGATCCGCACCCGGCGCATGGTGTCGTTCGCCGAGCGGCACCTCGCGGTCATGACGTACGAGCTGACCATGCTCGACGCCGACGCCCCGGTGGTCCTGAGCAGCCAGATCCTCAACCGGCAGGACGGCCAGGACGAGTACCACGTCCGGGCCGCCGCGATGGGCGAGGGCTTCGACCCGCGCAAGTCCGAGCGGCTGTCCACCCGCGTCCTGGAGCCCCGGACCCACTGGGGCGCCGAGGGCCGGTACGTCATGTCCTACCGGGCTGCCGCGTCCGGCATGACGCTCTCGGTCGCCGCCGACCACGACATCGAGACGGACAACGCCTACGAGGAGCTGTCGCTGGTCGAGGAGGACCTCGCCAAGCACGTCTACCGGATCGACGCCAAGCAGGGGCAGCCCGTCCGGATCACCAAGGTCGTCACCTACCACTCGTCCCGCGGCGTGCCCGCGCGCGAGCTCGCCGACCGGTGCCGCCGCACGCTGGACCGCGTGCAGGCCACCGGGGTCGAGCAGCAGTTCGCCGACCAGCGGGCGTGGCTCGACGACTTCTGGGCGCGCAGCGACGTCGAGGTGCCCGGCCAGCCCGACCTGCAGCAGGCCATCCGGTGGAACCTGTTCCAGCTCGCGCAGGCCACGGCCCGTGCGGAGGGCAACGGCATCCCCGCCAAGGGCCTGACCGGGTCCGGGTACAGCGGGCACTACTTCTGGGACACCGAGATCTACGTCCTGCCGTTCCTCACCTACACCTCCCCGCGGATCGCGCGGAACGCGCTGCGGTTCCGGTACACGATGCTCGACGCCGCGCGGCGCCGTGCCGCCGAGCTGAACCAGAACGGCGCGCTGTTCCCGTGGCGCACCATCAACGGCGAGGAGGCCTCCGCCTACTACGCGGCCGGCACCGCGCAGTACCACATCGACGCGGACATCGCCCACGCCGTGCGGCAGTACGTCGCGGCCACCGGGGACGACGACTTCCTGGCGCGGGAGGCGATCGACATCCTCGTCGAGACCGCCCGCATGTGGGCCGACCTGGGGTTCTGGCGCGGGACCAACGGCGACGCCTCGTTCCACATCCACGGCGTCACCGGGCCCGACGAGTACACGACGGTCGTGAACGACAACCTGTTCACCAACGTGATGGCCCGCGCGAACCTCCGCGGCGCCGTCGAGGCGGTGGACCGGCTCGCGCACGAGCACCCGGTCGAGCACGCCGCCCTCGTCGCCCGGCTGCACCTGACCCAGGACGAGCTGGACGAGTGGGCGCACGCCGCCGAGCGGATGCACATCCCGTACGACGAGCGGCTCGGCATCCACCCCCAGGACGCGAACTTCCTCGAGAAGGAGCTCTGGGACCTGGCCAACACGGACCCGGCCAAGCGCCCGCTGCTGCTGTACTACCACCCGCTGGTCATCTACCGGTTCCAGGTGCTCAAGCAGGCCGACGTCGTGCTGGCGCTGTTCCTGCAGGGCGACCAGTTCACCGCCGAGGAGAAGCTGGCCGACTTCGACTACTACGACCCGCTGACCACCGGCGACTCGACGCTGTCCGGCGTCGTGCAGTCGATCGTCGCCTCCGAGGTCGGGTACCAGGAGCTCGCGCTGCGCTACTTCACCTCCGCGCTGTACGTCGACCTGGCCGACCTGCACCACAACACCGCCGACGGCGTGCACGTCGCGTCGGCGGGCGGCGTGTGGAGCGCGCTGGCCTGCGGGTTCGGCGGCATGCGGGACCACGAGGGCGTCGTGTCGCTCGACCCGCGCCTCCCGGAGGTCTGGGACGGCCTGACGTTCCGGCTGACCCTCCGCGGCAGCCGGGTGCGGGTCGACGTCCGGCACACCGAGCTGCGGCTCACCGTCGAGGAGGGCGACGCCGCGGACCTGGTCGTGCGCGGCGAGCCGGTCAAGGTCACCGCGGGCGACCCGGTCGTGCTGCCGCTGGCGCCCGCGCCGCGGCTGATCGGCACGCCGACGGTCCGGGACATCGAGGGCACCCGGCGCGCGGACGGCACCCTGATGACGGCCAGCGTGCCGGACCACCCGACGGTGCTCACGCCGCCGCCCGCCTCGCACGACTGAGCGGCCGCGAGGCGCTCGCGGGTCGGCCCGCGAGCGCCTCGCGGAGCTGCCGGAGGACGCCGACGTCCTCCGGCTCGGAGCGCGAGAGACGCTGCCACCGGGACGCACCACCCGATGCGGCGCCGCCGCCCCTCGAACGGGGGGCGGCGGACCGTCAGAGCTCGGCAGAGCCGCCGAGCGAGCGCAGCGTGCGCCGGGCGGGGCGAGGTCGCCGCGCCAGCGGCCGAGGGCGAGCCGAGCGCGCCCTGGAGCCGCGGGCGGACGCACGCCGGCGTCAGGTGCAGCCCGTCGTGCCGCGTGACGAGGACGTCCTCGGCGGCCCGGACACTGCCCCGCGGCCGGGCCCTCCAGCCGGGACCGAGGTCCCCGGGACTCCGGTCCCAGACTTTGTGAAACTTTTCTCGATACCGTTCTGGTCGTGAGGTCGACGGAGCCCTCCGCACCCCAACCCATCACCCTCGGGAGAGTCCCCGTGACCACCACGACGACGA
Organism: Cellulomonas hominis; assembly: GCF_005239125.1. GTDB lineage: Bacteria > Actinomycetota > Actinomycetes > Actinomycetales > Cellulomonadaceae > Cellulomonas > Cellulomonas hominis_A. Next base: position 14,383 of record NZ_SZYE01000064.1, on the reverse strand, counting down.
GCACCGACACCGCCGCGGCCATCGACCAGCTGGTCGCCGGCGCCACCAAGGCGCTGGCCGAGTACGCCCGCTTCACCCAGGAGGACGTGGACCGCCTGGTCAAGAAGGCCGCCGTCGCGGCGCTCGACCAGCACGGGCAGCTCGCCGAGCTGGCCGTCGAGGAGACCGGTCGCGGCGTCTTCGAGGACAAGGCCGTCAAGAACATCTTCGCCTGCGAGCACGTCACCAACTCGATGGCGGCGCTCAAGACCGTGGGCGTCATCTCCCGCGACGAGATCAACGGCATCACCGAGATCGCCGAGCCGGTCGGCGTCATCTGCGCCATGACCCCGGTGACCAACCCGACGTCGACCGCGATCTTCAAGTCGCTCATCGCGCTGAAGACCCGCAACCCGATCATCTTCGCGTTCCACCCGAACGCGCAGAAGTCGTCCGTGGCCGCCGCCCGCGTCGTGCGGGACGCGGCGATCGCCGCCGGCGCCCCCGAGAACTGCATCCAGTGGGTCGAGACCCCCTCGATGGAGGCCACCGGCCTGCTGATGAACCACCCCGGCGTCTCCACCATCCTGGCGACCGGCGGCAACGCGATGGTCCGGGCCGCGTACTCCTGCGGCAAGCCGGCCCTCGGCGTCGGCGCGGGCAACGTCCCGGCCTACATCGAGAAGACCGCCAAGCTGAAGCGGGCCGTCAACGACGTGGTGCTGTCCAAGTCGTTCGACAACGGCATGATCTGCGCCTCCGAGCAGGCCGTCATCCTGGACGACGAGATCTACGACGCCGCGCTCGCCGAGTTCGCCGTGCTGCACGCGTACCGCGCCAGCAAGAAGGAGAAGGCGCTCCTCGAGAAGTTCATCTTCGGGGTCGAGGCCAAGGGCAAGAACTGCGGCGACGCGAAGCTGAACCCGACCGTCGTCGGCAAGTCCCCCCAGTGGATCGCCGAGCAGGCCGGCTTCACCGTCCCCGCCGACACGTCGATCATCCTGGCCGAGGTCGGCTCGGTCGGCCCGAGCGAGCCGCTCACCCGCGAGAAGCTCTGCCCCGTCCTCGCCGTGCTGCGGGCCACCTCCACCGAGCAGGGCATCCAGCTCGCCGAGCAGATGGTCGAGTTCGACGGCCTGGGCCACTCGGCCGCGATCCACACCCAGGACGACGCGCTCACCGAGGAGTACGGCAACCGGGTCAAGGCGATCCGCGTCATCGCGAACGCGCCCTCCTCGCTCGGCGGCATCGGCGACATCTACAACGCCTTCATCCCGTCGCTGACCCTGGGCTGCGGCTCCTACGGCCACAACTCGGTGTCGAACAACGTCTCGGCGATCAACCTCGTCAACATCAAGCGCGTGGGCCGGAGGAACAACAACTTGCAGTGGTTCAAGGTCCCGGCCAAGACGTACTTCGAGCCGAACGCCATCCGCTACCTGACCGACATGGCCGACGTCGAGCGCGTCACCATCGTCACCGACGCGACCATGACCACCCTCGGCTTCGTCGACCGCGTCCTGGACGTCCTGCACCGCCGCGGCAACAACGTGTCCGTGCAGATCATCGACCAGGTCGAGCCCGAGCCGAGCGTCAAGACCGTCCAGGCCGGCGCGGCGCAGATGCGGCACTTCCGCCCCGACACGATCATCGCGCTCGGCGGCGGGTCGCCGATGGACGCCGCCAAGGTCATGTGGCTGCTGTACGAGCACCCGGAGATCGTGTTCTCCGACCTCAAGCAGAAGTTCTTCGACGTCCGCAAGCGCGCGTTCAAGTTCCCGACGCTGGGTGAGCTGGCCAAGCTGGTCTGCATCCCGACCACCTCGGGCACCGGCGCGGAGGTCACCCCGTTCGCGGTCATCTCCGACCCGGACGCGGGCAAGAAGTACCCGCTCGCGGACTACGCGCTGACCCCGACGGTCGCGATCATCGACCCGGTCCTCACCTCGAAGATGCCGCGCTCGCTGGCCGCCGACTCCGGCTTCGACGCCCTGACCCACGCCACCGAGGCGTTCGTCGCGGTGTATGCGAACGACTTCACCGACGGCATGGCGCTCCAGGCCATCCGCCTCATCTTCGACAACCTGGCGCAGTCGGTGAACGGCGACCCGGCCGACCCGGCGACCAAGGACGCCCGGGAGAAGATGCACAACGCGGGCACCATCGCCGGCATGGCGTTCGGCAACGCGTTCCTCGGGATCGTGCACGCGATGGCGCACGTCATCGGCTCCACGTTCCACCTGGTGCACGGCCGGACCAACGCCACGCTGCTGCCGCACGTGATCCGGTACAACGGCCAGATCCCGACCAAGCTGACCAGCTGGCCGAAGTACGAGCACTACGTCGCCCCGGAGCGGTTCCAGCAGATCGCCCAGATGCTGGGCCTGCCGGCCGAGACCCCGGAGCAGGGCGTGGAGTCCTACGCCCTGGCGATCGAGGCGCTGCGCGCGAAGGTCGGCATCCCGTCGTCCTTCCAGGCGCAGGGCGTCGACGAGCAGGACTTCCTGTCCCGGCTCGACGAGGTCGCCATGGGCGCCTACGAGGACCAGTGCGCGCCCGCCAACCCCCGCATGCCGATGCGGGCGGACATGAAGGACATCATGACCGCGGCCTACTACGGCACCTCCGTCGCGGAGGTCCGGGGCCGCCGCGAGCAGCAGGGTGCGCAGAGCGCGCCCGCCGGGGCGGGGGCCCCGGCGCCGGCCGACGCCTGAGCGTCCGCCCGGCCTGACTCCAGGCCGCTGCTCGCCGAGCGCCCCGCCCGCGACCACACGTCGCGGGCGGGGCGCTCCTCTGCGTCCGGGGCCGACCGCCCGGTCCGGCTCCCCGGGGTGCTCCGAGGTGCGCCTGGCACACTGGGCCGTCCACCGACGAGGAGGCCCGCCGATGACCACCCGCCGCACGACCCGCCGCACCCGCACCGCGCTCGCCCTGCCGCTCGCGCTCGGCGCCGCCCTCACGCTGGGCGCCTGCTCCCAGGCCGAGGACATCGCGTCCCAGGCGCAGTCCGTCGCCGACTCCGCGAGCGAGGCCGCCGGCAACCTCCGCGACCTCGCCGACTCCGCCCGCGAGCGCGTCGAGTCCGCCCGGGCCACCGTCGACGACGTCACCGCCCGCCTCCAGGACCTCGACGCCGGCGCCCGCGAGGCGACGCAGGGCGCGCTCGACCAGGCGTCCACCGCCATGGACGACGCGACCGCCGCGCTGGACGAGGCGCAGACCGACGGCAGCGCGGCCGCGCAGGAGCACCTCGACTCCGCGCAGGCCGCGCTCGACTCCGCCCGCGGCGCGCTCGACTCGGCGTCCACGCAGGTCGACGCCACGACCGCCGACGCGCTCGACCGGCTGGCGCAGCAGGTCGAGGAGCTGTCGCAGCAGGTCCGGCAGGCCGAGCAGGGCTGAGCCCGGCCGGCGGGCGGGTGGCCCGCGGGGGGGGTCGGGCGCCGGCCGGACCGCGGCCGGGTCGGCGGGCGGGTGGCGACCGGGTGACGCGCCGCGCGCGAAGTCACCCGGCCGGGTCCGGCCCGACCGCTTGAGCCGGGGCGCGTGGTGCCGATCACAGGAGCATGACCACGCACCAGCCCCGCCCCCGGACCCGGCACCACGTGCCGTGGTGGGTCGCGTGCGCGTGGGGCTCGCTGGTGCTGCTGGTCCTCGCGGGTCTGGCGGCCGCCTCGGGCGTCCTCTGACACCCGCCGTTCCCGCCCCTCCCGGCAACCGACCGCCGAGACCGCGGCACCTGCGGGGTTCCGGGACCGGCAACCCCGCACCTGCTGCGATCTCGGCGCCCGCGACGCCCGCGACGCCCGGCAGCGCGCGACGCGGGGCGTCGGCTAGCCTCCCTCGGGTCCCCTCACGAACGGACCGCGATGACCGGCACGCCCTCCTCCCCCGCCCGCCCCACGACGCCCGGCCGGTGGCGCGACGTCGCCCGGGCCGCCGGGCTGCTCGGCGCGGACGGCGTGCCGCGGCCGACGATCTTCGCCGAGATGTCGGCGCTCGCCGCGCGCACCGGTGCGCTCAATCTCGGGCAGGGGTTCCCGGACGTCGACGGCCCGGAGTCGGTGAAGCGGGTCGCCGCCGAGGCGATCGCCGCGGGCGTGAACCAGTACCCGCCGGGGCCCGGCGTCCCGGAGCTGCGCCGCGCGGTCGCCGAGCACCAGCAGCGGCACTACGGCCTGAGCCCGGACCCCGACGCCGAGGTCCTGATCACCACCGGCGCCACCGAGGCGCTGGCCGCCGCCGTGCTCGCGCTCACCGAGCCCGGCGACGAGGTCCTGACGCTCGAGCCGTTCTACGACTCCTACGCCGCGGTCATCGGGCTGGCCGGCGCGCGACACACCACCGCCCCGCTCGCGGCGGCCCCGGACGGGTTCCGGCTGGACGCCGACGCGCTGCGCGCCGCGGTGACCGACCGGACGCGGGTCATCCTGCTGAACACGCCGCACAACCCGACCGGCGCGGTGCTGACCCGCGAGGAGCTCGCCGTCGTCGCCGAGGTCGCCGAACGGCACGACTGCGTGGTGGTCACCGACGAGGTCTACGAGCACCTCACCTACGACGGCGTGCCGCACGTGCCGTTCGCGACGCTGCCCGGTGCCGCGGACCGCACGCTCACCATCTCCTCGGCGGGCAAGACATTCTCGTTCACCGGCTGGAAGATCGGCTGGGTCACCGGGCCGGCGGCCCTCGTCGACGCGGTGCGCGCGGTGAAGCAGTTCCTCACGTACGTGTCCGGCGCGCCGTTCCAGCCCGCGATCGCGCACGCGCTGGACCTGGAGACCACGGACTCCCCCGACGCCGGGTACGTGCGCGGGCTCGCGGCGTCGCTCGCGGCGCGCCGGGACCTGCTGAGCGCCGGCCTGACGGCCGCGGGCTTCGACGTCGTCCGGCCGCAGGGCACGTACTTCGTCGTGGCCGACGCCGCGCGGCTGCTCGCCGGCCCGCTCGCCCGGCACGGCCTCCGGGACGCCGCCGACCTGTGCCGCGCGCTGCCCGGCCTCGCGGGCGTCGTCGGCGTGCCGGTCGGGGCGTTCACGCACGACGGCTCGGCGGCGGACCGCGCGCTGCGCACCGCGGTGCGGTTCACGTACGTCAAGCAGGAGCCGGTGCTCCACGAGGCGACCGCGCGCCTCGCCGCCCTGGCGGCCTGACCGGGCCCGCCAGCCGCCGCCCGCCACCCGCGCCCGCGCCCCTGGTTCCCACCCGATCGTCGCGCCGCCGCCCGGCGGACGGGGTGGCGGTGCGACGAAGCGGTGGGGACCAGGCCCGCGCGGACCGACCCCCGCGGGCGTCAGTGGGTCTGGACCGCCGTGGCCAGGCCGCCCTCGGTCCAGCCGCCGCGGCGGTACGCCGGCGTCGCGAGCGCCAGCACGAGCAGCGCGCCGCCCGCGCCGGCGAGCATCACGGTCGCCATCGCCCACGCCGACTCGCCCAGCACGCCCACCAGCGGCGCGACCACGCCCGAGACGCCCGCCTGGAGCGCGCCGATGAACGCCGCCGCGGTGCCGGCCCGCTCGCCGTGCCGGGACAGCGCGATGGCCGAGGCGTTGGGCGGCGTGAAGTTGACCAGCGACATCGTCAGGAACAGCACCACCAGCAGCGCGGGCAGACCGCCCCACCCCGTGATCGCGATGACCAGCAGCGCCAGCACCAGCACGAACGACGCCGGCAGGGCGACCCGGATGATCTGGATGGGCGCGTACCGGCGGACCAGCGCGGCGTTGATCTGCGCGCCGCCGACCAGCCCGATGCCGTTGATGGCGAAGATCAGCGCGAACTGACCGGCCGTGAGCCCGTACCCCTCGCGGAGCACGAACGGTGAGCCGACGACGTAGCTCATCAGCACCGCGAGCCCGAGGCCCGGCAGCAGCGCCAGGGCGACGAAGTGCCGGTCCTTCAGCAGCACCCGGTAGCCGCGCCACACGCCGCGCGACGTCGGCAGCCGGCGCTCGGCGGGCAGCGTCTCCGGCAGCCGGAGCAGCACGACCACCCACAGGCCGGCGCCGTAGATCGCGAGCGCGACGAACACCGCGCGCCAGCCCCACTCGCCGGCGATCAGCCCGCCGACGCTCGGGGCGAACAGCGGGGCGACGCCGATGACCAGCATGAGCCGGGACAGCAGCCGGGAGGCGTCCGGCCCGACGAACCGGTCCCGGATGACCGCCATCGCGACCACGGAGGCCGAGGCGTTGAAGAACCCCTGCACCATGCGCAGCCCGATGAGCGGGACGATCGCCGGCGCGACGGCGCACAGCAACGACGTCACGACGTGCAGCGCGACCCCGATCAGCACGGGCAGCCGGCGGCCGAACCGGTCGGACAGCGGGCCGATGACCAGCTGCCCGGCGGCGCCGCCCACCAGCATCATCGTCATGGTGAGCTGCGCGGCGGCGGCGCTGGTGTCCAGATCGCGCGCCACGTCGGGCAACGACGGCAGGTAGATGTCGGTGGTGATCGCGGGCAGCGCGGTCATGACGCCGAGCAGCAGGACGTACTTGGCGCTGGGGCGGAACGCGGGCGCGGGGCCGGGTGCGGCCGTCGACGCCGCCGCGGCCGTCGAGGGTCGGGCGGGGTTCGGGACGGGTTCGCCGGTGCTCATCTCGTGCTGCATCGTCGCACGCGCGCGGCCCCCGGGCGAATCGATTCGACCCCTACCCAGGTCACGGCCGCGAGCGCCGCCGGGACCGGGCAGGACGCCGGCGCAGCGCCGTCGCGGGGCGGCTCAGTCCGCCGGGTCGAGCTCCTGGAACACCGTGAGCTGCAGCCCCGCCGGGCCCTCGAGCCGCGCGTTGAGCGAGCGCCACGGGGTCTCGGTGGGGGGCGCGAGGAGCTCGGCGCCGCCGTCCTCGACGAGCCGCTCGGTCGTCGCCCGGGTGTCGGCCACCTCGAAGGCGACCCGGACGTGCCGGGCGACCTGGCGGCCCACCTCGACGTCGTCGATCAGCCGCTTCTGCGCGGGGTTCGCGATCTCGAGCGTCGCCCGCCCCGCGTCCAGGATCGCGACGTGCGCGCCGTCGCCGCCCTCGTAGGCCTCGAGCTGCTCGAGCCCGAGCACGTCCCGGTAGAACGCGAGCGCGGCGTCGTAGTCCTCGGCCTCGACCACCAGCCGCAGCTGGCGGACGGGCCGCCGCTCGTCCGGTGCGCCCGCCACCGTCACGCCCGCCGGACCCGGACCGGGGCCAGCGCCCCGATCCCCTCGAGCTCGCGCTCGGGCAGCGGCTCGAGCAGCATCCCCGGCGCGTCGAGCAGCAGCCGCGCCGTCGCCGGGTCGGTGAGCACCGTGCTCGGGTCGGCGATGTCGGTGAGCCGCGCCGCCACGTTGACCGACGGCCCGAACACGTCGCCGAACCGGGACAGCACCCGGCCCCACACCACGCCGACCCGCACGGGCGTCACGCCGCGGGCGCCCTCGGCGATGCCGCCGGCCCCGCGCTCGCGCTCGACGTCCAGGTCCCCGCCGAGCACCCGTGCGAGCTCGAGCGCCACCTTCGCGCCGGTCCGCACGTCGTCGGCCACGAACAGCACCGCGTCGCCGATCGTCTTGACCACCCGGCCGCCGCACTGGGTCACCACGTCCCGGGCCGCGGTCTCGAACCGCTGCACGAAGTCCGACAGGTCGGTGGACCCCAGGCCGGCCGTGCGGCGCGTGAACGACACCATGTCGGCGAACCCGACGGCGCGCGCGAGCGGCAGCGCGGCGGGGTCCGCCCCGGCGCCGGCGTCGCCCCCGGCCGCGAACTCGACGGCGTAGCGGGCGGCGATCGAGGCGAGGTGCCGGCGGTAGGCGTGCAGCAGCTGCGCCTCCAGCACGGGCGCGAGCCGCGGCAGCTCGTCGAGCACGGCGCGCCGGGCGGCCGGGTCGTCGAGGTCGCGCCGGGTCGCCATGTCCTCCACCAGCGCCTCGACCTGCCACAGCGCGAGCCGGTCGCTGGTGTGCCCGAGCGCCCGCGTCAGCGAGATCATCGTGCGGCTGCCCACCTGGTCCTCGCGCAGCAGCGCGGCGACCCGCTCGACGGCCTCCGCGTCCCGGCCGGTGAACGCGACGTCGTCGGCGTCCGGGTGCGGCAGCCCCAGGGTCCGCCAGTACAGCCGGACCAGGTCCAGGTCGAGCCCCGAGCGGTCCGCGAGGTCCCGGAGCGACAGCGTCCGGGGGCCGCCGAGCAGCGCCGCGTCCAGCGCGGCCGCCTGCACCCCGTCCTGCACCTCGTCCGTCACGACTGCGACCCTAGTTCACCGACCGGGCGGACGTGACGCACGTCACCGGCGAGCAGCACCCGCTCGGTGCCGGACGCGTCCCGGACGACCAGGGCGCCCTGCGGGTCGATCCGCTCGGCCGTGCCGCGGAGCTCCGTGCCGTCGGGCAGCGTCGCGCGGACGGTGCCGCCGAGGGTCAGGCAGGCGTCCGCCACCGCCGTGTCGAGGCCGGCCGCCGTGACGTCGCCGTCGTGGTCCTGCCAGCGCTCGAGCACCGCGACGACCTCCCCGACGAGGGCCACGAGCAGCGCCGTCCGGTCGACCGCCCCCGCCCCGGCCGCGCGCAGCGACGTGGCGCTCGGCACCGGCAGCTCCGCCGGCCCCTGGTCCACGTTCAGGCCGATGCCGAGCACCACCGCGTCCCCCGCCGGCGCGACCTCGGCCAGGATGCCGGCGACCTTCCGGCGCGGCCCCCAGCCGGGCAGGTCGGCGCCGTCCGGGGCGGGCACCAGCACGTCGTTCGGCCACTTGACCCCGGCCGCGAGCCCGGTCGCCGCGCGCACCGCGCGGGTGACGGCCAGCCCGGTCAGCAGCGGCAGCCAGCCCCACCGCGCGCGCGGCACGCCCGGGCGCACCGCCAGCGACAGCGTGAGCGCCGCGCCGGCCGGCGTGGTCCAGGCGTGGTCGGCGCGGCCGCGGCCCGCCTGCTGGTGCTCGGCGACCAGGAGCCCGCCGTCGGCCCACGCGGGGTCGGCGGCGACGCGCGCCAGCAGCTCGGTGCTGGTCGATCCGGCGGCGGGCAGCACCTCGCACCGGCGCAGCGGCCCCGCGGGGTGCAGCAGGGCGGCGCGCAGCTCGGGGACGCGCAGGGGCGCGCGGGGGTCGGTGTCGTCCACCGCCCCATCCTCGCCCGCCCGGCTCGCGGCGGCGTTGTGGCATTCGCACGACCCGGCGCGCGGGAGTCCGTGCCCGTCGCCCAGGCCCGCGGCGGCGTCCGGCCACTAGCCTCGTGCGGGTGACCGACCAGCTCCCGGCGGACCAGCCCGCCGCCACGCCCGAGCCCGCCGCGCCGGAGGCGCCCGCCGCGACCGCCGCACCCCGGCCCGCGGGCACCGCCGCCAAGGTCGCCGACCTCGCCGACCGGCACCGCCGCGCCGTCACCGAGCCCGAGCAGGCGGCGGCGACCAAGCAGCACGCCCGCGGCAAGCGCACCGCCCGCGAGCGCATCGAGCAGCTGCTCGACCCCGGCTCGTTCACCGAGCTCGACGCGTTCGTGCGGCACCGCTCGACGAACTTCGGCCTGGAGAAGAAGCGGGTCCCCGGCGACGGCGTGGTGGTCGGCCACGGCACCGTCGACGGCCGCCCCGTCGCGGTCTACTCGCAGGACTTCACGGTGTTCGGCGGCAGCCTCGGCGAGGTGCACGGCCAGAAGATCACCAAGGTCATGGACCTGGCGCTGCGCACCGGGATGCCGCTGGTCGGCATCAGCGACGGCGGCGGCGCGCGCATCCAGGAGGGCGTCGCGGGCCTCACCCAGTTCGCGGAGATCTTCCGGCGCAACGTGGCCGCCTCGGGCGTCATCCCGCAGATCAGCCTGATCCTCGGCCCGTCCGCGGGCGGCGCGGTGTACTCGCCGGCGCTCACCGACTTCATCGTGATGGCCGACGGCACGTCGAACATGTTCATCACCGGGCCCGACGTGATCCGCGCGGTGACCGGCGAGGACGTCGGCTTCGAGGAGCTCGGCGGGGCGACCACGCACAACACGCGGTCCGGCGTCGCGCACTACCTGGCGACGGACGAGGACGACGCGCTCGACTACGTGCGGTCCCTGCTGTCCTACCTGCCGCAGAACAACCTCACGGACCCGCCGGCCTACCCGCAGGAGGCCGACCTCGACGTCACCGACGAGGACCTCGAGCTCGACACCCTGGTCCCGGACTCCGACAACCAGCCGTACGACATGCGCACCGTCGTCGAGCACGTGCTGGACGACGGCGACCTGCTGGAGGTCCAGCCGCTGTTCGCCCGGAACGTGCTGGTCGGCTTCGGCCGGGTCGAGGGGCACGCGGTCGGGATCGTCGCGAACCAGCCGCTGACGATGGCCGGCACGCTCGACATCGACGCCGCCGAGAAGGCGGCCCGGTTCGTGCGGACCTGCGACGCCTTCAGCATCCCGGTCCTGACGTTCGTCGACGTGCCGGGCTTCCTGCCCGGGACCGACCAGGAGTGGAACGGCATCATCCGCCGCGGCGCGAAGCTGATCTACGCGTACGCCGAGGCGACCGTCCCGCTGGTCACCGTGATCACCCGCAAGGCGTACGGTGGCGCGTACATCGTCATGGGGTCGAAGCAGCTCGGCGCCGACGTGAACCTGGCCTGGCCCACGGCGCAGATCGCGGTCATGGGCGCCGGCGGTGCGGTGAACATCCTGCAGCGCGGTGCGCTCAAGCAGGTCGCCGAGGCCGGCGGGGACGTCGAGGCCGAGCGCGCCCGGCTCACCCGCGAGTACGAGGAGGCCATCGTGAACCCGTGGGACGCCGCCGACCGCGGCTACGTGGACGCCGTCATCGCGCCCGCCGAGACCCGCACGCAGATCGTGCGCGCGCTGCGCGTGCTGCGCACCAAGCGTGCGGCGCTGCCGCCCAAGAAGCACGGGAACATCCCGCTGTGACCGGCGACCCGCTGCTGCCCGGCCCCGGCGAGCACGACGACCACGGCGGCCACGAGCACGACCACGGGCACGACCACGCCGGCGGCGCCCACGGTCCCGAGCCGCTGCCGGGCGTCGACACCGCCGCGATGCACGGCGTCGTGGACGGGCTCGCCGCCGCGCTGCACGAGTACGTGGACACCGCCACGGGCGTGCGCGCCGAGTTCGGCGCCGCCGAGGCCGACGAGGACCCGCGGGTGCTCGCGCTGGAGTCCCGCGTCTCCGCGCTGAACGCCCGCCTGTACGACCTGCTGCACGAGAGCCTCGGCATGCACTCCGAGCTCACGGGCATGACCTGGGAGGACGAGAGCGCCCCCGCGGAGGCGCCGGCCGCCGACGAGGACACCGACGAGTTCCACCTCGGGTTCGTCGTCAGCATGCCCGCCGGGCCGCACGACCAGTCGATCGACGCCGTGCTCGGCATCGTCGACAACGGCGGCGCGGAGATCGTCGAGCGCCTGCTGGACAGCGGGTTCACCGTCGAGGGCTGGGGCGCGTCCCGCGGGGCGCCGGTGTCGTTCGACGACGACGAGGACGGCGAGGCGTGAGCGCGGGGGACGGCGTGGCGCTGCCGCACGTCCAGGTGGTCCGCGGCACCCCCGACGACGTCGAGCTGGCCGCGCTCGTCGCCGGGCTGGTGGCCGCGTCGGTGCCCGGGGACGACGACGCGGTCGAGGACGGGCTGCCCCGCCCGGCCTGGGGCGACCGCGCCCGCTCGCTGCCCGGCGCCCGCGGTGCCTGGCGCACCGGGCCGGACGCCTGGCGGCGCAGCCTGCGCTGACGCCGACGCCCGGACCGCGCCGCGGGTAGGGTCGACCGGGTGAGCACTCCTGACACCACCGGGGCGCCGCAGCGCCCCGCGACGCCCATCGACGCCGTCGCCGACGCCTACGTCAGCACCTACGCCGCCCTGGACTCGTTCGACGCGACCGCGCTGGGCATCCCGGGCCACGACCACGAGGTCACCGACCTCTCCCCCGCCGGCCACGAGGCCCGCGCCGACGCGACCCGCGCCACGCTGGCGCAGCTCGACGGCCTGGCCCCGGCCGACGAGGTGGACGCGATCACGCTCGCCGCGATGCGCGAGCGCCTCGGCCTGCACCTCGAGCTCGACGCGGCCGGGGAGACGCTCGCCGACCTCAACGTGATCGCCTCGCCCGTCCAGGGCATGCGCGACGTGTTCGACCTCATGGCCACCGACGGCCCCGACGCCTGGTCGACCGTCGCCCAGCGCCTCGCCGGCCTGCCCCGCTCCGGCGCGGGCTACGTCGAGTCGCTGCGCCTCGCCGCGTCCCGGGGGCAGGTCCCCGCGATCCGGCAGGTGCGCGAGGCGATCGCCCAGGCCGAGGAGCTGGCCGACCCCGCGTCGTCGTTCTTCACCTCCTTCGTCGCCGGCCCGGAGGCCGCCGCGGCCGTGGCGGCCGGCGGCGACGCGCTGCGCGCCGACCTGGAGCGCGGCGCCGAGGCCGCCCGGCAGACCTACGCCGACCTGGTGACGTTCCTGCGCGACGAGCTCGCCCCGCAGGCGCCCGAGGCCGACGCCGCCGGCCGCGAGCGCTACGCGCTGTGGTCCCGGTACTTCCTCGGCGCGACCGTCGACCTGGACGAGACGTACCAGTGGGGCCTGGAGGAGCTCGCGCGGGTCGTCGCCGAGCAGGAGGCCGTCGCCGCCGAGATCGCCGGGCCGGGCGCGACCGTCGAGCAGGCCGTGGCCGCGCTCGACGCCGACCCCTCCCGCCGGCTCGAGGGCACCGAGGCGCTGCAGCGGTGGATGCAGGAGACGTCCGACGCCGCGGTCGCCGCGCTCGACGGCGTGCACTTCACCATCCCGGACGCCATCCGCACCCTCGAGTGCCGGATCGCCCCGACCCAGAACGGCGGGATCTACTACACCGGCCCGTCCGACGACTTCAGCCGGCCCGGCCGGATGTGGTGGTCGGTGCCGCCGGAGGTCACCACGTTCAACACCTGGCGCGAGAAGACGACCGTCTTCCACGAGGGCGTCCCGGGCCACCACCTGCAGATCGGCCAGGCCGTCTTCAACCGCGCCCAGCTGAACTCCTGGCGCCGGCTGGCGTGCTGGGTGTCCGGCCACGGCGAGGGGTGGGCGCTGTACGCCGAGCGGCTGATGGCGGACCTCGGCCACCTGGACGACCCGGGCGACCGGCTCGGCATGCTCGACGGGCAGCGGATGCGCGCCGCCCGCGTGGTGCTGGACCTGGGCGTGCACCTCGGCCTCGAGGCCCCGGAGCGCTGGGGCGGCGGGACCTGGGACGCCGACAAGGCGTGGGAGTTCCTCCGGGCGAACGTCAACATGCCGGAGCAGTTCATCCGGTTCGAGCTCAACCGGTACCTGGGCTGGCCCGGCCAGGCGCCCTCGTACAAGATCGGCCAGCGGATCTGGGAGCAGATCCGCGACGGCGCCGCCTCGTCGGCGCAGGCCCGGGGCGAGGCGTTCGACCTGCGGGCGTTCCACGCCCGGGCGCTCGGCATGGGCGCGCTGCCGCTCGACGTGTTGCGCACCGCGCTGGCCTGACCGGCGCGACGAGGGCCCCCGGACCTGCGCGGTCCGGGGGCCCTCGTGCGTGCGGGGGCGGCGGCGCGCGCGGCGCCGCGCGCGCTCAGGAGGCCAGCAGCGTCGGGCCGTACTTGAGCAGGATCGCGGCGACGAACAGCACGAGCACGGCGGTCGTCACGTACCAGTCGGTGCCGGACGCCACGAACCCGCGCGCCCACGGCCCGGCGCGCCCGGGCAGCCGCAGGTGCCCGTCCCGGACGTTCCACCGGGTCAGGCCGGCCCACACCAGCGTGGTGGTCACGGTGATCAGCAGGCACCAGGGGCACAGCGCCTTGATGACGAAGTACGACTGCAGGAACAGCCACCACGCGAACACCAGGGCGACCGTGTACAGCGCCTGGGTGCCGAGCATGTACCAGCGCGGGAACCGCACGCCCGCGATGCCCGCCACCGAGATCGCGATGACCACCGACTCGAACGCGATGCCGAGGAACGCGTTGGGGAAGCCCAGCAGCTGCGCCTGCCACGTCCGGGCGACCGTCCCGCAGGAGATCACCGAGCTGATGTCGCAGCTGAACGTGGCCGCGGGATTCGCCGCGAGGTGCCACGCCTCGACCGACAGCACGAACGACGTGAACAGCCCGATCACGCCGGACACGACCATCTCGATCGCGGTCCGGCGGCGCCAGGCGGCGCGCGCGGGCGAGTCCGGGTCGTCGTCCACCGGGTCGTGGTCGAGCAGGTCGGTCGGGTCGGGTGCCGCCCCACGCGGGCGCGTGGCCCGGGCGCTGTCCTCGGTCACGGGCGTCATCGTCGCATCCCCTCCTGGGAGTTCCCCGGACATCATCGGCACACCGGCGGTGCGGCCCGAGGGACGTACGTCCCCGACCTCGCCGTACGCTCGCCCGGTGACGACCCTGGTGCTCGCCTCCGCCTCCCCCGCTCGGCTCGCGACCCTGCGGTCCGCGGGCATCGAG
>NZ_SZYE01000063.1 GCF_005239125.1 Cellulomonas hominis | reverse complement strand
CGGCGCGCCGTGCGGCGCGACCTCGACGACCGGCCGCACGCGGGTGGCGTCGGCCGGGGCGGCGGCGGACGTGGTGGCCGCGCCCGCCGGCCCGGCGTGCTCGTCGACGTCCAGCGCCGTGACCGGCAGCCCGAGGTCGGCCTGCACCGCCCGCAGGTCCTGCGCCAGGTCCAGCGCACGGGCGTGCCGCTGCTGCGGCTCCCGCGCCATCGCGCGGGCCAGCACGGTGCGCAGCCGGTCCGGGACGTCGTCGCGGACGAACGGCACGGGGGCGCCGCGCTCGATGCGGCCCACCAGGTCGGCCGCCTCGTTGCCGCCCCCGGGGCGCTCGAACGGCGACCGGCCCGCGAGCGCCGAGAACAGCGTCGCGGCGAGGGAGTAGACGTCGGAGCGCGCGTCGCCGTGCGGCTCCGCCGCCAGCAGCTCGGGCGCCGCCCACGGGATCGACATGCCCACGGCGGGTCCGCCCGCGTCCACGGTGGACGCGATGCCGAAGTCGGTGAGCACCGGGCGGCCGAAGTCGTTGGTCAGCACGTTCCCGGGCTTGATGTCCCGGTGCAGGATGCCGGCGCGGTGCGCCGTCTCGACCGCCGAGGCCAGCCGGACGCCGAGCTCCAGCACCTCGGCGACCTCGAACCGCTCCGACCGGTACCGCTGGCCCAGGCCCGGCCGCGCGCAGTACTCCATCACGAGGTACGGCCGCCCGTCCCGGGCCACGCCCGCCTGGTGGACCGTCACGATCGACGGGTGGTGCGAGAGCCGGGCGGTCAGGTCCGCCTCGCGCTCGAACGCCTCGCGCACGTCGGCGTCCACGCTGCCGAGCAGCACCTTGACCGCGACCGGGCGCCGCGGCAGGTCCTGCTCGTACAGGAAGACGTCGGCAGAGCCCCCCGAGCCCAGCAGCCGCTGCACCGCGTAGCCGGGCAGGTGCGGCGGCTGCGAGGCCTCACGACGACGGTTCACGCACCCGGCTCCACGGTGAACGTCACGCCGTCGCCCAGGTCGACGACGTCCCCCTCCCCGACGGCGACGGGCTCGCCCGCGGTGACGCGCCGCGGCGGCAGGGCGCCGGACGCGACGGTGATGCCGTTGGTGGAGTACAGGTCGGTGACCAGCACGCGACCGGCCTCGAGGCGGACCTCGGCGTGGGTGCGGGAGATGTCCTGCTCGGGGCTCGGCACGGTGACGAGGCGCGCCTCGGTGCCGTCCGGGGCGCGGTCGGCCTGCGGCGCGCGGCCGATCAGCACGACCCCGTCCACGGGGACGAGGGCACCGGTCGACAGCGCCAGGCGCGGCGCCGGGGCGGTCGCGGCGGCCGTCACCGGGAGCGCGCCGGACACCCCCGGCGCGGGGGTCGGGGTGGGCACGACCCCGCCGGACGGCCAGTCGCCGGTCTGGGACACGGCCCAGGACGGCAGGTGCTGCCGGATCGAGGCGAGCTCGCCGCTCAGGATGGTCAGGCCGTCGTGGTCGTCGGCGGACGCCGGGCCGGGCAGCACCGGCGCGGGGGCCTGCGGCGGGGCGTAGGGCTGCGCGGGGGCCGGGATCACCGGCGGGCGCGCGCCCGCCGGGGCGGCAGGTACCGGCGCGGGGGCGACGGGGGCCGGCGCGGGGGCCACGGGGGCCGGTGCGGCGTCCTGCTCCCGCACCTCGGGGACGTCCTCGGCGGGGACGTCCTCGGCGGGGCTGTCCTCGGCGGGGACGTCCTCGACCGGCGCGGCCACCTCCGGCGCGTCCTCGACCACCTCGGCCTCGACGAGCTCGCCCGCCACGACCTCGCCGGCGACCGGAGCGCCCTCGACGACCTCGGTCCCCGACGGCTGGTCCGCGGACGCCGTGACGTCGGACCGGGCCGGCTCCGGCGCGACCTCGGCGGGCGCGGCCGGGGCCGCCGCCTCGCGCGCGGGTGCCAGGGCCACCGGCGTCGGCGCAGCGGGCAGCACCACGGGCTCGGACGGCGCCGCGTCGGCCTCGCGCGCCGGCTCGGCGCCGGTCAGCCGCACCCGGACGCGGGACGCGCGCACCACGCCGCTGACGATGGGCAGGGCGGGGCCGCGGCCGGCCCCGGACACCCGGACGGTGACCTCCTCGGCGGAGCCGACCGAGCGCTCGGACCAGGACACGACCTCGGGCGCGGACAGCACCTCGGCGCGGGTGCCGCGGACGACCTCGACCTCGACGTCGCCGCGCAGCGCGGTGTGCACCCGGCCGCCGGCCAGGTCGACCGCCGCGAACGGGTGCAGCCCGCCGATCCCGTGGCGGACGAGGGCGTCGAGCTGCGCACCCAGGCCGCCGCCGCGCTCGGGCGCGGTGGCCCAGACGTCGCGGACGACCTCGGGCGGGGTCGACGGGGCGAGCAGCAGCACGACGCCTCCGGCGACGACGGCGTACCACTCGCCGGGGGTGTACTCGGGCACGATCACCGACGGTCCTCCTGGTGGCTTCGCGGTCGCGGGATGGTGGCCCCGTCGACCGTCTCGTCCCATGTCCTATCGGCAGGACCGGTCCCGAACGCGAGCCATCCGGGTGAATCCGTCCCGTCCGGCTCGTCGGCCAGGGCGTCCACCACGACCGCCGTGGCGTTGTCCCGGCCGCCCGCCTCGACGGCGCGGCGGACGAGCTCCGCTGCGGCCGCGGCGGCCGCGGGGACCCGGTCCAGCGCGTCGGCCAGGTCGGCGGGCGCGAGCTCCCCGGTCACGCCGTCGGAGCACACGAGCAGGCGGTCGCCGGGGCGCGCGGGCAGCATCCAGTAGTCGGGCTCCGGGTCCGCCCCGGTGCCGAGCGCCCGGGTCAGCACGTGCCGCTCCGGGTGCTGCTCGGCCGCGTCCCGGCTGAGCGCGCCCGAGTCGACCAGCTCCTGCACCACCGAGTGGTCGACGGTCAGCTGCGCGAGCTCGCCGTCCGCCCACCGGTAGACCCGCGAGTCGCCCACGTTGAACACCAGCCAGTGCGGGGCGCCGTCGTGCTCGCCGAGCGCCACGCCCGCGACGGTCGTGCCGCCCTCGCGCCGCTCGAACGCCCCCCGGATCCGGCGGGCCGCGCTGCGGAAGCAGGCGTGCAGGTCGGACGGGTCGACCGCGGACCGCCCGGCGAGCGCGCCGAACTCCTCGACCGCGAGCCGGCTGGCGACGTCGCCCGCCTCGTGCCCGCCCATGCCGTCCGCGACCAGGAACACCGGCGGGTGCGCGAGCAGCGCGTCCTCGTTGAGCGCGCGCACCCGCCCGCGGTCGGTCGCCGAACCCCACGTCGTGCGCACCCGTGCTCTCCCCTCGTCGCCCTGGCAGGCACCATGGTGCCTGGTCGCGGCGCCACCCACCGCATCGTCCCCACCGTCAGATGCCGAGCTGGTACACGCCCCAGTACGCCAGGACCACCAGCAGGGCGGCGCTGGCGGCGCACGTGCCCCACAGCACTGCGTGCCCGAGCACGCCGTGCGCCATGGGCTGCCCGGCCCGCCGCAGCCGGCGCAGCCGCACCACGACCGCCGCCGCGGCGTACACCGCGACCAGCCCGAGGACGCGCACGCCGAGCCAGCCGCCCTGCACGACCCAGCCGTTGCGCTCGTAGCCGACCGCGAGCCGCGCCACGGCCACGAGGTACCAGACGAGGACGACGACCGTGGCGACCGAGGCCGCCGAGAGCAGCGCCAGCCGCCGGGTGAGCGCGCGGTCCCGTCCCGGACCGGGCTCGCGCCCGCGCACCCGGCGGACCCCGACCACCGCGAGCCGGCCGGCCGGCAGCAGCACGAGCACCCCCACCGCGCCCGCGACCAGGAAGAGCAGCACGTCGCCGTCGCCGAGCCACCGGGGCTGGGGCACGGGGCCGGCCCAGTACAGCTGCTCCGGCTGCTGGCCCGCGATCCGCGGCGCCGCGGCCGCCGTGTCCGGCAGCCCCAGCACCCAGCCGGGCAGGTCGTGCAGGAACGACGGCGCGACCACCTCGTCCACCCGGATGCCGTGGTCGGCACCCCGGTAGTACCGCACGGTGTAGTCGGTGTTCCCGGCGATCGCCAGGTCGCGGATGATCTGCTCGGCGCCCTGCACCACCGGCATGGACGCGTCGGCGGTGCCGTAGACGACGAGCACCGGCTGGGTCATCCGGCGCTGGAACGGCGCGACGTCGAAGTCGGCGTAGTCCAGCCCGCCGCCGGGCAGCGACATGCCGACCGCCCGCGGGATGGCGCGGAAGACCTGCTGCGGGACGCCCGTGTTCCGCAGGTAGGAGTCGACGGCGAACGCGGCCTGCTGCCGCGGCGGCACCACCGGCGCGGACGTGAGCACCACGAACGCGATGTCCGGCTGGTCGGCGGCCATGACCGGCGAGATCCACGCGCCCTCGCTCTCCGCGTAGACGCCGACGCGCCCCGGGTCGACGCCGGGCAGGCCGCGGAGCAGGTCGAACGAGCGCAGGTAGTCGTCGGCCATCGCCACGTAGTCGCGGTGCCGCAGCGTGTAGGTGTCGAGCCGCTTGTTCGGCACCAGCGTCGCGACGCCCGCCTCCGCGAGCGCACGGGCCTGGTCGACGAACGCGTCCTCGTACCGCCCGGTGCCGGCGCCGTGCACGAACACGACGCCGGGGACGTCGCCCTCGACGCCGACCGGCATCAGCAGCCGGGCCTCGACGTCCGCCCCGTCGAGCGCGACGGTCACCACCGAGGACCGCACGGGGTAGGTGCCGAGCGCCGGCGCCCCGGTGATCGCGGTGGCCGACGCCTGGACCGTCAGGGGGTCGGTGAGCGGGACCGGCGCCCACTGCGGGCCCATGAGCGCGCCGAGCACGGCGAGCACCACCGCGCCCACGACGGTCCCCGCAGCGGTCCGGTAGCGCACGTCGCGATTATCCCCACCACGGTGCTCCCCCGGGGGGACCTCCTGGTCGCGCTGGGCGGTCGCGGCGCTCAGAAGCCCAGCCGCCCGAGCTGCTTCGGGTCGCGCTGCCAGTCCTTGGCGACCTTGACGTGCAGGTCGAGGTACACCCGCGAGCCCAGCAGCGCCTCGATCCCGCGGCGCGCCCGCGTGCCGACCTCGCGGAGCCGGGAGCCGCCCCGTCCGATCACGATGGCCTTCTGGCTGTCGCGCTCGACGAACAGCTGGACCCGGACGTCGAGCATCGGCGCCTCGTCCTTGCCGGTCTCCCGGGGGACGATCTCGTCGACGACGACCGCCAGCGAGTGCGGCAGCTCGTCGCGCACGCCCTCGAGGGCGGCCTCGCGGACCAGCTCGGCGACCATCACGGCCTCCGGCTCGTCGGTCAGCTCGCCCTCCGGGTAGAGCGCGGGGCCCTCCGGCAGGTGCCCGACGAGCACCTGCTCGACGACGTCGACCTGGTAGCCGGACTCCGCGGACACCGGCACGATGTCGGCCCAGTCGCCGAGCTCGGACACGGCGAGCAGGTGCTCCGCGAGCCGCTGCTTGCCGACCAGGTCCGCCTTGGTCGCGATCGCGACCACCGGCGTGCGGCGGCCGAGCTGCGCGAGCTGCTCGGCGATGTACCGGTCGCCCGGGCCGACCTTCTGGTCCGACGGCAGGCAGAACCCCACGACGTCGACCTCGGTCAGCGTGTCGCGGACCAGGTCGTTCAGCCGCTCGCCGAGCAGCGTCCGCGGACGGTGCAGCCCGGGGGTGTCCACCAGGACGAGCTGGGCGTCGGGGCGGTGCACGATGCCGCGGATCGTGTGCCGGGTGGTCTGCGGCCGCCCGGAGGTGATCGCGACCTTCTGGCCGACCAGCGCGTTGGTCAGGGTCGACTTGCCGGCGTTGGGCCGGCCGACGAGGCAGGCGAAGCCGGAACGGTGGGGCACGGGGGTCTCCGTCATGTCAGTGGTCCGTCGGTTCGGGGATGGGGGCGGCCGGGCGGTCGGCGCTCTCGCGGGGCTCGCCGGGCTGCTCGTCGTCGTCGGGCTCGGGGGCGCGGGACACCAGCACCCGAGCGACCCGCTTGCGCCGGCCCTCCGTGCCCTGCGCGACGAGGCGCAGGCCGTGGATCTCGCCCACCGAGCCCGGGATCGGCACCTTGCCGAGCGCCTTGGCCAGCAGGCCGCCGGCGGTGTCCACGTCGTCGTCGTCGACGTCGAGCCCGAACAGCTCGCCCAGCTCGTCCTTGGCGAGCCGCGCCGGCACCAGGAACGTCCCGCCGCCCAGGTCCTCGACCTGCGGTGCGTGCGGGTCGTGCTCGTCGGTCAGCTCGCCGACGATCTCCTCCAGGGCGTCCTCGATGGTCACCAGGCCGGCGATGCCGCCGTACTCGTCGACGACCATCGCGATGTGGCTGGCCCCGGCCTGCAGCTCGCGCAGCAGCTCGTCGACCGGCTTGGACTCGGGGACGAACACCGCGGGCCGCACCAGCGAGCCGGCCGGCGCCTCCGCGCCCTCCGGGTCGTCCTGCATCCGGCGCACCAGGTCCTTGAGGTAGAGCACGCCGCGCAGGTCGTCCACGCCCTCGCCGACGACCGGGACCCGGGAGTAGCCCGAGCGCAGCAGCAGCGACAGCACCTTGCGCAGCGGCGTGGCCTCGTGCGTGGTGACCATGTCGGTGCGCGGCACCATCACCTCGCGGGTCAGGGTGTCGCCGAGCCCGAGCACCGAGCGCACCATCGCGCGCTCGTCCAGGTCGATCGCCGGCGACTCGCCCACGCGCTCGACCATCTCCCGCAGCTCGTCCTCGTCCAGGTCGGTGCCCGCGGCCGGGGCGACCCGGATCAGCGGGCCGGCGACCGAGCGCACGGCGAGCAGCAGCCGGGACGTGGCGGTGAGCACCTGGCGCGGGTACCGGTGGCCGAGCGACCGCGGGCTGAGCCGGGCCAGCACGACGGTGAGGAACGCGCAGGCGAGCACCGCGACCACCAGCTCGGCCGCCCAGGGCAGCGACGAGGCGGCGATCGCGAGCGTGAGGCACACGGCCGCGACCATCTCGCAGAGCAGCCGGACGACCCCCGCGGACCCGGCGACGGCGGCCCGGTCCTCGGTCAGGCGGCGCACCCGCTCGGCGGCGGGGTGCCGGGAGGCGAGCAGGTCGGCGACGACGCCGCGGGACAGCCGGAGCACCGCCGCCTCGCCCGCGGACAGCACCGCGGCGACCAGCACCGCCAGGACCGTCAGGGTGGCGAGCAGCCCGAACGGGACGCCGCTGATCATCGGCCGGCGAGGAAGGTCAGCAGCAGCTGGCGCTGCAGGCCGAACATCTCCTTCTCCTCCTCCGGCTCCGCGTGGTCGTAGCCCAGCAGGTGCAGGATCCCGTGCGTGGTGAGCAGCAGCAGCTCCTCGACGGTCGAGTGGCCGGCGGTGCGCGCCTGCTCGACCGCGACCTCGGGGCACAGCACGACGTCGCCGAGCAGCCCCGCGGGCGTCGGCTCGTCCGCGCGGCCGGGGCGCAGCTCGTCCATCGGGAACGACAGCACGTCCGTCGGGCCCGGCTCGTCCATCCACTTCACGTGCAGGTCCGTCATGACCTCGGTGTCGACGAACAGGATCGACAGGTCGGTCTGCGGGTGCACGTGCATCTGGTCCAGGACGAAGCGGGCGAGCGCGGCGAACTCCGCCTCGTCGACCTCGTGGCCGGACTCGTTGTTGACCTCGATGCTCATCTCTTGGTGCTGTCCCAGCGTGCGTAGGCGTCGATGATGTCGCTGACCAGGCGGTGGCGGACGACGTCGGAGGAGGACATCCGGCAGAACGCGACGTCGTCCACGTCGTCGAGGATCGACTCGACCACCCGCAGGCCGGAGGTCGTGCCGGACGGCAGGTCGACCTGGGTGACGTCGCCGGTCACGACCACCTTGGAGCCGAAGCCCAGGCGGGTGAGGAACATCTTCATCTGCTCGGCGGAGGTGTTCTGCGCCTCGTCGAGGATGATGAAGGAGTCGTTGAGCGTGCGGCCGCGCATGTAGGCGAGCGGCGCGACCTCGATCGTGCCCGCCTCCATCAGCCGCGGGATCGACTCGGGGTCGACCATGTCGTGCAGCGCGTCGTACAGCGGGCGCAGGTAGGGGTCGATCTTGTCGCTCAGCGAGCCGGGCAGGAACCCGAGCCGCTCCCCCGCCTCGACCGCCGGGCGGGTGAGCACGATCCGGTTCACCTGGCGGGCCTGCAGCGCCTGCACGGCCTTGGCCATCGCGAGGTAGGTCTTGCCGGTGCCGGCGGGCCCGATGCCGAACGTGATCGTGTTCCGGTCGATCGCGTCGACGTACTCCTTCTGGCCCGCCGTCTTGGCCCGGATGGTGCGGCCGCGGCTGGACAGGATGTTGAACGTCAGCACGTCGGCCGGGCGCGTGGCGGTGCCGGCCGTGAGCATCGCGACGGAGCGCGTGACCACGTCCGGGGTCAGGGGCGTGCCGGCGACGGCGGTCTCGACCAGCTCGTCGACGAGGCGCGCCACGAGGGCGACGTCCCCGGCGGGGCCGGCCAGGGTGATCTCGTTGCCCCGCACGTGCACGTCGACGGTGCGGAAGCCGTTCTCCACGGCGCGCAGGACCTGGTCGTCCATCCCCAGGAGCTCGACCATGGACACGCTCGACGGGATCGTGATCCGGTGCTCGACCCGGGCTGCGCCGGGGAGCGATCGCCGTGGGCGATCGGGTGTGGTCTCGGCCATGTGCTCGGCGTGCGCCGTGCGCTCCGTTCCGCGAGGAGGTGCTGGTCCCCCCATCCTACCGACCCCCACCGCCGGACCGCCCCCGGATTCTCCTGGGCGGGGTGCCGCTCCGCCAGGGGCCGATGGCCCTACCGGACCGCGACCGCGGGGAGCACAGTAGGGAGAGCGGGTGCAACGACGCGCTCGCGGTCGGACCCGGAGGTGCACGTGGTCAGCTACGTCCAGGACTTCTCCGAGGGTGGCAAGGACCAGAAGGACCTGCTCGGCGGCAAGGGCGCGAACCTCGCCGAGATGACGCGCCTCGGCCTGCCGGTGCCGCCCGGCTTCACCATCACCACCGACGCCTGCCGCGCCTACATGCGCACCGGGCACCTGCCGCCCGAGCTCCGCGTGCAGGTCACGATGGCGCTGCGCCGGCTCGAGGACGCGCTGGGCCGCGGGCTCGGCGACTTCCACGAGCCGCTGCTCGTGTCCGTGCGCTCCGGCGCCAAGTTCTCCATGCCCGGGATGATGGAGACGGTGCTCAACGTCGGGCTCAACGACGCGTCCGTCGTCGGGCTCGCCGAGCTCGCCCAGGACGAGCGGTTCGCGTGGGACTCCTACCGGCGGCTGATCCAGATGTTCGGCAGGACCGTGCTCGACATCGACGGGGACCTGTTCGCCGACACGCTCGACAAGGCGAAGGCGGCCAAGGGCGTCGATCAGGACGTCGAGCTCGACGCGGCGGACCTGCGCCAGCTCGTCGAGGCGTACAAGGAGATCGTCCGCTCCGAGTCGGGGCGCGAGTTCCCGCAGCACCCGCGCGAGCAGCTCGACCTCGCGATCGTCGCCGTGCTGCGGTCCTGGAACACCGACCGCGCCCGGCTGTACCGGCGCCGCGAGCGCATCCCGGACGACCTCGGCACCGCCGTCAACGTGGTGAGCATGGTGTTCGGCAACCTCGGGCCGACCTCCGGCACCGGCGTGGCGTTCACCCGCGACCCGGCCACCGGCCACTCCGGCGACTACGGGGACTACCTGGCGAACGCGCAGGGCGAGGACGTCGTGGCCGGCATCCGGAACACGCTGAGCCTGGCCGAGATGGAGCAGGTGTCCCCGCAGGCGTACGGGGAGCTCCGCCAGGCCATGCGCCGGCTCGAGACGCACTACCGCGACCTGTGCGACGTCGAGTTCACCGTCGAGCGCGGCAAGCTCTGGATGCTGCAGACCCGGGTGGGCAAGCGCACCGCGCCGGCCGCGTTCCGGATCGCCACCCAGCTCGTCGACGAGCACCTCATCACGATGGACGAGGCGCTGGCCCGGGTCAGCGGCGCGCAGCTGTCGCAGCTGATGTTCCCCCGGTTCGACGCCCGCGCCGAGCGCACCCTGCTCACCACCGGCATGGCCGCCTCGCCCGGCGCCGCCGTGGGCCACGCGGTGTTCGACTCCGCGGCGGCCGAGGCGCGCGCCGCCGCGGGCGAGGACGTGGTGCTGATCCGCCGCGAGACCAACCCGGACGACCTCGGCGGCATGATCGCCGCCGTCGGCGTGCTCACCGCCCGCGGCGGCAAGACCTCGCACGCGGCGGTCGTGGCGCGCGGCATGGGGCTGACCTGCGTGGTCGGGGCCGACGCGCTCGACATCGACCCCGCGGCCCGGTCCATGAAGGTGGCCGGGTACGAGGTCGTCGAGGGGGACGTCGTCGCGATCGACGGCTCCACCGGCGAGGTCTACCTCGGCGCGGTGCCGGTCGTCCCGTCGCCGGTCAGCACCTACCTGGGCGAGGGCCTCGACGCGGCGCTGGCGCAGGCCGGCGAGGACGAGGAGACGGCCGAGCTCGTCCGGTCCGTGCACCGCGTCCTCACCCACGCCGACGACACGCGGCGGCTGCGGGTGCACGCCAACGCGGACACCGCCGAGGACGCCCGGCGCGCCCGCGCCCTCGGCGCCGAGGGCATCGGGCTGTGCCGGACCGAGCACATGTTCCTCGGCGAGCGGCGGGTGCTGGTCGAGCGGGTCGTGCTCGCCGGCGACGACGCCGAGCGGCAGGCGGCGCTCGACGCCCTGCTGCCGCTGCAGCGCGAGGACTTCGGGACGCTGCTCACCGAGATGGACGGCCTGCCGACCACGATCCGGCTCATCGACCCGCCGCTGCACGAGTTCCTGCCCGACCTCACCGACCTGGCCGTGAAGGTGGCGCTCGCGCGGGAGCGCGGCGAGGAGGACGAGCACGACACC
Organism: Cellulomonas hominis; assembly: GCF_005239125.1. Taxonomy (GTDB): domain Bacteria; phylum Actinomycetota; class Actinomycetes; order Actinomycetales; family Cellulomonadaceae; genus Cellulomonas; species Cellulomonas hominis_A. The sequence goes on along the minus strand of NZ_SZYE01000063.1, from coordinate 7,855 downwards.
CGGCTGCTCGCGGCGGTCCGCCGGATGCACGAGGCCAACCCGATGCTCGGGCTGCGCGGCGTCCGGCTGGGCCTGGTGGTGCCGGGGCTGTTCGCCCTGCAGATCCGGGCGGTCTGCGAGGCCGCGGCCGACCGGATCGAGGCCGGCGGCACCCCGCACGCGGAGATCATGGTGCCGCTGGTCGGCTCCGTGATGGAGCTGCACCTGGTGCGCGACGAGGCGCTGCGGATCATGGCCGAGGTCGGCGCCGCCCGCGGGGTCGAGCTGGACCTCCCCGTCGGCGTCATGATCGAGCTGCCGCGCGCGGCGCTCACCGCCGACCGCATCGCCGAGGTCGCGCAGTTCTTCTCGTTCGGCACCAACGACCTCACGCAGACGACGTGGGGCTTCTCGCGGGACGACGTCGAGGGGGCGTTCTTCCCGGAGTACCTCGCGAACGGGGTGCTCACCGTGTCCCCGTTCGAGACCATCGACACGAAGGGCGTCGGTCGGCTCGTCCGCATCGCCGTGGAGGAGGGCCGGGCGACCCGCCCGGACCTCACGGTCGGCGTGTGCGGCGAGCACGGTGGTGACCCGGAGTCGATCCGGTTCTTCGACGCGGTCGGGCTGGACTACGTGTCCTGCTCCCCGTTCCGGGTTCCGGTCGCGCGGCTCGAGGCCGGCAGGGCCGCGATCCAGGGAGCCGAATCCGACGCCCGGTGAGGGGGCGCGCGCGGCGCCGCCTGCCCGGTTGGGACACCGGGCAGACGGCGACGCGGCGCCCGGTCCGCGCGCCGCGGACCGCTACTTCACGGCGCCCGACAGCAGGCCGCTGACGTAGTACTTCTGCAGCAGCAGGTAGATCACGATGCACGGGACCACGGTCACCGTGACCCCCGCCTGCATCACGCCCCAGTCCAGCTGGTTGTTCTGCCCGGACGCCAGCATCTGCAGGCTGACCGGCAGCGTGTACCTGTCCTGGTCCACCAGCAGGATCAGGGTCGCGAAGAACTCGTTCCACGCGCTGAAGAAGGTGAGCAGCGCGGTGGAGATCACGCCCGGCAGCGCGACGGGCAGCAGCACCCGGCGCATCGCGCCGAGCGTCCCGCAGCCGTCGATCATCGCGGCCTCCTCCAGGCTGCCGGGCAGGGCCGCGAACGTGTTCCGCATGAGGAACAGCCCGAACGGCAGGCTGAACGTGGCGATCACCAGGACCAGCCCGGGCAGCGACCCGAGCAGGCCGAGGTCCCGCAGGATCAGGAACAGCGGCGTGATGATCGCCTGGAACGGCACCATGAACGCGACCAGGGCCAGGAAGAAGATGAACCCCGAGCCCCGGAAGGGCAGCTTGGCGAACCCGTAGCCGGCCAGCGTGGCGACGACGGTGGTCAGCAGCGTGACCGACACCGAGACCAGCACCGAGTTGCCGAGCGAGCGCAGCAGGCTGATCCCGGACGACGAGTCCGCGAGCGCCGCGTAGTTCTCCAGGGACCAGTCGTGCGGGAACATCGTCGGCGGCACCGCGACGGCCTCGGCGGGCGCCTTGAGGCTCTGCGTGATCATCACGTAGAGCGGGTAGAGGAACACGATCGCGAGGCAGAGGCAGACGACCCACCACGCGAGGCGGGGCATCGACGCGCGGACCTCGGCGATCGTGCGCGGGACCCGGCCGCGGCGGCGGCGCGCCGGGGTCCGGGACGGGTCGGGGGTGGCGAGGGCCGAGGCGTCGGCGGCGACCAGCGTGCTCATGCGTTGTCCGTGTTCCTCAGCAGGAGCATCTGCAGGGCGCTCACGGCCGCGAGGACGACCATGAGCAGCACCGACATCGCGGCACCGGCGCCGAGCTCGAACTGGATGAAGGAGGTCCGGTAGGTCTGGAACACCGCCGTGATCGTCGAGTTCGACGGGCCGCCGGCGGTCATGATGAAGAACTGGTCGAACGCGAGCAGGGACCCCGCGACCGAGAACACCAGCACCAGCGCGAGCGTCGGGCGCAGCAGCGGGAGCGTGATGTGCCGGAAGGCCTGCCACCGCCCCGCGCCGTCGATCCGCGCGGCCTCGGTCACCTCGACCGGGATGGACTGCAGCCCGGAGGACAGCAGCAGCATCTGCAGGCCGACCACCTTCCAGGTGACCATCGCCAGCACGATCACGAGCGCCGACGTGAACGTGGCGAAGTAGTTCTGCGAGGCGTCCAGCAGCCCGGCGCGCTCCCCCAGCGCGCTCGCCGGGCCCAGGTCGGGCTGGAACAGGTACATCCACAGGTAGGACGCGGCGGCCATGCCGATCACCACCGGGATGAACCAGATCGTCTGGAACGCCCGCGCGGCGCGGGTGCCCCCGCGGACGAGCAGGGCGAGCACGAGGGCCACCGCGAACAGCAGCGGCGTGGCGATCAGCGTGTACCGGAGCGTGAAGCCGACCGCCGCCAGGAAGTCGGAGTCGGTCAGCGCGTCGGCGTAGTTCTCCAGGCCGACCCACGTGTGCTCGCCGAGCATCGGCCAGTCGTAGAACGACATCCGGACCGTCTGCGTCAGCGGCCACAGGAAGAACAGGCCGAGCATGACGACGGCGGGCAGGACCATGAGCACGCCGAGCCGGGTGCGCCGGCGGGCGAGGGTGGCGCGCCTGCGGCGGCGCCGGGGCAGCGCGACGCCACCGGGTGCGGGTGGGGCCATGACGGGTGCGGTCATCGCTCGGAACTCCGTCGTTCGAGGGGGGCACGAGGCCCCGCGGATGAGGTCAGTCGTTCGCCTTGTCGAGGATCGCCTGGGCGTCCTCCTGGGCCGCGGCCTGGGCGTCGGCGACGCCGCCGGGCCCGAACACGGCGTCCTGGACCAGCCCGGCCCAGACGCCGTTGTTGTCGTTGAACAGCTCGTTCTCGACGATCGAGTACGGCACGTGCCCGACGGACAGCGCGTCCGCGAACACCGCGAACCGGGGGTCCTGCGGCACGTAGATCTCGTCGAGGAGGTCCATCCGGACCGGCAGGATCGCGTGGTCCGCGAGCACCTGCTGGGCGTCGCGGTCGGTCGCCCACTGCAGGAACTCCCAGGCGCCGTCCGGGTTGTCGGCGCCGGTCATCACGGACAGCACGTCGCCGCCGGCGAACGAGGCGGAGCCGCCGTCCTCGCCGGGGATGGGGGCGACGCCGAAGTCGACCGACCCGTCGGACACCAGCGTCGACATGAACGCCGTGCCGTCGAACCGCATGCCGACCGTGCCGGACTGGAACGCGCTCGCGGCGTTGGGGCCGGCGTCGGTGCGGACCAGCTCGGGCATGGTGCCGGCGTCGTACAGGTCGCGGTACAGCTGGAGGGCGCCCCCGACCTCGTCCGAGTCGAGCAGCGCCTCGGTGCCGTCGGCGTTCAGCACGTCGCCGCCGGACGCCCACACCAGCGGCGTCAGCGAGAAGATGTTGCAGCCGCCGCACGCGCCGGAGAACACGAAGCCGTTGGTGCCGTCGCCGAGCGCGGCCACCGCCTCGGCGGCCTGCTGGATCTCGGCCCAGGTGGCCGGCGGGGCCTCGGGGTCGAGCCCCGCCTCGGCGAACAGGGTCTTGTTGTAGAACATCACCGACACGTCGCCCGTGAACGGGACCCCGTAGGTCCGGCCCTCGTAGGTGACCTGGTCCAGGTGCGCCGGGCTGAGGTCGTCGGCGTACGGCAGCGCGTCGACCCGGTCGGTGACGTCGGCCAGCACCCCCGCGGAGGCGAAGTAGGGCGCGAACACCAGGTCCAGCGACGCGATGTCCGGGCCCTGGTAGGCCGCCACCGCGGTGCCGAGCTTCTGCACGAAGCTCGTCGCGGGGACCAGCGTGACCTCGACCTGGGTGTCGTGGGTCGCGTTGAACTCGTCCGCGAGCGTCCCCATGATCGCCTTCTGGTAGTCGCGGACCCAGAGCGTCACGGTGTCGTCGTCACCGCCGGTCGTCCCGCTCGCGCACGCGCTCGCGCCGAGCACCACCGCGGCGGCCAGCGCGGCCGCCCTCCTGACCCGTCTGCGCATCGTCGCGCCGTCCCTTCGTCGTGGGGTGCCGGCCCCCGGGGGCCGGGTCGTGCGTCGTGGTGGTCGCCCGGCGCCGTGCCGCGGGGGCGGCGGCGCCGGGCGCCGGTCAGGCGAGCGGGAGCCAGACCCGCATGGCACCGGGGGCGCGGTTGCCCCACTGCGCGTACGGGATCGCGGTCAGCCGCACCGGTGCGCCCGCCGCGGGCACGGCGGCGCCGGTCCGGTACAGCGGGGCGTCGGCGGCGTCGGCGGCGACGCCCTCCGCGGTGATGCGCGGCAGCGGGTCGTCGCCCGGGACCACGGTCAGCGCGCCGCCGGCGCGGAGCCGCACGTCCTCGACCGACGGGCCGTCGGGGTGGTCGGCCTGCTCGACGCAGTAGACGACCGGGCCGCGCATCAGGGCCACCGAGCCGCGCACCGCGTCCACCCGGGGGTGCGCCGCGACGGTGGTGGCCGGCATGTCCAGGTCGAGCTCGACCCGGCGGGTGCCGGCGGGCAGCACCAGGTAGCCGTCGTCCAGCGGCAGCTCGGCCCGGGTGGCCGCGGCGAGCGGGGTGCCGTCCACCGCGACCCGGACCCGGTCGGCCCAACCGGGCACGCGGAGCGCCAGCGAGCCGGTGAGGTCGCCGTCGACCTCGAGGAGGACCCGGCCGTCGGCGGGGTACGCGGTGTCGACGCGGACCGTCCCGGTCCCGAGGTGCTCCGGGACCGCGATGGTCGCCGCGCCGTACAGGTGCACCCGGAGGGCGTCGTCGGTCGCGGTCGCCAGGTACGCGTGCAGCGACGCGACCAGTCGCGCGATGTTCGGCGGGCAGCACGCGCAGGAGTACCAGGGCGTGCGCCGGGACGGGGCGTTCTCCTCCTCGCGGTGCCCCTCGCGCAGGTGCAGCGGGTTGGAGTAGAAGAACGACCGGCCGTCCGCCGACACCGACGCCGCGACCGCGTTCAGCAGCGCCCGCTCGATGGCGTCGGCGTACCGGGAGCCGCCGTCCGCCAGCAGCATCCGGTAGGACCACTGCACGTCGGCGATGGCGGCGCAGGTCTCGGCGTAGGCGCGGTCCGGCGGCAGCTCGTAGGCGTCGCCGAACGACTCGTCGAAGTGCCGCGATCCCATCGCGCCGGTCACGTACATCTTCTGGTGGTGGGCCGAGTCCCACTGCGCGCGCATCGCGGCCAGCAGCGCGTCGTCGCCCTGCTCGGTGAACACGTCGGTGACGCCGGCGTCGAGGTAGAGCTGCCGCACGGCGTGGCCGGTCGCCTCGAGCGACTCCCGGACGGGGGCGTGGTCCTGGAAGTAGTGCGCGCCGAGCCGGTCCGGGCCGAGCAGCGCCAGGTCCTGGCCGCGCTCGTCGACCATCCGGCGGGCGGTGGCCAGGTACGGCTCGTGCCCCGTCTCCCGGTACAGCTCGACCAGCGCGGTCTCGACCTCCGGGTGGCCGCAGTAGCCGGCGCGGCCCCCCGGCCCGAACGTGGCGACGACCAGGTCGGCGCACCGGCGGCCGAGCGCGAGGTAGTCGGCCCGCCCGGCGCCGCGGTGCAGGGCGACCGCGGCCTGGATCAGGTGCCCGGCGCAGTACAGCTCGTGGGCCCAGCGCAGGTCCGCCCAGCGCTCGGCGGGCCGGTCGACCTGCACGAACGAGTTCAGGTAGCCGTCGGCGTCCTGCGCTCGCTCCAGCAGGTCGAGGGTGCGGTCGAGGAAGCCGTCGAACGCGTCGGTGCCGGTGCGCCCGATCTCCCAGCCGATCGCCTCCAGCACCTTGTAGACGTCCGAGTCGGCGAACTGGTAGCCGACGAACGGGCCGCCGTGCTCCCCGGTGACCCGGCGGAGGTTCGGCAGCGCGCCGCTGTCCTCCAGCATCCCGATGCTGTGCGGCAGCGTGGCGTCGGCGTTCAGCCGCTGCCAGCGGCCGAGGTGGCCGGCCGGGTCCAGCCGGACCGCGGAGGCCGGCAGCGGGCGCTGGACCAGGCGCTCGGTGGCGCGCGGCGCGACGGGGCCGGCGTGCGCACGCAGCGGCTGCGCGGGGCGGGCGGTGGGTGCGGTGGTGGCCGCGTGCGTCATGGGGCTTCCTCGCCGTGAGCGGTGCAACGGTGCGGGAGCCACTCTGCTGTCCGGTTACATCGATGTCAACCGGTCCAGCCTGACCCCCGCCGCCACCACGCCCGCGATCCTGCGCCATCAGGGGCGTCTCGCCGCCACCACCCACCCCCGCGCACCTGACATCGATGCACGCCGGCACGGCGGCCGAGCCCGCGCCCCGAACTCCGCCCGGATGTCGCGACGCACCCCGATCGGTCGGGTGGTGGCGGGACGATCGGGTGGGGATCAGGCGACGGGTGTGCGCGGGCCGCCGGTCGACTCCCGCACCGCCAGGCGGTGCTCCGCCACCACGACGCGGGGCTCCCCCGCGTACCCGCCGATCCGCTCGACCAGCAGCTCGACCGCCGTCCGCGCGATCTGCTCCTGCCCGGGGTCGACGGAGGTCAGCGGCGGCGTCGAGAACCGGGCCTGCTCGGTGTCGTCGAACCCGACCACCGCGACGTCGTCCGGCACGCGCAACCCGCGGCTGGCCAGCACCCGCAGCGCGCCGAACGCCATGGCGTCGTTGAAGCAGAACACGGCGTCGAACGGCGCCCCGGACCCGAGGAGCCGCACCGTCGCGGCCGCGCCGGACGACCGCCGGTCCCAGTCGGGCGCGTCGAGCACCAGGGCCTCGTCGACGGGGACGCCCGCCGCCGCGAGGGCGTCGCGGTAGCCCGCCTCGCGCAGCCCCGCGGAGCCGCCCCGCGGCGTCGCGCCGATCGCCGCGATCCGCCGCCGGCCCGTGGCCAGCAGGTGCGCGACCGCGGTCCGCGCCGCCCCGCGGTCGTCCATCACCGCCTGGTCCGCGGGCGGCGCGCCGAGCCGCGGCCCGAGCAGGACGACCGGGCCCTCGACGCGCAGCCGCTCCACCTCGGCGGGGCCCAGCGCCGCCGGCGACACGATGGCGCCGTCGACCTGCTGCCGCCGCCCGCCGGTGAGCACCGCGCGCTCGACGGCCGCGACCGCGTCGGTCGGCTCGATGACCACGGCCAGCCCGCGGCGCTCCCCCTCGGCGATCACCCGCTCCGCCAGGTCGCCGAAGTACGGCTGGTACAGGTGCGGCAGCGCGAACGCGATCACGCCCGTGCGGCCCGACCGCAGCCGGCTGGCGAACGGGTTGACCCGGTAGCCGAGCGCGTCTACCGCGGCCAGCACCCGGTCGCGCGTGCCGGGGCGGACGTGCGCGTGCCCCGCGAGGACGTTCGACACGGTCTTGACCGAGACCCCGGCCGCCGCGGCGACGTCCGCCATCGTGACGGGCCGGGCGGGGTCCGCGGCGGCGCGGGCCGGCGGGGCGTCGGCGATCACGCGACCCCCACCCCGAGCGTCGACTCGCGCAGGCGCAGCTCGACCGCGGCCGCCGCGCGCGCCCCGTCGTCCCGCGGCGGGCGGCCCTCGATCCGGTCCTCGAGCAGAGCGACGGCGGTGCCGGCGACCTCGCTGGTCCCCTGCGCGATCGACGTCAGCGACGGCACGGCGTACCGCGCGTCCTCGGTGTCCCCGGACCCGACGACGGCCAGGTCCTCGGGCACCCGCAGCCCCCGGTCCAGCGCGGCGCGCAGGGCGCCCAGCGCCAGCGCGTCGGTGTGCGCCACCAGCGCGTCGACCGGCAGGCCGGAGTCGAGCAGCCGGGCCGCGGCGTCGGCGCCCGCCTGCCGCCCCCAGCGCGGACCGGGGGCTGCGGGTGCCCGAGGACCTGGCCGTCGTCGGGTCCGGGGACACCGAGGACGCGCGGTACGCCGTGCCGTCGCTGACGTCGATCGCGCAGGGGACCAGCGAGGTCGCCGG
>NZ_SZYE01000062.1 GCF_005239125.1 Cellulomonas hominis | reverse complement strand
ACCGGGCCGGACCGCCCTGGGGCCCGCCCCGCGTCGCGCGGCCGCGCGGCCGGCGCGGCCGGGTCAGGGGACGTCGGCCTGGACCAGCGTCCCGCCGCCGCGCACCCGCAGCGCGCCGTCGGACGCCGGGACGAACGCCGCCTGGCCCCGGGTCAGCGTGAGCGCGCCGTCGTTCCGCGAGGACACCGTCATCCGGCCCTCCAGGCAGAGCAGGACGCGGGGACCGCGGCCCGGCAGCGGGTGCTCGTGGCCGTCGTCGACGCGGGTGACCGACAGCTCGAAGTCGTCCACCGGGGCGTAGTAGGCCCGCGTGGCGCCGTGGAACTTCTCCGGGGCGATCCGGATCGGCGGCGCGGCGACGTAGTCCACGTTGCGGAGCAGCTCGTCGACGTCCACGTGCTTGGGCGTGAGGCCGGCGCGCAGCACGTTGTCCGAGGACGCCATGATCTCGACGCCGAGCCCCTTGAGGTAGGCGTGCACCCCGCCGGCGGGCACGAACAGCGCGTCGCCGGGCTGCAGCGTCACCGGGTTGAGCAGCAGCGAGGTGACGACCCCCGGGTCACCCGGGTACGCCTCCTGCAGCCGGACCACGGTGCGGTCGGCGCGCGGGGACACCGAGCCGGCCTCGAGCCGTGCGGCGCAGGCGACGGCGACCTCGCCGACCTCCTCCGGGGACGGGCGCGTCTCGGGGCGCAGCAGGCGGGTGAACACGGCCTCGATGCCGGCGGCGGACGGCTGCTCGGCGAGCATCGCGCGCAGGTCCTTGGCGAGCGGCGCGTCCAGGCCCTCGAGCAGCTCGGCCGCCCGGCGCGGCGCGCGGAACCCGCACACCGCCTCGAACCGGGTGAGCGCGTAGACCAGCTCGGGCTTGTGGTTCCGGTCGCGGAAGTTGCGGTGCGGCGCGTCCAGGGGGACCCCGGCGGCCTCCTCCTCGGCGAACCCCTCGCGAGCGCGGGCGACGTGGGGGTGCACCTGGAGGGACAGCGGCGTCTCCGCGGCGATGACCTTGAGCAGGTACGGCAGCGTGGCGCCGAACCGCGCCTCCACGTCCTCGCCCAGCACGCGGGCGGGGTCCGCCGCGATCACCTCGGGCATCGAGGCGCCCGGGGTGCCGTCCTCCTGCACGCAGTGCGACGGTGCGCTGCTGTGCGCCCCGAACCACGCCTCGGCGACCGGCTCCCCGGTCGCCTCGGTCCCGAGCAGCGTCGGGATCGCGGTGGGCGAGCCCCAGGCGTAGTGCTGGATGGCGTTCGTCAGGCGGTACATGGTCCCTCGTGGGGTGCGGCGGCAGGGCGTCCCGATGCTACCCAACGCCCCCTCGAGCCGGGGCGGCTGCCCGGCCCGGCGCGTCAGCCCCGCCCGATGCGCAGCACCGACGTCTCGCGCGGGTACGGCAGCGACGGCACCCAGCCGCGGATGCGCTGCACGTGCAGCCCGCTGCCCTCCAGGCCCGCGGCGTACCGCGGCCGCTGGGTGTCGTCGAACAGCACGATGCCGCCGGGGGCGAGCCGCTTCGCGGCGTGCTGCAGGCACGCCACCCGGGCGCGCCCGTCCACGACCACCAGGTCGAACTCCCCCGGGACGTCGTCGATGCTCGCGACGTAGCCGGCGTAGTCGTTGCCCTCCTCGCCGCCGCGCTCGGACGGCACCACGGGCACGTCGCCGGTCGTCGGCGGCACCTCGTGCAGCGTGACCGTGCCGTCGAGACCGGCCTCCGCGAGCACGCGGCGCATCACCCCGGCGAACCCGGCGTGGTGCTCGACGCTGTGCACCTCCGCCGCGCGCCGGCCCAGCCAGACCGAGCTCGCGCCGGAGCCGTACTCGAACACGCGGGCCCGCCCGTCGAGCGCGGCGAGGTGCTCGGCGACCGCGTCGATCGCGCCGTAGGTCCACCACGGCTGGTCCAGGACGACCAGGTCCTCGACGTCGTGGATCGCGAACAGCGTCCGCAGGTGCCCGCCGACGCTGCGCGGCGCCTCCCGGTACCGCCGGTCCAGCCGGTCGTACACGCCCGTGCGGCGCGCGGCCTCACGCACGGCGCGCGAGGTCGAGACGTAGGCGGAGCGGGCGATCTGTCCGGTGCCGGGCACGCCGGACCTCCTCGGTGTGGCTGAGTGCGGGTCGCGCCCACCCTAGGCGATCGGCCCGTCCCCCTATCCTCGTGCGGTGCGATCCAGGCGAGCAGTGGTGGGGGCGGTGTTCTTCGCGGTCGCGCTGGCGCTGCTCGTGTGGTCGGTGCTGGGGCGCCGCGACGAGCTCGGCGACGCCCTGACCCGGCTGGACGCGGGCACCGTCGCGCTGGCCCTCGTGCTCGCCTGCGCGGGCCTGGTGGCGCAGATGCTGTCCTGGCGCAGCCTGCTGGCCGCGACCGGCGACGCGCCGCCCCTGGGCGCCGCCGCCCGGATCTACTACCACGGGCAGCTCGGGAAGTACGTCCCGGGCAGCGTGTGGGCCGTCGTGGCGCAGGCCGAGCTGGGCCGGGCGCACCGCGTGACCCGCGCGCGCAGCGCCGTGGTGGCCCTCGCCGCCCTGGCCGTGCTGCTCGTCGTCGGCGGCGCCGTGGCCGTCGTCGGGCTCGCCGCGGCCTCCCCCGGCTCGCTGTCCACCTACTGGTGGGCGATCGCGGTGGTGCCGCTCGGGATCGTCGGCCTGCTCCCGCCGGTGTTCAACCGGCTGGTCGCGCTCGCCCTGCGCCTGATGCGCCGCGGCGACGACCCGGTGCGCGTCGGCGGCCCCGGCCTCGCCCGGTCCGCGGCCTGGGCCCTGGTGATGTGGCTGCTGTTCGGTGCCCACGCCGCCGTGCTGGTGGCGGACCTGGCGCCCGGCGACCCCGGCCGCGCCGCCGTGCTCGGCACGGGGGCGTTCGCGCTCGCCTGGGTGGTCGGCTTCCTCGTCGTCGTCGCGCCCGCCGGCACCGGTCCCCGCGAGGCCGCGCTGGTGCTGGCCCTGGCCCCCCTGCTGCCCTCGGCCGACGCCCTGCTGGTCGCGCTGGTCAGCCGCGTCCTCATGGTCGTCGCGGACGCCGGGGCCGCGGGCGTCGCGGCGCTCCTCGCCCGCCGGGGCCCGGCCCGCTCCCCCGCCGAGACCCCGGCGGTCCCGGCTACGCCGCCTGACCCGGGCCCGGGTACTGGATCTGCTTGATCCGCTCGAGCTGCTCCTCGAGCAGCGTGCGGTTGGTCCGCAGCAGGTCCGAGAGGATGCCGAGCGCCACCGAGAGCAGGGCGGCCACCGCCATGATCGCCGCGAAGATCAGCGACTGGACGTTGCCGTCGCTCTCGCTCGGCCCGAAGTGCAGCACCAGGAACCGGACCGCCGGGAACAGCGCCAGGACGCCGAACAGCACGGCGAACCACGCGAACAGCACGTACGGCTTGAACATGAGGTAGCTGCGCACGATCGCCGACCCGGACTTCGCCATGTGGTGGAAGATGTTCCGGAACAGCCGGGACTCGCGGGTCTTCGCGTTGGTGGTCACCGGGATCGACGCGATCCGCAGCCGCTTGTGCCCCGCCTGGATGATCGTCTCCATGCAGTAGGAGAACTCGGTCACCACGTTCAGCCGGATGAGCGCGGCGCGGGAGTACGCACGGAAGCCGCTCGCGGCGTCCGGCAGGTGGGTGTCGGCGGCGAAGTTCACCACGCCGCTGCCGACCCGCTGCATGAGCTTCTTGAACGGCGAGAAGTGCGCGATGGTCGCCGTCTGCCGGTCCGCGATCACGATGTCCGCGCGGCCCTCGACGACCGGGGCCACCAGGTCGGGGATCCGGTCCTGCGGGTACTGGTTGTCCCCGTCCGTGTTCACCACGACGTCGGCACCGTGGGCGAGCGCGTAGTCCACGCCGTCGCGGAACGAGCGGGCCAGCCCCTGGTTCCGTGAGTGCTGGACGACGTGCCGCACCCCGTGCGCGCGGGCCACCTCGACCGTGCGGTCGGTCGACCCGTCGTCGATGACGAGGATCTCCAGCTCGTCCACCCCGGGGATCTCCCGCGGGATGGAGGCGAGCACCGCGGGCAGGGTGGCCTCCTCGTTGAGGCACGGGATCTGGACGAAGACCTTCATGGAGCATCCTGACGCAGGAGGGAGGGGCGAAGAGGACGTGGTGAACCTATCTCAGCCCGGCGTGCGCACCTGAGGCGGTCACCGCAGCTGCTGCCGGACCCCTCCCGCGCCCCCGTCCACGGCGGCGTCGCCGCACGCGTAGGGCAGGCGCTGGAGCGCGGCGGGCACGGTCGCGCGCCAGGCGTCGACCTCGAACTCGACGGTCCGCCACCGGTCCGGCTCGTGCCGCTGCGGCAGGACCCGCCAGCTGCCGCGGACCGTCCCGAGGTGCAGCAGCGCGACGTCGGACCCGTCCAGGCGCTCGCCGAGACCCGGCCCGCCGCGGCGCACCTCGAGCACCGTCAGGTCGTCGCCGTCGGCGCACGTCGCGGCCCGCCGGAGCCGCCCCTCGCCCGCCGGCGCGTCCGGCTCGAAGTCACCGACGTCCAGGTCCACCACGTCCAGGCCCGAGGTGACGGCGAGCGGCACGGCGAACGCCATCCAGGTGTTGGGGAAGAAGTAGTCGGCGATCTCGTCGTCGCCGGCCGCGGCCCAGACGACCGGCGCACCCTCCGCGAGCGCCACCTCCGCGAGGTCCTCGGCGAGCGCCCGCGCGCCACGCAGGAACGCGTCGCCGTTCGCGTGCCGCAGGCCCGGCGCCGACCAGGCGACGACCGCGACCGCGGCCGCCGCCGCGACCGGGGCCGCCACCGCCGGGGCCGGCAGGCCGTCGACCCGCACCCGCCGGAGCCCCGCCGCCGCCGCCCGCGACCCCTGGTGCAGGGCGACCGCCCCGAGCAGGACCAGGCACGGCAGCACCTCGCTGACGAGGTACCGGTCCCAGTAGAGGTAGAACGCGTGCTCGCGCGGCTCCCCCAGGCGGGCGTCCTGCAGCACCAGGTAGAGCAGCACGGTGGCCACGCCGACGAGGAGCACCGGCCGGGCGGCCTCGTCGGGGAGCCACCGCGCGCCCGCGGCGCCCAGCACGCCCGCCGCGCACAGCCACACCCCGAGCCGGCCCGCGATGCGCCACACGTCGCCGTCCTGCACGGCCAGGACCACCAGCAGGCCGGCGAGCGCCACCGCGGCGGCGAGCAGCACCACCGTCTCCGACCGGCGGGACGGGGCCCCCGGTGAGGCCGTCGCCCGGCGCGACACCCGGGCACCGAGCGCGGGCACGGCCGTGCACACCACCGCGACGACGACGAGCAGCAGCGCGGCCGTGCGCGCCGACCCGTCGAGCACCCCGAGGTCACCGAGGACCGCGAGCGCGCGCGCCGGGAGGAACAGCGGGAGCTGCATGTCCACGTAGTACGCCGGGATCACGGCGATGCCGTACCAGTAGCCGACGGCCGAGCCGGCCACCGCCGCCGCGGACACCCCCGACCACGCGCCGGCGAACCGCCGCCAGGCGGGCACCGCGAGCACCGCCACCAGCACGGCGAGCACCGGCAGAAGCAGCAGCGGCCCGTTGGCCCGCAGCAGGCAGAGCGCGACCACCACGACCCCGCCGGCCAGCACGTGGGGCCACCGCGCGGCGCGCGTGGGGGCCGTCAGGGCGCGGTGCGCCGTCAGCAGCCACACGACGAGGAACGGCGCCGCCAGGGACTCGCTCGCCGGGAACGTCGCGAACCACACGGCGTGCCCGTGGACCGCGACCACCGCGCCCGCGGCCAGCACCGCCCACGGGCCGACGCCCAGCTGCTGCGCCAGCCGCGCCAGCGCCAGCACCAGCACCAGGCCGACCACCGCCATGCCCGCCGTCGCGTGCGCCGTGCCCAGCAGGGTCGCGCCCACCGCCAGGTACGCCGGCAGCAGCGGCGGCCAGGTCGCCTCCAGCGCGCCGGTGCGCGCGAGCTCGTTCGCCCAGTTCACGTACGCACCCATGTCGCCGACCCACGGCACGAACTCCACCTCGCGCAGGCGCAGCACCGCCGCGGCCACCAGCACGGCGCACCACAGCACGCCACGGACGACCCCGTCCCGCCCCGGCCGTCCGGGGTTCCGGGGCAGCCCCGCCCGCCCGCGCCGCAGGACCGCGACCGCGGCGGCGCCCCAGGCGACCGCCGGCAGCACGGCGCCCGCGACCCCCCACCACGCCCACAACGTCACGGCCAGCGGCAGCGCGACGACGCCGAGCAGCAGCGCGTCCACCCCGGCCGCGACCCAGCCGTCCCGGGCACGCCGGAGCGCGACCGCGAACGGCAGCCCGCAGAGCAGCATCAGGGCGCCGAGCAGGACGGTCGCGACGGCCACGGCACGCACGGTCGGGGGTCTCCTCGCCGGTCAGGGAGCCCGCGCGCCGGGGTGCAGCGGACCGCGAGCAGAACGCGGTGGACGTTACGGCCGGGTGCGCGCCACCCACCGCCGCCACCGGTCCCCTACCCGGGCCGGTCGCCGGATCGGCCCCACGGGCCGCGTCCATGCAGCACAATGGGCGACCATGCGCGGCATCATCCTCGCGGGAGGCTCCGGCACCCGCCTGCACCCGATCACCCTCGGCGTGAGCAAGCAGCTGGTCCCGGTCTACGACAAGCCGATGATCTACTACCCGCTGTCCACCCTCATGCTCGCGGGCATCAAGGACGTGCTGGTGATCACGACGCCGCACGACGCGGAGCAGTTCCACCGCCTGCTGGGCGACGGCTCGCAGTTCGGCATCTCGATCAGCTACACCGTCCAGGCGGAGCCGAACGGGCTCGCCCAGGCGTTCGTGCTGGGCGCCGACTTCGTCGGCGGCGACTCGGCCGCCCTGGTGCTGGGCGACAACATCTTCTACGGCCCCGGCCTCGGCTCCCAGCTCACCCGGTTCGAGGACATCGAGGGCGCCGCCGTCTTCGCCTACCGGGTCGCCGACCCCACCGCCTACGGCGTCGTGGAGTTCGACGCCCAGGGCCGCGCGCTGTCCCTCGAGGAGAAGCCCGCCCAGCCGAAGTCCTCGTACGCGGTCCCGGGCCTGTACTTCTACGACAACGACGTCGTGGCGATCGCCAAGGACCTGCAGCCGTCCGCGCGCGGCGAGTACGAGATCACCGACGTCAACCGGCACTACCTCGAGCAGGGCCGCCTGCAGGTCGAGGTCCTCCCCCGCGGGACCGCCTGGCTGGACACCGGCACCTTCGACTCGCTGCTCGAGGCCTCGGACTACGTCCGCACGATCGAGTCCCGGCAGGGGCTCAAGATCGGCGCGCCCGAGGAGGTCGCCTGGCGCCGCGGGTTCCTGTCCGACGACGACCTGCGGGTGCGGGCCGAGAAGCTGGTGAAGTCCGGGTACGGGACGTACCTGCTGTCGCTGCTGGTCGAGGACGACGCCGCCCGGTCCTGACGCGAGGCGCCCGGCGGCACGAGCGCCGGGCGCTACACCGGCGCTGCGATCTGGCCGGGCTCGGGCTCGCGGTGCGCGGAGGGCGTCCCGCCAGCAGTGTCCCGGCGCGACCGGGTGAGCCGGCGGCCGAGGGAGATCGACGGGCGCTCGACCGCCCGGTAGAAGCCCTCCGTCACCGCGGCGGTAGCGATCAACGCCGCCAGGAGGGCCCACCGGTAGGCGACCCCCTCGCGCGTCACGACGTCGAGCACGAACAGGCCGACGATGCCGTGCACGAGGTACAGGGTGTAGCTGCGCGCGGCCACGACGTCGACCCACCGGGCCGGCCTGATCCGACCCTCGCAGAGAACTGCGAGCACGAAGAGCAGCAGAGCGACGCTGAGGCTGGACCCGTACGAGCTCTCGGGCGTCAGGAACGTCGGCTGCGTGCGCTCGACCCCCCAGACGAACACCAGCCAGGCGGCGAGGGCGAGGAGGCCGCCGACCCACACCGGCGTGCGGCGCTGGCTGACCAGGTACACGACGTGCCCGACCACCAGGACCGGGACGTACGAGACCGAGACGCTGAGCAGGAAGAACCCGTCACCGAGAGAGCGTCCGAGGAGGCCCACCGCGACGACCACGGCCAGGATCACCACGGTGGCGAGCCAGTCCGGCCGGGCGCTCTTGAGCAGCGGCCCGACCGCCCACAGCATCGCGTAGAAGACCAGCTCGATGACGAGCGTCCAGGCGACGCCCACCACCACGACCTGGGGGACCGAGACGTAGGTGACGAGCGTCATCGCCTTCAGGACGGCCGCCGGCGTGAGCGCGTCCCACGCCTCGGACCCCATGCCGAGCTCTGCCTGCGCCCACGCCACCGCGACGGCGAGCAGGACCGCGGCGACCAGCGGCGGGTACACCCGGGTGAGCCGGCGCAGGACGAACGTGCGGCCGTCCTCACGGGCGGCGGCCCGCGTCACCACGAATCCGCTGATGAGGAAGAACAGCGCGACACCGAGGAACCCGGCGTGCTGGATCAGGTTCAGCGGCCCGAGGACGAAGCGCTCGACGAGGTCGGACGGCGCCCACTGGAGCCCGCGCTGGGCCAGCCACTGCCCGACGAGGTGGTCCCAGACCACCAGGAGCGCGGCGGCACCGCGGAGCTGGTTCACGAGCGAGAAGTACCCGCCCCGGGTCGGCGGCTCGGCCAGCACCACAGTTGTCCCCCGACATCAGGCCCCGAGAGGCGGATCGACGCCCACCAGGACCTCGCGCAGGCGGCCCGAGCATACAAGCGGACGACCAGGTCGGTGGCGGCCGTGGATCCGGGTGCTGGTCGGCCGCGGGACGCGGCTAGGCTCGGCGGACCGTCCTCGCGCCACCCGCGGGTGCCCGCGCGCGCACGTCCAGGGACGGCCCACAGCCAACGGAGGGTAGGACGTCGTGACGAGCAGCCTGGGCGAGGCGGCGACCGTGCTGGCGGTGGCCGTGGTCGCCACCGGCTACCTGCTCGTGGTCGGCGCGCCGCTTCGGCTGGTGCTCGAGCGGGTGGCGCGGCCCGTGCGCGGCCTCGGCCCGACGCTCGGGCTCGGCCTGGCGGCGACGGCCGTCGTGGTCACGCCGTCGTACGTCCTCGCGGGCGACGCCGTGCTGCCGGTGCTGCCGCTGGCCGGTGCGGCGCTCGTCGTGCTCGCCGTGCTCGCGCTGCTGGAGGCGCGCCCTTCGCGCGGGCGTCGGCGCCTCGGCCGGATGGGAGCGTGGCGCGCCCTGCTGCCCACCCGGTGGGACGCCGTGGCCCTGGCGGCGACCGTGGTGGTCCTGGCCCCGCTGCTCGCGCACGGCCTCGTGTACTGGACCGCGCTCGCGAACGACTTCCCCAACTACGCCGCGTCCGCCGACGTCTGGATCGCGGATTCCGGGCACGGCGCCGCACCCTTCCTGGACACGCACCCCGACCCCTTCGGGGCGTTCCAGGTGAACCGCGCCGGGTACGAGAAGCCGATGGTGACGGCGATGCTGGTCGCGGTCTCGGTCGTGACCCGGACCCCTGCGGCGGCGCTGCTCGCGCCGATGGTCGCCGTCTCGTTCTTCGCGCTCGTCGCCACGCTGCTGCCGCTGGTCGCGCGGACGCTGCGGATCGGCACCGCGACCGCGACGCTCGTCGTACTGGTGCCGACGTTCTCGATCCTGCCGATGTCGCGGGTGTTCGACGCCCAGCTGGGGCAGACGGTGGCGGTCGCCCTGGTCGCGGTGCTCCTCGCGGTCCTGGTGGCGCCGCCGCGCGGACCTGGAGCCGCGCGGCGCGCGCTCCACGGGGTGGTCGCGGGCGCGCTCGCGGCCGCGACCGTCGGGAGCAACGCGACGCTCGTGCTCGGGACGGGGGTCGGCACGGTCGCGCTGCTCGGGTGGCTGGTGGCGGTGCGCGGGCAGGCCTGGCGCCCGGTCGTCCGCACGACCGCGGTCGCCGCCCTCGTCGCGATCGCGGTGAGCGTCCCCGTCCTCGGGTGGTACGCCAGCTCCCTGCGGAACCAGACGACCGGCGAGGTCGGTTACGAGATCCCGCTCGCGAGCCCGCTCGCCCTGATCGGGATGCAGGTGGACCTGCGGTCCGCTCCGCCACTCGGCCAGGCGCTCGTGGGGTGGGGCGTGCTCACCCTCGCCGGTGCCCTCGGCTACCTGGCGTGGAAGCGGCACCGGCCGGGGATCCCCGCCACCGGCGCGCTCATCTGCGCGACCGCCGCGAACGGCGCTCTGATCGTCCTGGTCAACGGCTTCACCGGCTACTCGACGCACAAGTGGCTCGCCGTGGTGGTCGCACTGATCGTCCCGTTCGTCCTCGCCCGGCTCGCGACGCTGGTCCCCGCGGCGGCGCGCCGCTGGTCGACCGCGTTCCTCGCCGCCCTGGCGGCGGGCAGCACCGCGCTCGCCGTGGTCGCCGCGACCACGGTCCCCGTGGTCGTCCCCGCGGCGGCATTCGGCCTCGCCGACGACTCCCGCCTGCAGCTCGACGCGGTCAACGTGCGGCTCGGGGACATCTACCAGGACTCTCTGGTCCCCCTCCTCCTACCGGCCGACCGTGTGGTCGCGGCGGGCCGGACCTACGCGCAGAGCGGGGCGCCGATCGGCAGCACGTTCCTCCTGCCCGCCCGGGACGCCGAGGTGTGGCCGACCACCCGGTCCGAGGACCTCGCCGGGGAGTACGTGCTCGCTGAGGTCGACCTCGCACTCGGCGCGGGGACAGTCGCGTTCAGCGCCGAGCACCCCGCCACCGAGCGCTTCCTCTACGGCCGGTGGGGCGAACTGGAGGGGTCCGGCGTGTGGTCGACCGGTCGATCGACCCGGGTCGTCTTCGACGTGGCCGACGAGCTGCGGGGCGCGGACCTCGTGCTCACGCTCACCGGCGCGCGGTTCGCCGACGCCGCCCAGCCGCGGGAGCTGCGCGTGGTCGCCGACGGTGACGTGGTGGCCGAGCACACCTTCCGGTCGGCGTTCGCCACGACCGCCCTCGAGGTCCCGGTCCCGACGGAGCTGGTCGAGGCCGGCGACGGGCGCGTCGCGCTGACGCTCGAGACGCCGGCCCCGCTCTCACCCGCCGACGTGGGTCAGGAGGACACGCGCACGCTCGCCTACTGGCTCGCGTCCATCTCGCTGCGCAGCCTCGACGCGCCGGAGCAGCCACCGGGGTCGTGACGCCCGCGGTACACTCGCCCGGCCGCGCCACCACCGCCTGGGCACGCGGCAGCCCGCGCCCTCAGCGCCGACGGCATCTCTGGAGGATCAGGTTCGTGACGCGTCGCCATGCCGTCTGCACCATCGTCGCCCGCAACTACATCGCCCAGGCCCGGGTCCTCGCCCGGTCCTTCGTCGCCCACAACCCGGACGCCCACTTCGCCACGTTGATCATCGACGGCGACGAGGAGGACCGGTCGCTGACCGGGCTCGGTGCCGTGGTTCTCCCGGCCGACCTGGGCCTGGACCCCGACGTGCTCGACTCGATGCACGTGATGTACGACGTGATGGAGTACGCCACCGCGCTCAAGCCCGCCATGCTGATGCACCTGCACCGGTCCGGCGCGGCGTCCGCGAGCTACTTCGACCCCGACATCCGGGTGTACGGAGACCTGGGAGACGTCTTCGAGGCCGCCGTCCAGCACGGCGTGGCACTCACGCCGCACGCGCTGGCGCCGCTGCCGCGGGACGGCAAGCGCCTCACCGAGTCGGACATCATGCACTCGGGCATGTACAACCTCGGCTTCATCGCCACCGGTGGCTCGGCCTACCGGTTCCTCACCTGGTGGCACGAGCGCCTGACGACGGACGCCGTCGTGGACCTCGGCAACGCGCTGTTCACCGACCAGCGGTGGATCGACTGGGCGCCGTCGTTCGAGGCGGTCGAGATCCTGCGCGACCAGGGCCTGAACGCCGCCTACTGGAACCTGCACGAGCGGGAGATCACCAGGGGCGAGGACGGCGGCTGGCGCGCCGGCGACCGGCCGCTGCGGTTCTTCCACTTCAGCGGGTACGACCCGGCCAAGCCGTGGCTGCTGTCGAAGCACCTCGGGCCGATGCCGCGGACCCTGCTGAGCGAGCACCCGGACCTGCGAGCGCTGTGCGACGAGTACGGCGCCGAGCTCGTCGAGCTCGACCACGTGACGCTGCGCAAGAACCCGTACCGGAACGACCGCACCCCGGACGGCCTCCGGCTGACGTCGCTCGTCCGGCGGATGTACCGCGACTCCGTGGTCAGCCAGGACCGCACCGCGGTGCCCGCGCCGAACCCGCTGCGCGAGCCGGCGGAGTTCCGCGAGTGGCTGACCGGCCCGACGTTGCACGTGGACCACCTGGCGTTCAGCCGGTTCGAGTACGCGATCTGGCGGATGCGCGAGGACCTGCAGCGCGCGTTCCCCGCGCCGCTCGGCGCCGACGCGCAGCACTTCCGCAACTGGCTCGACGCCGACCCCGGCGCGCTGGAGCTCATCGGGAGCCTGGGCCCGGCGCCCCGTGACGAGCCGGGTCGCACCGGCCGGGCGCGGTCGGCACGACCGGGCGAGGCCGAGTTCGGCTGGAGCCTGATCGGCTACGCGCGCGCCGAGCTCGGCGTCGGCGAGGCCGGTCGCCGGCTAGGTCAGGCGGTCGCCCGCACAGGCGTGCCGTGGGAGATGGTCGGCGTCACACAGGGCCCCCAGTCCCGCCAGCAGCACCGCTACCAGGGCCGGATCGCGGACCGTCCGCGCTACGTGAACTCGGTCCTGTGCGTGAACGCGGACCAGACGCCGCTGCTCGCGGGCCGGCTCAACCTCGGGCGCGGCGGCGGGGTCCGGGTCGGCTACTGGTTCTGGGAGCTCGAGGACTTCCCGGCGACCTTCGACCGCGCGTTCGACCACGTCGACGAGGTCTGGGTCTCCACGACGTTCAACCAGCGAGCGGTGGCCGCGCGCACCGGCAAGCCCGTGCGCGTGGTCCCGTTGCCGATCACCGCCCCCCGGGAGCCGACGCTGCTGCGGCGGCACCACCTGGGGCTGCCCGAGGACCGCACGGTGTTCCTGGCCAACTTCGACTTCCTCTCGGTGATGGCGCGCAAGAACCCGCTGGGCGCGATCGAGGCCTACCGCGCCGCCTTCGGCCCGGACGACGGCGCCGTCCTGGTGGTGAAGTCGATCAACGGCCACCTGCGCCCGACGGAGCGGGAGCGTCTGCGCCTCGCGACCCTCGACCGGCCCGACATCGTCCTGCGCGACGGGTACCTCACCGCGCACGAGATGCGCGCGCTGACCGAGCTCGTGGACTGCGTCGTCTCGGTGCACCGGTCGGAGGGCTTCGGCCTGAACCTGGCCGACGCCATGGCCGCCGGCACGCCCGTGGTCGCCACGGCCTACTCCGGGAACATGGACTTCATGACCGAGGACACCGCGTTCCTCGTGCCGTACAACCTCACCGAGGTCGGGCCGGACGCCGACCCGTACGACCCCGAGGCGCTGTGGGCGGATCCCGACCTCGCGCTGGCGGCCGCCGCCATGCGGTCGGTGCACGACGACCGCGCCGGCGCCGCGGCTGTCGCCACGCGCGCCCGCGCGCACATCGAGCAGTTCTCCGTCGACGCGGTCGCCCGCGCGGTGACCCCGCTGCTCACCCGTTTCCCCGCGTTCGCCCCCCACGAGGTAGGTGCCCGATGAAGATTGTCCTGCTCGGAGACGTCGGCTCCGCCGGCGGTTACCACGCCGGCGACGAGGCCATGGCGGAGGCCGTCGCGGACGAGCTCGCGGCACGCACCGCCCTCGAGGTCGTCGCCCTGTCCGGGGACCAGGAGGACACGATCGCCCGCTACGGCTGGGGGACCGTGCCGCGCATCGGCTTCGCGGACATGGCGTCGGACGAGGAGCGCGACGCGCGCCTCGCCGCCGTGCTGGAGGCGGCGGGAGGCGAGTCGTCCGCCCTCGCGTGGGACGACCCTGCCTGGCAGGTGCTGCACGCCGTGGCCGAGGCCGACGGAGTGGTCATCTCCGGCGGTGGCAACCTGTCCTCGACCTGGCCTGAGCACGTCTACGAGCGCGCCGCGCTCGCCGGCCTCGCCGCACGGTTCGCGAAGCCGCACGTCGTCACGGGCCAGACGCTGGGCCCGCACCTGACAGCGCGGCACGGCGAGCTGGTGGGCCGCGTCCTCACGTCCGCCGCGCTGGTCGGCATCCGCGAAGCGCCGTCGTACGAGCTCGCCCGGCAGCTGGGCATGCCGGAGGACCGCCTGGCCCGCGTCGTCGACGACGCGGCCTACCTGGACACCGCGGCGGACACCGACGAGCTGCCCCCGGGGCCCTACATCGCTGCGACCTTCGCCCCGGCGACCGGGCTCTCGTCGCCGGAGGAGTACGTCGCCTCCGTCGCGGCGCTGCTCGACTCGGTGGCCGGGACCGAGCTGCGCGTCGTCCTCGTCCCCCACCACGCCACCCGGGGCGCGGACGGCCCCACGGGCGACCTCGCCGTGCACGAGGCGATCGCGCACGCCGTGACCACCGCCCGGGTGGACGTCCTGGAGCCGGTGACGGCCCGCCGGGCCGCCCGCCTGGTCGCTCACGCCGAGCTGGTCCTGAGCACCCGCTACCACCCCGTCGTGTTCGCGGCCGCAGCCGGCGTGCCGGCCGTCGGCGTCGGGGTCGACGCCTACACGTCCACCAAGATCCACGGCAGCCTGGAGAACTACGGCCTCGGGGCGCTCGCGTTCTCCGTCGCCTCGCTCGTCCGCGGCGAGCTCGCGGAGATCGTCGCCGACGTGCGGGCCCGGGCCGACGAGGTTCGCGCGCACCTCGCCACCGTCGACGCGACGCGCCGCCCCGAGCGCACCGTGTGGTGGGACGCGGTGCACGCGGCGCTCAGCGGCTCGCGGGTACCCGCGGTGCCGTTCGCCGAGGTGCCCTCGTTCGAGGACGGCCGCTGGTTCCCCGCCGCCACGGCGCTGCGCGAGTGGTCGGAGGTCGTGTCCGCCCGGTTCGAGGCGGAGCGCCTCGCGGGGACCGAGGAGCGTGACCGGGCCCGGGAGCTGGTGGCCCGGGTGGACGAGCTGGAGCGCGAGCGCGCCGACCTCGCCGCGGATCTGGCGCTGACCCGCGACGAGGTGGATACCCTGCGGATCGCGAACGAGGCGGCGCACGCTCTGGTGTCCGACCCCCTGCGCCCGCTCGCCACCTGGATGGAGGGCCTGCCCACCATCGAGTCCCTGCGCTCGGAGCTCGATGCGGTGTACTCGACGCGGACGTTCCGCATGCTGGAGCGGCCGCGCCGGATCTACGGCCGGCTCCGGCCGCGCTGAGCACGACGACGGCCCCGACCACGGAGGTCGGGGCCGTCGTCGTGTCCGTGGTCGGGCGCCTCGGTGCCGTCAGCGCGACGGTGCCGCGTGCCGGTCCCGGTTGCGCAGGTACACGATGAGCTCGGCGTGCAGTCCGAACAGCACGAGCTGGACGCCGACCACGACCAGCAGGACCGCCGCGATCAGCATCGGCCGGTTCCCGACCTGCTGCCCCGCCAGGCGCAGCACCAGCAGGTAGAGCAGCATCAGGCCCCCGATGCCGGACGACGCCGCCCCGACGCCGCCGAACAGGTGGGAAGGGCGGCTCTCGTAGGACATGAGGAACCGCACGGTCACGAGGTCGATGAAGCCGCGCCAGAACCGGGCGATCCCGTACTTGCTGGTCCCGTGCAGCCGGGCGTGGTGCTCGACCGGCACCTCCGCGACCCTGTAGCCGCGCCAGTGCGCGATCACCGTGAGGTACCGGTGCATCTCTCCGTACATCATCGGCGCCACGTCGCGCGCGACCGAGGCTCGCATCACCTTGTACCCGGAGTTGAAGTCGCGCCCCGGAGTCCGGGAAAGAAGGGAGGTCACCCTGTTGTAGAGCCGCGAGGTGTGCCGCTTCACGAAGCGGTCGCGTCGCACCGTACGTGCCCCGGTCACCAGGTCGTCCCCGGTGTCGAGCTGCTTGACCAGGCGGCGGAGCTCCCCGGGGTCGTCCTGACCGTCCGCGTCCATCATGACGATCACGTCAGCGCCGTGCTCGAGAGCCAGGCCGAAGCCCTCCTGGAGCGCGGCGGCCTTGCCCCGGTTGCGGCCGAACGACAGCAGCCGGACAGCCTCGCCGTGCTCGGCCGCGAGCGCCCGGACGGCGTCCGCGGTGCCGTCGGTCGACCCGTCGTCCACCACGAGGACGGCGCCGCCGCTCTCGAGCACCAGGCCCTGGGCGAGCACCGCGGGGACGACGACGGGGAGGTTCTCTGCTTCGTCCAGTGCGGGGATCACGACCCAGACGGGCCCCTCCGCGGTCACGCGAGGACCACCGGTGCCGCGGCCTGCCACCGCTCCGCCCAGTCCCGGATCGGCTCCACGCCCGCCGCCCGCAGCGCCTCGTGCCCGAGCACCGAGTACGCCGGGCGCGGCGCGGGCCGCTCGAACTTCTCCGAGGTCGTCTCCCGCACGATGGCCGGGTCCATCCCGGCGGCGGCGACGGCGGCCTGCGCGAACCCGTGCCAGGACGTCTCGCCCTGGGACGTGCCGTGGTACGTCCCGGCGGGTGCGCCCGCGGCGACCAGCCGCTCGACGAGGTCCGCGAGGTCGACGGTCCAGGTGGGCTGGCCGACCTGGTCGGCGACGACGTCGAGCCCGCCCCTCTCG
Organism: Cellulomonas hominis; assembly: GCF_005239125.1. Taxonomy (GTDB): domain Bacteria; phylum Actinomycetota; class Actinomycetes; order Actinomycetales; family Cellulomonadaceae; genus Cellulomonas; species Cellulomonas hominis_A. The sequence goes on along the minus strand of NZ_SZYE01000062.1, from coordinate 2,264 downwards.
GCGGCGACCCGCGCGATGGTCTTCGGGAAGCAGCTGCCGTGCGCGCCGTACAGCCAGGCGGTCCGCACGATCAGGTGGTCCGGCGCCTCGGCGCGCACGGCCCACTCCCCCGCGGCCTTGGTCCGGCCGTAGGCGGAGCGCGGCAGCAGCGGCGCGTCCTCGGCGTAGGGCTGCGTGGCGTGGCCGTCGAACACGTAGTCGGTCGAGATCTGCACGAGGCGGGCACCCGCGGTGCGCGCGGCCCGGGCCAGCAGCGCGGGACCGACGGCGTTGACCGCGAACGCCGTCTGCTCCTCGGTCTCCGCGGCGTCGACGGCGGTGTGCGCCGCGCAGTTCACCACCACGTCGTAGCCGACGGCGGCGTCGACCGTCGCGACCGGGTCCGTGATGTCGAGGGCGCCGCGGTCCACGCCCACCACCTCGTGCCCGCGGTCCCGCAGCAGCGGCACCAGGTCCTGCCCGAGCATGCCTGCCGCACCTGCGACCAACCAGCGCACGTCCACTCCTCGTCGTCGATCAACCGCCCGCAGCCTACCGGCGCGGCTAGGCTTCCTCCGGCCACTTCCGACGAGAGGACCCCCATGACCTACCGCGAGCTGTCCGTCCCCGGCGCCTGGGAGATCACCCCGGTGCAGCACGGCGACCCCCGGGGCGTGTTCCTCGAGGCGTTCCAGGGCGGCCCGTTCGCCGAGGCCACCGGCCACCGGTTCGACCTCCAGCAGGCCAACCTGTCCGTGTCCGCGGCGGGCGTGCTCCGGGGCATCCACTTCGCCGACGTGCCCCCCGGCCAGGCCAAGTACGTCACGTGCCCCAAGGGCGCGGTGCTCGACGTGGTCGTCGACATCCGCGTGGGCTCGCCGACGTTCGGGCAGTGGGACACCGTGCTGCTGGACGACGTCGACCGGCGCGCGATCTACCTGGGCGAGGGCCTCGGCCACGCGTTCTTCTCGCTGGAGGACGACTCGACGGTGATGTACCTGTGCTCGACGGGGTACTCCCCCGGGCGCGAGCACGGCATCCACCCGCTGGACCCGGAGATCGGCATCGTGTGGCCGACCACCGACCGGCACGGCAACCCGGTGACGCCGCAGCTGTCCACCAAGGACACCGCGGCGCCGACGCTGGCCGAGGCACGGGCGCAGGGCCTGCTGCCCGACCACGCGGCCGTCGCGGAGTACGTCGCGTCCCTCTGACGCCGGCGGGCGGCCGCCCGGTCAGCGCCGCGCGGCGGCCCGGTAGGCCGCCAGGTGCACCTCGGCCGCGGCGTCCCACGTGAAGGTCGCCGCCCGCTCCCGCGCCGCCGCACCCAGCTCGGCGCGGCGCGCGGGGTCGGCGAGCAGGTCCGCCAGCCCCGCGGCGATCGACGCCTCGTCGGTGCCGCAGTAGGCCACGGCGTCGCCGCCGACCTCGGGCAGCGACAGCTCACGGGTGGTGAGCACCGCCGCGCCGCAGGCCATCGCCTCCAGCACCGGCAGGCCGAATCCCTCGCCCAGGCTCGGGTACGCGACGACCGACGCGCCCGACAGGAAGCCCGGCAGGTCCTCGAACGGCAGGTAGCCCGGGCGCAGCGCGCGCAGGCCCGCGGGGACGGCGGCGAGCGCCGGGTCCACCTCGGTGTCCCAGCCGCGTCCCCCGGCGAGCACCAGCGCGGGCGCGGAGGCCGGCCGTTCCTGCGCGACCCGGGTCCAGGCCCGGACCAGGGCGGGGACGTTCTTGCGCGGCTCCAGGGTGCCGAGGAACGCGACGTACGGCTCGCCCTCGAGGCCCAGCGAGGCGGCGACGCGGGCGCGCTCCGCGTCGGGCACCGGGTGGAAGGTCCCGGTGTCCACCCCGTGGTAGGCGACGTGGAACCGGCCCTCGTCGCCACCCGCGTACCGGCGCACCTCGGCGCCGGTGGCCGCGGACGGCACGACGAGCTGGGCGCCGGAGCGCACCGCCCGGCGGATCCACCACCGGAAGAACCGGGCCTTCACCGGCGAGTGCAGCTCGGGGTGGCTGAAGAACGTGGCGTCGTGCAGCGTGACCACGACGGGCGCGCCCGGTCGCAGCGGCGCCGTGTAGTGCGGGCTGTGCAGGACGTCGGCGCGCCACCGGCGCACCAGGCGCGGCAGGCCGGCCTGCTCCCACGCGAGCCGCACGGGGCGGCGCTCGGCGGCCTCGGGGGCGGCGAGCACCTCGGCGTCGGGCAGCGCCGTCGCGAACCGCTCGACGTCGCGGGGCTGCGCGGCGACCGCGAGCCGCACGTCGAGCCGGGCCAGCGCGGG
>NZ_SZYE01000061.1 GCF_005239125.1 Cellulomonas hominis | reverse complement strand
CGCCCGCCGGACCGGCGCTCACCGCGCCACCCCCACGAGGGTCCCGACCGTGACGACCCCGGTCCCGGTGTCCAGCGCCGCGCCGGCGAGCGTCGCCCGGCCGCGCACCGCGTCCCAGGCGGGGAACACCACGGCCTCGACGGCACCCGCGCGCCCCGACGACCCGGCGGCGTCCCACGCGAACCGGCCCCGCCCCAGCGCCACGGCCCCGGGCGGCCCGTCGGCGCCCACGACCCGCTGCGCCGACGCCGTGAACGCGTCCCCGCGCGCGTACGTCACGACCTCCCAGGTCCCGGCGAGCTCCGCGACCGACGCGGGCCACCCCGCCTCGTCGTCCTGCTCCCGGCCCGGTCCGGCCCACGGCTGCGGGGACACCAGCGGCCAGCCGCCGGCGGTCCAGGCGAGCCGCCGGACCTGCACCTCGTGCCGCGTGGGCTCGTCGGCGTCCCGCACGTGGTGCACGAGCAGCTGCCGCGCGCCGCCGCCGGGCAGCGGCTCGGTCAGCACCGACGCGTGGCCGGGCGCCAGCCAGCCGCGGCCCCCCGCCAGCCGGTGCCCGGCCAGGACGGTGCTGCCCACCGGGTCGGCCGCGAGGTCGGTCGCGGACCGTCCGCGGACGTCGGCGTACGGCCCGGTGACCGACGGCCCCGCGACGACCCGGAGGTGGTAGGTGCCGAACAGCGAGTCGAACGACGTCAGCAGCGCGTACCCGCCGCCGGGCCGGGGGAGCACGAACGCCCCCTCGACCGCCGCCTCGACGGCGTGCGGCCGCCGGGCGAGCAGCAGGCCGGGCCCGGGGCGCGGGCGGCCTCCCGAGCCGAGCACGAAGCCGGTCGCGGGGTCGATCCCGAGGGCGTGGATGCCGCCGAAGAACGACCCGTAGACCAGCCAGTGCCGTCCGTCGGCGTCGACCACGGCGTTCGCGTCGATGGCGTTCGGCCCGTCGACGTCGTGCCGGCTGGTGACGACGAGCCCGCGGTCCGTCCACGGGCCGGCGGGGTGCGGGGCCGTCGCGAGCCCGATCGCCGAGGTGCGGGAGCCGAAGCTCGACGCGGAGTAGTACATCCGCCACCGCTCGGCGTCCGGCACCGCGACGGTGTCCGGCACCCGCACGACGTCGGGCGCCCACAGGCCCTCGGCGCCCGACCAGGCGGCCGCGTCCGCGGGCACGCCGTCCAGCGCCCAGCCCTGGAAGGTCCACGTCACCATGTCCTCGGACCGGCGCACCTGGACCCCGGCACGGGGCAGCGGCCCGTCGCCGGACGCGTCGGTGGAGAACAGCCAGTACGTGCCGTCGTCGTCGCGCACCGCGGTCGGGTCGTGCGCGTGCCGCCCGCCCCACGTCGCGGTCGCGTCGAGCGCGGCGACCGCCGCCGCGTCCGGCTCGGTGAGCGTCATCCCTTCGCCCCCGTCAGCGCGACCGACTCGATGATCTGCCGCTGGAAGATCAGGAACACGACGAGGATCGGCAGCAGCGCCACGAACGACGCGGCCATGATCAGCGGGTAGTCGCGCTGCGTGGCGTACTCGACGTTGAGGTTGGCGATGACCACCTGCAGCGTCTGCTTCGACTCGGTGTTCAGGTACAGGATCGGCGCGAGGTAGTCGTTCCAGATGGTCATGAACCAGAGGATGAACTGCGCCGCGATGGCCGGTCGGATGAGCGGGAAGATCATCTTCCGGAACACCTGCAGGTAGGAGGCGCCGTCGATCTTCGCCGCCTCGACCATCGAGTCGGGCACGCTGGACAGGTACTGCCGCAGGAAGAAGATCATCACGATGTTGCCGAACAGCAGCGGCACGATCAGCGGCAGCAGGGTGTCGACCCAGCCGATCTTCGAGAACATCACGAACTGCGGGATCATCAGGGTCGGGAACGGGATCATCAGCCCGGTCAGCAGGCCGAGGAAGATCGCGTTCTTGAACGGCAGCCGCATCTTCGCCAGCGCGAACGCGGCCAGCGACGAGGTGACGGACCCGACGATCGTGACGGTGCCGGCGACGACGACGCTGTTCTTGAAGCCGGACAGGATCGGCGCCTCGGTCCACATCCGCACGAACGTGTCCCACTGCGGGGACCCCGGGATCCACACCGGTGGCAGCGCGAACACCTCGGCCTTGGTCTTGAGGGCGGTGGTGGCCATCCACAGCAGCGGCGCGATCATCACGACCGCGCCCAGGGCGAGCACGACGAACAGGATCGTGTTGATCACGCGGTTCTGGGCGGTGATGCCCATCGGCGTCTTGCGACTCATGGTTGCTCCTGCCCCCGTCAGTCGATGCTGAACGAGTTGCGCCGGTTCAGGCGGAACTGGATGAGGGTGACGACGAAGACGATCAGCCCGAGCACGACGGCCATCGCCGTGGCGTAGCCCATCTGCTGGTACTTGAACGCCTTGCGCACGATGTAGTAGACGATCGACGCCGAGCTGAACTCGGGTCCGCCGGTCGGCGTCATGATGTTGATCTCGGTGAAGATCTGCGACCCCGCGATGACGTTCGTGACGACCAGGAAGAACGTCACCGGGCGCACCATGGGCAGCGTGATCCACCGGAACCGGTGGTAGCCGTTCGCGCCGTCGAGCGAGGCGGCCTCGTACAGGGACCGCGGCACGGACTGGATGGCCGCCAGGTACAGCAGCATCGAGTACCCGAGGCCCTTCCAGACGGCCATGATGATGATGGCCGGCTTGACCGTGGCGGTGTTCTGCAGCCAGTCGGGGCCGTCGATCCCGAACCAGGACAGCACCTGGTTCACCAGGCCGAAGTCGCCGTTGTAGGCGAACTGCCAGACGATCGCGATGGCGGCCAGCGAGGAGATCACCGGCACGTAGTAGATGGTGCGGAACGCCGTCTGCCCGGGGATCTTCCGGTTGAGGGCGATCGCCAGCAGCAGCGCCAGCACCAGGCCGATCGGGATGCCGATCATGTAGAACGCGGTGTTCCACAGCGTCTTGCGGAAGTACTCGTCGCCGAGCAGGGCCACGTAGTTGTCGAGGCCGATGAACTGCGGTGCCGTCAGGCCGTTCCACCGGGTCAGCGACGCGTAGAGCGCGTAGCCCAGCGGGTACAGCGTGAAGACGAGGAAGCCGACGACCGGGGCGGCGACGAACGCGGCGGCCCAGCGGTGCTCGGTGCGGTGCAGGCGGCGCATCGCCTGCCGGGCGTGCTGCGCCGAGCCGCGGTCGTCGCCGTCGGGCGGGACGATGCCGGCGGCGGGCGCGGTGGGGACGGGGGTGGGTTCAGCGGTGGTCCGTGACATCCCGGTGCTCCTTCACGAGGCGGCCCCGCCGCGCCGGGCCCGCCCGGTCAGGGGCGGCGCGCCGGCGCGGCGGGGGAGCGGGGGTGGGGTGGTCAGGCCCCGCCCGCCATCTCGGCGTTGGCGTTGGACTCGTCGAGCAGCGCCTGCATCTTCGGCTGGACCTCGGCGAGGTAGTCCGCGGCGGTCTGCTTGCCGTCGAGCACGGGCTGGATGTTCACCCAGAGCTCGTCGTACCACTCGGCGCCGTAGGTGAACGAGGCCGGCATGGCGCGGCCGTAGTCCTGCACGATGTCGAGGAACTCCTGGCGGTTGGCGGGCTTCGCGTCAGGAGCGGCGGCCCACTCCTCGGCCACGTCGACCAGGTTCGGGATCTGCACGTTCGCGTCGACCAGCGTCTGCTGGGCGTCGGGGTCGGCGGACAGGTAGGTCGCGAGCTGCACGGCGGCGTCCGGGTTCGACGACGTCGCGGAGACGCCGATGCCGAGCGAGCCGACCCAGGTGGCGGACTCGCCGGTGCTGCCGGCGGGCCAGGGGATCAGGTCGTACTCGAAGTCCAGGTCGTTGTAGACGCTGACGTCCCACGGCCCGACCGGGAAGAAGCCGATCTCGCCGGCCATCCACCGCTGGTAGGTGTCGAGGGTCGCGGCCTCGGACGCGTTCGGGGTGACCCCGTCGACGGTGGTGAGGTCGGCGAAGTACTGGAGCGCCTCGGCGAACTCCGGGGTGTCGACGGTGACCTCGGTGCGGTCCTCGTTGGTCCAGTCGCCGCCGTTGCTCCACACCATCGACTGCAGGTTCCACTGCACGTTGAGGCCGGTGCCCCACTGGTCGACCGCGCCGTCGCCGTCGGTGTCGGTGGTCAGCTGCTTCGCGATGTCGCGGAACTCGTCCAGGCTCAGCGGGACGTCCGGGTCGGGCAGCGGGATCCCCGCGGCCTCGAGCATCGTCTTGTTGTAGCCGAACGCGAACGGGCCGACGTCCTTCGGCAGGCCGTACAGCCGGCCCTCGGGGGTGCCCTGGAGCGTGCCGTCGAACCGGTAGGAGTCGACGCCGTACTCCCAGATGTTGTCGAGGTCGACGCCGGCCTCCTCCACCTGGTCGGTGATGTCCAGCAGCACGCCGGACGCCACGTAGGACTGCAGGTTGGCCTGCTCGATGTAGAACACGTCGGGCACCTTGTTGCCCGAGACCGCCGCCTGGAGCTTGGTGGCGTACTGGTCGGCGTCGGTGACGGTCATCTGGACCTTCACGCCGGTGTCCTCGGTGAACTTGTCGATCGCGGCCTGGTACGCGGCCTTCTCGTCCGCGCCGCCGCGGAACATGAACGTCAGGGTGTCTCCGCCGCCGGAGCCGCCGTCGTCGTCGCTGCCGCCGCCGGAGCCGCACGCCGTCAGGGCGAGCGCCCCGGCCAGGGCCAGGGCTGCCGCCCGCAGGGTCTTCGTGGTCATCGCGCCGTTGCCTCCACTCGTGGACCGGCGAGGCCGAGCGCGCGCCGGTCGGCCGTCGGTGGCGGACCGGGGGACGAGGGCGGCTCTGACCTCGGGTTCTACATCGTTGCACTACAACGTTGGAGAGGGTGGCACGGCTCACGTCGGGCGGTCAAGCAACGGTTTGGTCACGGCCGGGTGCCCGCGCCGTCCGGGTCGCGGTGCCATGGTTGACGGGTCCCGCCGCGGCGGGCACGATCGTCCTACAACGATGTAGACCGGACAGCGAAGGAGCTGCGCCTCACATGACCACCGTCACCCTCACCATCGACCCGGCGTTCCGCGTGGGGCCCGTCCGCCGCCGCACGTTCGGCGCGTTCGTGGAGCACCTCGGGCGGTGCGTCTACACCGGCATCCACGACCCGGAGCACCCCACCGCCGACGCCGACGGGTTCCGCGGCGACGTCATCGACCTCACCCGGGAGCTCGGCGTCTCGACGGTCCGCTACCCGGGCGGCAACTTCGTGTCCGGCTACCGGTGGGAGGACGGCGTCGGCCCGCGCGACCAGCGGCCCCGCCGGCTTGACCTGGCCTGGCACTCCACCGAGCCCAACCTGGTCGGCGTCGACGAGTTCATGCGCTGGACGAAGGCCTCCGGCACCGAGGCGATGATGGCCGTCAACCTCGGCACCCGCGGCGTCCAGGAGGCGCTCGACCTGCTCGAGTACTGCAACGTCAGGGGCGGCACCGCGCTGTCCGACCAGCGCCGGGCCAACGGCGCTGCCGAGCCGTACGACATCAAGCTCTGGTGCCTGGGCAACGAGATGGACGGCCCGTGGCAGATCGGGCACAAGACCGCGCACGAGTACGGCCGGCTGGCCGCCGAGACGGCCCGCGCCATGCGGATGATCCAGCCCGACCTCGAGCTCGTCGCCTGCGGCTCGTCCGGCGTGCCGATCCCGACGTTCGGGCAGTGGGAGCAGACGGTGCTCTCCGAGACCTACGAGTACGTCGACATGATCTCGGCGCACGCGTACTACGCCGAGGAGGACGGCGACCTCGGGTCGTTCCTGGCCTCCGCCGTCGACATGGACCACTTCATCGACTCGGTGACCGCGGTGGCCGACGGCGTGCGGGCGCACAAGAAGCTCGCCAAGCGGATCCACATCTCGTTCGACGAGTGGAACGTCTGGTACCAGAAGCGCGCCGAGTCGGTGCCGCCGTCGGGCGACGACTGGCCCGTCGCGCCGGTCCTGCTCGAGGACAAGTACAACGTCGCCGACGCGGTGGTGGTGGGCAACCTGCTCATCTCGCTGCTCCGGCACACCGACCGGGTGCACTCCGCGTCGCTCGCCCAGCTGGTCAACGTGATCGCCCCGATCATGACCGAGCCCGGCGGCCGGATCTGGCGGCAGACGACGTTCCACCCGTTCGCCCAGGCCTCGCGGTACGCGACCGGCGAGGTGCTGCAGGTCGCGATCGACGCCCCGACGTACGAGACGGCGAAGTTCGGCGACGCCCCGCTCGTCGACGCGGTGGCCACCCGGGACCCGGAGACCGGCGCGGTCGCGCTCTTCGCGGTCAACCGCTCGACCACGGAGACGGTCACCCTCGAGGTCGACACGCGGTCGATCCCGGGGCTGCGGGTGCTCGGCGCCACCACCCTGTCGAACCCGGACCACACCTGGGTCGCCACCGCCGACGACGACACCGCGGTGCTGCCGCGGGACAACGACTCCGCGGCCGTCGACGGCGGGCGGCTCACCGTCCAGGTGCCGCCGGTGTCGTGGAACGTCGTCCGGCTCGGTGCCTGAGGGCGACGCCCGGGCGCCCCGTCCCCGCCGCCGCGGCCTCCTGGTCGCGGCGGCGGTGGCCGCCGTCGCGCTCGTGGCGGCCGGGGGCGTGGCGCTCGCGGCGCGCGCCGGCGCCGACCCCGCGGCGACCGACCTCCCGGTGGCGGGCGACGTCGGCGTGCACGACCCGGCGCTGGTCGTCGGCGAGGGCGACGACCCCTGGTACGTGTACTCGACCGGCGACGGGCGGGAGAACGCCGGGGCCGTCCAGGTCCGCCGGTCGACCGACCGCGGCGCGACCTGGGAGTACCTCGGCACCGCGTGGGGCCCGTCCGACTCCCCGCGGTGGGCGCAGGAGGCCGTCCCCGGCGTCGTGAACTACTGGGCGCCCGAGCTCTACGAGCACGACGGCACCTGGTACCTGTACTACGCCGCGTCGACGTTCGGGTCGAACCGCTCCGTCATCGGCCTGCGCACCAGCCCGACGCTCGACCCCGACGACCCGGACTACGGCTGGGTCGACCGCGGCGAGGTCTGGCGGTCGGAGCCGACCGACGACTACAACGCGATCGACCCCGGCATCGTCGAGGACGCCGACGGCACGCCCTGGATGCTGTTCGGGTCGTACTGGTCGGGCATCCAGGTCGTCGAGCTGGCGTGGCCGGACGGACTGCCGGCGGCGGGGGCGTCGCCCGTGGGGCTCGCGAGCCGGTTGTCCGCGCCGCACGCGATCGAGGCCCCGTACGTCGTGCCGCACGACGGCTGGTACTACCTGCTGGTGTCCCAGGACGCGTGCTGCCAGGGCACCGACTCGACGTACAAGGTCGCCGTCGGGCGGTCGCGGGACGTCACCGGGCCGTACCTGACCCGGGACGGCACGGACCTGCTCCTGGACGGCGGGGACGTGCTGCTGGAGTCGGCCGGCGACCGGGTCGGCCCCGGCGGCCAGTCGGCGTCGCGCGGCGTCCTGGCGTACCACTACTACGACGCGGCCACGGGCGGTACCCCGACCCTGGGCCTCCGCGAGATCGCCTGGGACGCCGACGGCTGGCCGGTGCTGTCGACCGCGGAGGAGCAGGCGGGCTGACCCCGCCGACCGGGGCCGCTCCGCTCCAGGAGCCCGGGGGGGTCAGAGGGGCTGGTGCAGGACCAGGTCGTGGTGCCGCTGGTCGCCGACCTGGAACGTGCGCTCGCCGACGACCTCGAAGCCGGAGCGCCGGTAGAACGCCTGCGCGCGCAGGTTCTCGCCGTTGACGCCCAGCCACACCCCGGCTGCCCCCCGCGCGCGGGCGGCGTCGAGGCTCGCAGCCATCAGCGCACCCGCCACGCCGCCGCCGTGCCGGCCGGGCAGCACGTAGCACTTGCTGAGCTCCACGGTCGGGCGCAGCGGGACGACGGCGGCGACCTCGGCGGTGTACGGCTCGCCCGCGACGAGCATCGTGTAGCCGACCAGCTCGCCGTCGGCGTCGGCGACCAGCAGGTCGCGCGTCGGGTCCGCGAGGTAGGAGGCGACGTGCTCCGGGGTGAGGTGCGCGGCGATGAACGCGGCGTGGTCCTCGGGCGTCGAGGACGGCGGGCAGGCCAGCGGGAACGTCGCGGCGGCCAGGTCGGCGAGCGGGGTCGCCTCGTCGGCGCGCGCCCGGCGGACCACCGGCGCGTCGGTGGACCCGGCGGCCCGCGGGACGGCCCCGGACCCCGCCGCGGTCACCGCGCGCCCCAGCGGGCCCGGATCGCCCGGCGCGCCGTCCGCACCACGAGGCCCAGCACCCACACCGAGCCCGCGACCGTGGCCGCGTCGACCCCGCGCCGGGTGGCGTTCCGGCGGCCGCGGAACTCGCGCATCGGCCAGCCGACCTCGGCCGCGTGCTTGCGCAGCCGGCCGTCCGGGTTGATCGCGCACGGGAAGCCGACCTCGGACAGGATCGGCACGTCGTTGGTCGAGTCGCCGTACGCGAACGACCGCTCCAGGTCCAGGCCCTCCCGCTCGGCCAGCGCCCGGACCGCCTCCGCCTTCGCGCGGCCGTGCAGCAGGTCCCCGACCAGGCGGCCCGTGTAGAAGCCGTCCTTGTGCTCCGCGATCGTGCCGAGCGCACCGGTGGCGCCCAGGCGGCGCGCGATGATGTCGGCGATCTCGACCGGTGTGGCCGTGACCAGCCAGACCTCGTGCCCGGCGCGCAGGTGCTGGTCCAGCAGGCGCTGCGTGCCCGGGAAGATCCGCAGCGAGAGCACCTCGTCGTAGATGTCCTCCGCGATCGCGACCACCTCGGCCACCGAGCGCCCGTGCATGATCTCGAGCGCCCGCTGGCGGACCTCGTCGATCTGCTGCCGGTTCTCGCCGAAGGTCAGGTAGCGGAACTGGTGCACCGCGAACCGGACGATGTCGGAGCGCCGGAAGAAGGCGCGCCGGTACAGGCCGACGGCCAGGTGGAACGAGCTGGCACCGCGGATGATCGTGTTGTCCACGTCGAAGAACGCGGCCACGCGTCCCGTCGGCGCCGTCGGCACGGGCGCGCCGGTCGGGGGCTCGGTGGGCTCGGGCACGCCCGCCACTGTAGCCACCGACCTAGGCTCGTGCCGTGCCGACCACCGCCGAGGGCCCCGGGCCCCGCCTCGTCCTGTACTCCCGCCCGGGCTGTCACCTGTGCGACGCGGCGCGCGACCTGGTCGCGTCCGTCGCCGCCGAGCGCGGTGAGCCGTGGGTCGAGGTGGACGTCGACGCGGGCGGTACCGCGCGCGACGGGCGCACGCTCGCGGCGGCCTACGGCGAGCTGCTGCCGGTCGTCGAGGTCGACGGCGCCCGGGTCGGCTACTGGCAGATCGACCGCGACCGGCTCGTCGACGCCCTCGCGGCGTCCTCGCAGGCCTAGGCTGTCGTCGTGCGAGCCCTGCCGCCGACCACCGTCGCCCGACTGCCGGGATACCTGCGCTCCCTCGGCGGCCTCGCGTCGGAGGGCGTGACCACCACGTCGTCCGACCAGCTCGCCGAGCTCGTCGGCGCCTCGCCCGCGCAGCTCCGCAAGGACCTGTCCTACCTGGGCGCGGGCGGCCGGCGCGGCGTCGGGTACGAGGTCGACCACCTGCGGCGGCAGATCGCCCAGGCCCTCGGCATGACCGAGGAGCGCCGTCTGGTCATCGTCGGGATCGGCAACCTGGGGCACGCCCTCGCCACCTACTCCGGCTTCGCCGACCGCGGCTTCGTGCTGGTCGGCCTGTTCGACACCGACCCCGAGCTGGTCGGCACCGAGGTGGGCGGCCACGTCGTCCAGCACGTCGACGGCCTGGAGAGGGCGGTCGTCGACCGGGAGGCGAGCATCGCCATCGTCGCGACGCCGGCCTCCGCCGCGCAGCCGACCACCGACCGCCTGGTCGCGGCCGGCATCACCGGGGTGCTGAACTTCGCGCCGCGCACGGTGCGGGTGCCCGACGGGGTGGACGTCCGCGAGGTCGACCTCGGGTCGGAGCTGCAGATCCTCGGGTTCCACGCGCGCCAGCGCTCGGGCGCGGCGGCGTCGCCGGGTGCGGCGCCGGCGGCCGTCGTGGACCCGGTCACCGGGCCGGTGGCCGGGGTGCCCGAGCATGCCGCGGCGCCCGAGCCGGTCCCCGCCGCCGACTGACCCCGGCGGGGCGCCGGCTGGCGCCGCGCGCCCGCGCCCTCGCGCGCGCCCACCTGCCGCGCCGACCGTGCAACCGACACGTCGAGCGAGTAGTCGGCAGCTGCTCGCTCGACGTGTCGGTTGCTCTCTCGGCGGCCGGGGCTCCGACCGGGCAGCCCGCCGGCCCGGACGCCGCGAGGGCCCGGTCGGCCGCGGCAGGGGTGCGCGGTCGACCGGGCCCTCGCGGGGGTCGTGCGGGGAGGCTCAGGCCTGCTTGATGGCCGAGACCTCGAGGTTGATGACGACCTTGTCCGACACCAGGACGCCGCCGGCCTCGAGGGCCGCGTTCCAGGTGATGCCGAACTCCTTGCGGGACACGGTCACCGAGGCGGAGAAGCCGGCGCGCTGGTTGCCGAACGGGTCGGTGGCCGCGCCGCCGAACTCGGTGGCCAGCTCGACCGTCTTGGTCACGCCGTTGATGGTGAGCTCGCCGGTCACGACGTAGTCGTCGCCGTCCGCGCGGACCGAGGTCGACGCGAAGGTCCACTCGCCGAACTTCTCCAGGTCGAAGAAGTCGGTGGAGCCCTTGAGGTGGCCGTCGCGGTTGGCGTCGCCGGTCGCGATGGTCGACGGGTCGAGCGAGGCGGTCACGCCGGAGAGGGTGAGGTCCTCGGCGACGGTGATGGTCCCGGAGGTCACCGCGACGGTGCCGCGGACCTTGGAGATGCCCGCGTGGCGGACGGTGAAGGACGCCTCGGTGTGCGAGGGGTCGATCGTCCAGGTGCCGGCGGTGAGGGCGGTGGGGAGCGTCGTGGTCGACATGGTGCCTCCTGCGAAGTATTGGTTGAAGCATCAACTGCGGTTAGTTGAGATTTCTACTACAGTGGGGCCCGCTGCGCAAGGCCTGTGGGACGATCAGCCACCGACGTCACAGGGGGCGCGGGAGGAGGACGGCGATGAGCACCACGACCACCGGCGGGACCAGGGCGGACGCCCCGCGGTCCCAGGACGGGGTCCGCTGGCTGACGGCGGACGAGCAGCGCGCCTGGCGCGCGTACCGCGACGGGACCGCCCGGCTGCTCGACGTCCTCGCGCACGAGCTGGAGGAGGACTCCGGGCTGTCGCTCGGGGAGTACGAGGTGCTGGTCCGGCTGTCCGAGGCGCCGCAGCGCACGCTGCGCATGTCGGAGCTGGCCGGTGAGCTGGCGCACTCCCGGAGCCGCCTCACGCACACCGTCCGCCGGATGGAGTCCGCCGGGCTGGTCGAGCGCGCCCCCTGCCTCGAGGACGCCCGCGGTGTGAACTGCACCATGACCGAGGCGGGGTGGCGCCGGCTGGTCGACGCCGCGCCGTCGCACGTCGAGTCGGTCCGCCGGCACCTGGTCGACGTGCTCACGCCGGTCCAGATGCAGGCCCTGGGCGAGGCGATGGCCGCCGTCGGCGCCGCGTTCCAGGCCGACTGCGCGCAGGCCGTCGCCGCCGCGGAGGACGCCGAGGGGCGCTGATCGTCCCCAGGGCGGGCCCCGGCGGCACGATCACCCAGCCGGGTTTGCGAGACTGGCCCCATGGTCGCCACCACCATCCACCTCATGCGGCACGGCGAGGTGCACAACCCCGAGGGCGTGCTCTACGGACGGCTCGACGGGTACCACCTGTCCGAGCGGGGCCGGCAGATGGCCGAGCGCGTCGCCGCGCACCTCTCCGGACGCCTCGACGGGCCGCGCCGCGACGTCACCGCGCTGTTCGCGTCGCCGCTGACCCGCGCGCAGGAGACGGTCGCCCCGATCGCCGAGGCCGTCGGCCTGCCGGTCACCACCGACGAGCGGCTGCTGGAGGCGGAGAACCGGTTCCAGGGCCTGACGTTCGGCGTCGGCGACGGCTCGCTGCGGCACCCGCGGCACTGGCCGCTGCTGGTGAACCCGTTCCGCCCGTCCTGGGGCGAGCCGTACCGGCAGCAGGTCGGGCGGATGCTCGCGGTCGTCGACGTCGCGCGGGAGGCGGCCCGCGGCCACGAGGCCGTGCTGGTCAGCCACCAGCTGCCGATCTGGGTCACCCGGCTCGCGCTGGAGGACCGCCGGCTGTGGCACGACCCGCGCCGCCGGCAGTGCTCGCTCGCGTCGCTCACCTCCCTCACCTACGAGGACGACCGCCTGGTCCGCATCGGCTACACCGAGCCCGCGGCCGACCTGCTCCCCGGCGCCTCGGCGGTGGCGGGCGCATGACCCCCCGCAGCACCGCCCGCCGCACCCCGGCCCGCCTCCGCCGCGCCGGCGTCGCCGCCGTCGCCGTCGGCGCCGCCCTGGCGCTCGCGGCGTGCTCGTCCGGCGGCGGGTCCGGGTCGGAGGAGGACGTCGCCGACCAGGGCTACGTCTCGGGCGACGGCTCGTTCACGCAGTGGGCGGTCGCCGACCGGCAGGGCCCCGTCGAGGTCGCCGGCACCGACTACGCCGGGGACGCCGTGGACATCGCCGACTGGCGGGGCGACGTCGTCGTGCTCAACACCTGGTACGCGGCGTGCCCGCCGTGCCGGGAGGAGGCGCCCGACCTGGTGGACATCGCGAACGAGTACGCCGACGCCGGCGTGCACCTGCTCGGCATCAACGGGGTCGACGACGCCGGGGCGGCCGAGCCGTTCCAGCAGACCTTCGACGTGCCGTACCCGAGCATCGACGACCGCGACAAGCAGGCGGTCGCCGCGCTGCAGGGCATCGTGCCGATCCAGGCCACCCCGACGACGGTCGTGCTCGACCGCGACGGCAAGGTGGCGGCCCGCATCGTCGGCCTGGCCGAGGGCTCCACGCTGCGCGCGCTGATCGACGAGGTGCTCGCGGAGGACGGCGGGGACCCCGCGTGATCCTCGCCGACGTCGGGGACTCCTTCGCGCACGCGGCCACGTCCGGGTCGCTGCTCGCGGCGGTGCCGGTGGCGCTGCTCGCCGGGCTGGTGTCGTTCGCGTCGCCGTGCGTGCTGCCGCTGGTCCCCGCCTACGTCGGCTACCTCGGCGGGATGTCCGCCGCGTCCGCCCCGGGCTCCCGGCGGTCCGCGCGGGTGCGCGCCGCCGCCCCGGCCGCCGGCGGCGGGGCGGTGCTCGACCTCGCCGGGGCGCTCCCGGCGCAGCCCGCGCTGACCCGGCCGGCCACCGACGAGGGCGCCGGCGCCGGGGTCGTCCCCGGTGCCGCTCCGTCCCGCGGGCGGCTCGTGCTCGGCGTCCTGCTGTTCGTCGCCGGGTTCACCGCGGTGTTCCTCGCCTACGGCTCGCTCGCCGGCTCGCTCGGCTCGTTCCTGCTGCGCTGGCAGGACCCGGTGTCCCGGGTGCTGGGCGTCGGCGTGATCGTCATGGGCCTGGCGTTCCTCGGCCTGGTCCCGTTCCTGGAGCGGGACAGCCGCCGGGTGCTCGCCCCGCGCGCGGGACTGTGGGGCGCGCCCGTCCTGGGCGTGACCTTCGGCGTCGGCTGGACGCCGTGCATCGGACCGACCCTCGCGGCGATCCTCCTGCTCTCCCTCGACGGCGGCTCGGCCGGCCGCGGCGCGGTGCTCGCGCTCGCGTTCTGCGCCGGTCTGGGCCTGCCGTTCGTGCTCGTCGCGCTCGGCCTCCAGCGCAGCCGCCGCGCCCTCGACTGGCTCGCCCGGCACCGGCTCGCGGTGATGCGGGTCGGCGGCGGCCTCCTGCTCCTGCTCGGTGTCGCGCTGGTCACCGGGCTCTGGTCCGCGTGGGCGGGCTGGCTCCAGGGCCTGCTCACCGGCGCCGAGCCCTTCGTCCCGGCGGTGTGAGAATGACGCGCGACCGACAGACCACCGAGCCCTCGCCCCGCGGGTACACCCCGGAGGGGCTCGAGGACGCGTTCAGCGCCGGGCAGCCCCCGGCCGACGGCTCGGGTCCCCGCGGCGCCGGGGCGGCTCCCCAGCTGCCCTCGCTCGGCGTCGTGGGCTGGCTGCGCTGGGCGTGGCGGCAGCTCACCTCGATGCGCGTCGCCCTGCTGCTGCTCATGCTGCTCGCCGTGGCCGCCGTGCCGGGCACGGTGTTCCCGCAGCGCGCCCAGGACCCGGACAAGGTCGCGACCTACCTGTCCGACCACCCGGACCTCGGCCCGCTGCTCGACCGGCTCGGGTTCTTCGGCGTGTACTCGTCCGTCTGGTTCTCGGCGATCTACCTGCTGCTGTTCGTCTCGCTGGTCGGCTGCATCCTGCCGCGCAGCCGCACCCACCTGCGGGCGATGCGCGGCCGGCCGCCGCGGGCGCCGCGCCGGTTCGACCGGTTCCCGGCCCAGGCGTCCGCCGAGCTCGACGGCACGCCCGAGGAGGTCGCCGGGCGGGCCGCCGCCGCGCTGGGGGGCCCGCGCTGGTGGCGCCGGTTCCGGGTCGACGTCCGCGACGAGGGCCGCGGGGTGTGGAGCGTCGCCGCGGAGCGCGGCTACCTGCGCGAGACCGGCAACCTCGTGTTCCACCTGGCGCTCGTCGGCCTGCTGGTCTCGGTCGCGACCGGCCAGCTGCTGCACTACCGCGGCCAGGCGATCATCGTGGAGGGCCGGGCGTTCGCGAACACCCAGAGCGACTACGACAGCTTCGAGTCCGGCTCCGGGTTCAGCGCCTCGTCGCTCGAGCCGTTCGCGATGCGGCTCGACTCCTTCGAGTCGTCGTTCGACCCCGACACGCTGCAGTCCCGCGACTTCACCGCCCACGTCACGATCACCGAGCCCGGCTCCGCGAGCGTCCAGGAGCGGATCAAGGTCAACCACCCGCTCGACGTCGCCGGCGCCAAGGTCTACCTCCAGGGCAACGGGTACGCGCCCCAGGTGACCGTGCGGGACCCGGACGGGGCCGTGACGTTCTCCGGCGCGGTGCCGTTCCTGCCGCAGGACACCGTGTACACGTCCCAGGGCGTCATCAAGGTGCCGGACGTCACCTCCGGGCCGCAGATCGGCCTGCAGGGCGTGCTGCTGCCCACCGCCCAGCAGGTCGCGGACGGGATCTACCGGTCCGTCGACCCGCAGCCGACCGACCCGCTGCTCGCGCTGGCGGTGTGGACCGGCGACCTCGGCCTCGACGACGGCGTCCCGCAGAACGTGTACCAGCTCGACGAGACCGGGCTCACGCAGTCGCTCGACGACGAGGGGCTGCCCGTGACGCTGTACCTCCGGCCGGGCGACACCGTCGACCTGCCGGACGGGCTCGGCACGCTGACCTTCGACGCGCTGCCGCGGTTCGTCGCCCTGGACCTGCGGCACGACCCCTCGCTCGCCTGGGTGCTGACGTTCGCTCTGCTGGCCTTCGCGGGCCTCGCGACGTCGCTGTTCGTACCGCGTCGCCGGGTGTGGCTGCGGCTGCGTCCGGCGGGGGACGAAGGTCCCGGGTCAGGCCGTACAGTGGTCACCGCCGCCGCGCTGGCGCGCGGTGACGACGTGGGCCTGCAGGCGGAGCTCGACCGGGCGATGGACCGGCTCCGCGGAGCGGACGTCGACGGGCCCACCGGCCGGACCGGAAGGTGAACGACATGGCAATCGGCGACATCAGCACCCTGCTCGTGTGGGGGGCGGCGACCGCGTTCACGATCGCCCTGATCGCCTACACCTCCGCGCTGGCCCGGCTCGCCGAGGCCACGTCCACGGAGCACCGTGCCGAGCGGGCGGCCCGGGTCGCCGCCGCGAAGCAGGCCCGTGCCGCCGCGCGCGAGACCGTCGGGGCGGGCGGCCCGTCCGGCCTGGTGGTGCCGGCCGACGTGGACGCCGAGGACGCGGACGTCGCGCCGCGGTCCGGCAGGATCGACGACGCCGAGCCCGAGCGCCCCATGACGGCGCCGTCGGCCACCACCGGCATCGCCCGGACCACCACCTACCTCGGCATCGTGCTGCTGGGCGCCGGCATCGTGCTGCGCGGCGTCGCCGCCGGTCGCTGGCCCACCGCGAACATGTACGAGTTCACCCTGGTCGGCACCTTCGTCGCCGCCGTGGTGCTCGCCGTCGTGCAGCGCAAGCGGGTCATCCCGTTCCTCGGCGTGATCGTCATGGGCATCGGCGTGCTGGCCCTGGCGCTCGGGCTGCTCGTGTTCTACGTGCAGGCCGACGCCGTGCAGCCCGCCCTGCAGAGCTACTGGCTGATCATCCACGTCGGCGTGGCCATCACCGCGACCGGCATCTTCACCGTCGCGTTCGCCACCGCGGTGCTCCAGGTCCTCCAGGACGGCCGCGAGACCGGCCGCTCGCACCTGGACCACCCCTGGCGGTCCGCCGACGGCCTGCGCCGCTCGCTCGCCCGCTGGCGGGTCACCGGTCCGGCCTGGTCCTGGCTGCGCACCGTCCCGTCCGCCCGCCGGCTCGAGGCGCTGTCCTTCCGGCTGAACGCGATCGGCTTCGTGCTGTGGACGTTCACGCTCATCGGCGGCGCGATCTGGGCCGAGCACGCCTGGGGCCGGTACTGGGGCTGGGACCCCAAGGAGGTCGGCACCTTCGTCGCCTGGGTCGTGTACGCGGCGTACCTGCACGCCCGCACCACCCGCGGCTGGGCCGGCCGCAAGGCGGCGTACTTCGTCTACGTCGGCTACGCCGTCGTGCTGGCGAACTTCACCGTGGTGAACCTGTTCGTCACCGGCAAGCACTCCTACTCCGGCCTCTGATCCCGGGGGCGCGCGGCGCCCGCCCGGTTCCCACCCGATCGTCGCGGGACCACCCGATCGATCGGCGTGCGGTGCGCCGATCCGGTGGGGACCAGGGGGCTCGCAGCACCACGGTGCGGCTGCCTCGCGGTGCGGCGGAGGTCAGCCGCGCGCGCCCTCGTCCGGGACGTCGCCGCTGCTGCCGTCACCGGTGCCGTTCTCCCGCTGCTGGCGCCGCCGCTCCTGGTCGAGGCGCCACAGGAAGTCCGGGTCGTCGTCCGGCGCGACCGGTCCCGGCCGGCGCGGACCGGATCCGCCCGGCCCGGGGCGGTGCCCCTGCGCCGGGCCGCCGGGCCCGGCCGCGGGCTGGGCGCGGCTGGTGAGGATCCAGACCACCGGCCCCGCGATCGGCACGAGCGCGATGAGGAACCACGCGCCCCTCGGCAGGCCGCGACGCGCGCGGTCGTCGCTCGTGGCGATGTCGGCGAGGGCGTAGACCGCCAGGCCGATGATCACGAGGAAGAAGAGCGCGCGAGCCATGCTCCACCCTAACCAGGGCGCGCACACGCACCCGGCCCCGGGCCGGGTGATCGCCGGAACCGGCACGAGGTCGTCACATCCGGCGGTCCCGGGCCCCGGTACCGCGGTCCGCACGGCACGGGCAGCCGCGCGGTCGGCCTACCCTGGGGGCGTGCCCGTCGTGACCTACTCGCTGCTCCGCCTCGCCCTGTTCGTCGTCTGCCTGGTCGGCCTGGTGCTGGCCGGCACCGGCTGGCTGCTGGGCGTCGTGGGGGCCGCGCTGCTCGCGGCGCTGCTGTCCTACGTGCTGCTCCGGGGCCCGCGCGACCGGGCGGCGCTCTGGCTGCAGGCGCGCTCCGAGGCGCGCGGCGACCGCCCCCGTCTGTCCCGCTCCGCCAGCGCGGACGCCGCGGAGGAGGACGCCGCGGTCGAGGCCGCCGAGCGCGAGGCGAACGGCGGCTGACGCCGCGGCTCAGCGGTCCCGCTAGAGCGCCAGGCCGAGCCCCAGCAGGACCCCGAACGCCAGCTCGTACATCCCCGTCCCCGCGAGGACCGGCACGAGCGCGATGCCGCGGGCGCCGACCAGCACGGTGAACGCCAGCACCCCCGCGGGCAGCGCCAGCAGCATGACGATCAGCGCCCACGGGTTCGCCAGCGCGCACAGGACGCCGAGCAGCACGGGGAGCACGACCATCACGGCGTACGCGCGGCGGGCGCGGTGCTCGCCGAGCCGGACGGCGAGCGTGCGCTTGCCGACGAGGGCGTCGGTGGGGATGTCGCGGAGGTTGTTGACCATGAGCAGCGCGCACGCGATGAGGCCGACCGCGACCGCGCCGACCCAGGCGGGCCAGGTCAGCGTGCCGGACTGGGTGTAGGTGGTGCCGAGGACGGCGACGAGGCCGAAGAACACGAAGACGCCGACCTCGCCGAGGCCCAGGTAGCCGTAGGGGCGCCGGCCGCCGGTGTAGAACCAGGCCGCGGCCACGCACAGGGCGCCGATCGCCAGCAGCCACCACTGGCCGCTCAGGGCCACGAGCGCGAGGCCGAGCAGGCCCGCGACGCCGAACGCGGCGAACGCCCCGGCCTTCACCTGGCCGGGCCGGGCCGCGCCGCTGGCGGTGAGCCGCATCGGGCCGACCCGGTCGGCGTCCGTGCCGCGGATGCCGTCGGAGTAGTCGTTCGCGAAGTTGACGCCGACCTGGAGCGCCAGGGCCACGCCGAGGGCGAGCAGCGCCCGGCCCAGGTGCGCCGACTCGATCTGCGCGGCGGCGCCGGTGCCGACCAGGACGGGGGCGGCGGCGGCGGGCAGGGTGCGCGGGCGCGCTCCGGCGACCCACTCGGCGGCGGTGGCCATGGTGCTCCTGTTCTGGGACCGCGGCTCGGGGCCGCGGCGCGTGGTTCGGCGTGCAGCGACGGTAACCCGGAACGCCGGGCGGGCACGTACGGCGCGGGTCAGGTCCCGGCTGCGGCGTCCGGCGCGGTGACCGGCAGGCCGAGCTCGCGCGCGGCCTGCGCGACGGCGAGCGAGACGCCGAGGATCGCGTTGGCGCCGAGCTTGCCCTTGTTCGGGGTGCCGTCGAGCTCGATGAGGGCCTGGTCGACCAGGCGCTGC
>NZ_SZYE01000060.1 GCF_005239125.1 Cellulomonas hominis | reverse complement strand
GGTCGCCGCCGCCCCGGCCGGCGACCGCTGGTCGCCTGGCACCGGCACCCACGCCCCGGGCGGTCGCGGCACGGGCGCCTCGGCGCGCGTGGTCCGCACCGCACCGGCGGTGCCGACCGCCCGCGCGGCCACGAGCACCTGACCCGACCCGACCCGAGGAGACGCCCGTGCGCCACACCCGCGAGGCACCGATCGAGCTCGCCCTGGCCCGCCCGGTCCGGACCGTCGCCGACGCGCAGGGCATGCCCGGCGGCACCGCCTGGGAGCCGAAGTGGGACGGCATGCGGGTGCTGGCGCTCGCGGACGGTGCCGCGACCGCCCTGCGCTCCCGGCACGGCGAGGACCTGACCCTGGCGTTCCCCGAGGTGGTCGCCGCGGTCGCGGCCCACGTCCCCGCCGGCACCGTGCTGGACGGCGAGCTCGTGGTGCGGCAGGGCGGGCGGCTCGACTTCGGCGCGCTGCAGCACCGGCTCGCGACCCGGCGGACGGCCACGTACGCCGCGCGGCGCGCCCCCGCGGAGTACCTCGCGTTCGACCTGCTGCTGCGCGAGCACGTCGACCAGCGGGAGCGGCCGCTCCTGGAGCGGCGGCGGGCCCTCGCCGAGCTCGCGACGTCCTGGCCGGCCGCGCTGTCGCTGTCACCGCTCACCGGCGACGTCGACGTGGCGGCCGGCTGGTTCCGCGACCTCGCCGGCACCGGAGCGGACGGGCTCGTCGCCAAGGGCCTCGACCAGCCGTACCGCGGTGGCGCGCGCGACTGGCTCAAGGTCAAGCACCGCTCGGCGGTCGACCTCGTGGCGACGGCGGTGACCGGACCGGTCGACCAGCCCGACGCCCTGCTCCTCGCGCTGCCCGCCGGCGGGGAGCTCGTGCCCGTCGGCCGGTCGCGGTCGGTGGGCGCCGTCGCGGCGATCGGGCTCGCGCGGGTGCTGACGCCGGTGGTCGGCGGCAGTGCGTCGACCGACCCGGGACGCGCCGTCGCCACGGCGATCGCGCCGCTCGTCGTCGAGGTCTCGGCGGACCTGCGCTGGTCCCGCGGCGGCCTCGCCGGGCCGGCGCAGTTCCTGCGGGCGCGGCCCGAGCTGCACCCCGACGAGGTGGACCCGCAGCCCGCCGGGAGGCGCGGCACCTGACCGCGGCGGGCGCCGCTCACCCGTCCGAACGAAATCAGACGAAACACCACATACCCGGAGGAAAGCGGGCGTACAGTTCGCGCGTGCCCCGCACCCCGGAGGACTCCAGCGGCCTGGCCCTGGCGCGCCCCGTGACCGGCCTGGACGAGACGGTCGGGCTCCCCGGCGGGACCGCCTGGGAGCCCAAGTGGGACGGCATGCGGCTGCTCGCGCTCGCCGACGGTCCCGGCACCCTGCTGCGCTCGCGGCACGGCGCCGACCTGACCCTCGACTTCCCCGAGGTGACCGGGGCCGTCGCCGCCCGGGTGCCGCCCGGGACGGTGCTCGACGGCGAGCTCGTGGTCCGCCGCTCGGGCCGCGTCGACTTCGGGGCCCTCCAGCGCCGGGCCACCGCCGCCCGGCCCGATGCGTTCGCCGCGCAGCTCCCGGCCGAGTTCATCGTGTTCGACGTCATCCAGCGCGAGCACGTCGACCTGCGCCCGCAGCCCTTCATCGAGCGACGGATCGCCCTGGAGGAGCTCGCCGCCGGCTGGGCCGGGCCCCTGTCGACCTCCCCGCTGACCGGCGACGTCGACCTGGCCGCGCGCTGGTTCCGGGACCTCGCCGGCCTCGGCGTCGACGGCCTGGTGGCCAAGGGCCTCGACCAGCCGTACCGACCCGGCACCCGGGACTGGCGCAAGGTCAAGCACCGGTCGGTGGTGGACCTGGTCGCCACCGCCGTGACCGGGTCCGCCGTCCAGCCCGGGGCCCTGCTGCTCGCGCTGCCCGTCGACGGCGAGCTCGTCCCCGTCGGGCGGTCCGGGTCGGTCGGGCTCGCCGCGGGGCTCGCGCTCGGGCGGCAGATCACGCCACTCGGGCCCCCGGGCGGCGCGCCGTCCGCGATCGCGACCCGGATCGCACCCCTGGTCGTGGAGGTGTCCGCGGACGTGCCGTGGGCCGACGGGGCGCTGGCGCGGCCGGCGCAGTTCCTGCGGGCGCGGCCCGAGCTGCACCCGCTCGAGGTGGAGCCGGGCGCGGCCCTCGTCGCCTGCGGCTGAGCCCGCGGCCCGCCCGGGCCTGCCGAGCCGCCCCCGGGGTGGCCCGGGTGGGTCGCCCCGGGTCGGCGGTCACGCCCGGCCGGCGGTGACGGCCGCAGGCCCGACCGTCGGCGCCGGCCGGGCGGCGGTCACGGGCGGGCGCACGCGGGGCAGTGCAGCACCCGGCGGTCGGGACCGGGGGTCGGGGCGCCGACGGCGTTCGTGCGCATCCCGGACACGGTGTGCTGCCGGACGTGGTCGGCGCACACCCCGGCCCCGCAGGCCTGGCAGGTCCCGACGGCGGGCACCTGCCGGCCGGTCCGCGCGTCCTCGAAGCAGTGCATGGGTTCTCCTCGTGCTCGTAACTGGAATGACTCCAGAATAAGGAGAGCGCGTGGCGCGGGCCGGGTCGTCCTCATCGTGGGACGGGACCTCCCGGACCAGGGGCGACGTCCGCCCCGTGGCCGTCAGCCGGCGTCGGGCAGCGCCCGGGACCGCCGCTCGGCGGCCACCAGCCCCAGCACGACGGCGGCGCCGAGGGCGAACGCCACCGCCGCGAGCCCCGCCTGGTCCCCCGGGGCGAGCAGCGTCCGGTCGTCCTCCTGCCACGGCCACAGCGCCCGCAGCGCCCCGGCCATCACGCCCGACAGCAGCACGAGCGCGGGGCGCCGCCGGTGCTCGAGCAGCCACTGCAGAGCCTTCACGAAGCAGCCCAGCCCGAGCACCATCCCGGCGAGGAACACCGCGACGTAGCCCCAGTCGCGGTCGTTCACCGCGGCGAGGGTCGGCTGGTACAGCCCGAACGTCAGCAGCAGGAACGACCCGGACGTCCCGGGCAGCGCCAGCGCGCACGCGGCGACCGCCGCCGCGACCAGCACGACCGGGTACGTCGGGGTGAGGTGCTGCGGCGGCAGCCCGACGAGCACGAACACGACCGCGGCCACGACGAGCGCCCGCGCGACCTCGCCGGCGGACCACCGGGCGCCCGCCATCCGCACCGGCACCACCAGGGCCGCCGCCGTCATGCCGAGGAACAGCCCGTACAGCGGGACCGGGTGCTCCTCCAGCACCGGCGCGAGGAACCGCACCGTCACCAGCAGCCCCGGCACGATGCCGATCAGCAGCGGCACGATCACCGACCACCGCACCCGCGCGAGCTCCGCCCGGGCGCGGGCACGGTCCGTCACCGCCAGCCGCGCGGCGGTCACCGCGTGGCCCGCGCCGGTCACCGCGGTCTCGTACACGCCGGTCACCAGCGCGACGGTGCCGCCGCTGATGCCGGGCAGGGCCTCGGCGCACCCCACGAGGACGCCGCGGGCGAGCGACCAGGGCGTGGGGGAGCGGGACGTGGTGGTGGCGGGGAGGTCGTCAGGCACGCACCGACGCTACGGGGACTGCGGGGGCGGACCGTCGACCGCCGGAGCACCTACGCAGCGCGGCACCCGGCGGGCAGGACCACCGGGGACCGGCCGCCGGGCCCGCGCCCCGCCGCGGAGGACGTCGGGCGGGGTGCGGGGGACGGGGGTGCGCGCCCGTCAGCGCGACGGTGCCGCGGGTGCCCCGTGCTCCCGAGCGATCTGGTGGTGGTCGGCGGGGGACGACCGCGTCACTCGGGGCCGAGCACCGGTCCCGCCGCCGGCGCGGCCGCGCTGCCCTTGATCTCCACCAGGACCACCCGGGTCGGCGTCTCGCCGATGTTCTCGCCCGTGTGCTCCTGGGCGGGCAGCCAGACCACGGCGCCCGCCGGCAGCTCGACCTCCCGCTCCCCCTGGGACCCGCTGAGGCGCCGGCGGAAGGCGGACTGGGTGAGCATCACGCTGTCCGGGTGCACGTGCGGTGTCGTCCGGTCACCCGGCGCGTCCACGTACTGCAGGACGCGCACCAGCGCGTTCTCGAACACCACGCTGTAGTGGTCGGGGTTCGTCACGACCGGGTCGAGAGCCACCTCTCTCACTGTCCTCGGACCGGTGCCCCGCGTCCAGGGTCAGCGCCTCGCCAAATCCGCCCCCGGGTGCCGAGACGGTTGCTCACCCCCGGCCGCGCGGGTGCGACCTGCTGACCGGTGCGGTCACCGCGCATCGCGTCGACCGCCGGCCCGCGACGAGGACCCGTGTCCGGGCTCGCCCTGGCGCGCGTCCCCGGGAGCACGCCGTGGGAGGAGGAGCAGGGCGAGCGCGGCACCCGCGAGAACCACCCTGCCGGCCACGGACTGCGTGACGGCGAACGCGACGGCAACGGGTCCGGTCAGCGCGAGACGGGGCGTCCCGACGACGGCCTCCTGGTCGACCGGCCGCGGATCGCGGGTCGGGTTCCCGTCGCCCTGGAGCCACGCCTCGCCGCCGAGCAGCGGTTCGACGACCCGGTGGACGTACATCGCCCCCTGTCGGCCGGCACCCGGCTCACGGGCCACGACGACCACCTCGCCGGCGCTCGCGAGCTCCTCGCCGCTCGGTCCGCGCACGACCAGGACGTCCCCGACGTCGTAGGTGGGGACCATCGAGCGACCCTGGACGGTCATGAAGAAGTCCCCGGTCAGCGAGAGCCACACCCACGGCGCGGCGAGCACCACCAGCAGCACCACCGCCGCCGCGCTGAGCGCGGCCCGCGTCACGCCCGCTCGGCGATCGGGCCGGGTCCGCGCGCCCGGCCCCCGGCCCTCCTCGCGGCGGCTCACGGCGCGCGCTCCTCGGGCTGCCGCGACGTCATCAGCTCCTGGCGCGTCGTCACGCCCAGCTTGCCGAGCGCCCGGCTCATGTGGTTCTCGACCGTGCGGACGCTGAGGTGGAGCCGCGCGGCGATCGTGCGGTTGCTCATGCCCCGGCCGGCCATGGTGGTGATCTCCCGCTCCCGGGTCGTCAGCGACCCCCAGTCGGGGCCGCGCCGCACGACGCGCTCCGTCGCCGCCTGGTTCGGGCGCCGCGCACCCACCAGCTTCTCCGCCGCACGCACGAGCATCGGCGCGACGAGCCGGTGCACCGCGGGGAGCAGCGCGGTGACGGCCTCCTTGTCCTGCTCCGCCGTGGCCAGCAGCAACCGGACGTACGGCTCGACCCCGGGCACGTCCGCTCGCGCGAGCGCGGCACGTACGGCGGGGACCCGCCCCGCGTCGAGGGTGGCGGGCCCGATCGCCCAGATGAGCAGCGCGGGCTGGAGCAGGCCCCGGTCCGCGAGGCTCAGGCCGACCTCCCAGGCCTTCTCGCCCGCGGCCGCACCGGCCCCGGTGGCGTCGGCGACCGCGACGTGGGCGAGGGCGCGCATCGAGCGCAGCGGCGCGTAGTAGTTGCCGGGGGTCGTGTCGAGCTCGCGCAGCAGCACCTGCGCCAGGTCGGTGTTGCCGGCGTGCGCCTGGAGCACCGCGCCGACCGTCAGCCCTCGCCGGTGGAAGGTGGTCTCGGCCGGGCCCGGGGCACCCAGCCGCAGCGAGGTCCCGAGGACCTGCCACGCCGCCTCGCTCTGCCCGGACAGGTACAGCGCCTCGGCGAGCACGCCCGCGTGCACCCGGATGCCCAGGGAGTCCAGCGACTCGCAGGCGGTCCGCAGCAGGCGGCGCGCCCAGGCCTCCGCCTCGGCCGGCCGGCCGGCCATCGCGAGGGCGATCCCGCGGACCCCGGCCAGGTAGTGCCGCACCTCGGGCTCGGCGTCGAGGTCCTCGTGCTGCTCGCACACCCGGACGGCGTGCGCGGGGTGTCCGGCTTCCAGCAGCCCCGCGGCGTGGAGCAGCACCGGGACCCCGTGCAGCATGCGGAACAGGCCGTCCGGCGCCGTGGCCGTCGCGATCTCGGCCACCGGTCGACCCCGCTGGATCTCGCGCACGACCTGCGTCTTGAGACCCTGCAGCTCGCGCAGGACGGCGGGGTCGATGCCGCTCGCCGCGAACGCCCCCACGACGTCGGCCTTCGCCGCGCCGCGCCAGTTCAGCCAGCGGGCGTGGTGGTAGGCGAACGTGAGCCGCTCGTCGTGGTCGTCCCGGTCGGTCGCCTGCGTGGTGGTGAACACCGCCTGCAGCGCCTCGGTCGCCGGCCGCCGCATCAGCAGCGCGAGGTACGCGTTGGCGGTGCGCACGGAGGGCGCCTGCAACCAGGTCGCGCGCGTCGCCAGCTCCTCGGCCAGCACGTGCTCGTAGATCAGGCCGGAGAGCTCGGCGGCCCAGCGGCCGTCGGCGTCCTGGACCTCGGAGCAGGTGAACCGCTGCGCGACCCCCGGGCCGAGATCCGGCCCGCCCGTGTCCCCGCTCCGTCCGAGCACGGTGCCGAGGCGCTCCGTCACCTGCCGTCGACGGTGCGGACGGGCGCGCTCCCGCAGTGCCCGCGCGAGCACCGGCGGCGCGACACCGACCAGCCGCCCCGGCTGCCCGCTCTCGTGGCGGACGACCCGGCCCGACTCCATCAGCTCGTCGAGCAGATCCGGGTCCACGACGTGGTCGACGACCTCTGCCGAGACCGGTCCCGTGGTCGCCAGGGTCTCCAGCGCGTGGACGAGCTCGGTGCGCATGCCGGCGAGGAACACGTACGCGACGGCGTCGACGGGGACCCGGTCCAGGGTTCCGCGATCCGCCCAGACGTCGTCCACCCGCTGCAGCGCACCGCCCGCGAGGGCGGCGTCCGTCAGCGCGAGCACCGCGCGCGGGTTCCCTCCCGTCCGTGCGACGACCGCCGCGGTCAGGCCGGCGTCCGCGGGTGCGCCCAGCACCGACCCGAGCAGGTCCGCGACACCGCGGAAGTCCAGGGGCGGGACGCGGACCTCCGCGGGCGCCCGCTCGAGGAGCAGGCCGCCCATCCCCGCCGTCGGGTCGCGCAGGGGGTCCCGCGTCGTCGTGGTGATGAGCACGCACGACGTCCGCGCCAGCGCCCGGGCCACCACCGAGAGACTCGACGTGTCGACCCGGTCCGCGTCGTCGAGGAGCAGGACGCTGCGGCGGGGCCCCTCGAGCTCCGCGACGAGCCACTCGGTGAGCTCGGCCTCGTCCGGGGTGCCGAGCGGCGCCGAGGGGTGGTTCAGCAGGGTGGACAGCGGTGTCGCCCCGCGGGCGCGCAGCAGCAGCGCCTGGGCCCCGCGCTGCGACAGGTCCGCGAGCAGCGTCTCGAGCACCGTGGACTTCCCTGCACCGCGGTCGCCACGCACGACCACGTCGCGTCCGACCGACAGCCAGCGCTCGACCGCCCCCACTGGCTCCGTGAAACCTCCGGACTCCATCCCCGCCCTCCGTCCTCCGAGCAGGCGTCATCGACGCCGCCCTCGACCGCGTTCCTCGCGGGCAGCGTCTCATCGCCGAGGGAACCGACACACCGGGCGGCGTGCGACAGTCGCGCGCAGCGGTGCAGGTCAAGCGGTCCGGCGGCGGTCACCCGGCCTCCCACCCGCGGTCGCCGGCACCGCCGCTGCCCGCGCGCCCGGCCGGGTGGTCGCGGCGGTCCCGGGTCCGGGTCCCGCGCAGCAGCGACCCCGCGAGGACGCCCGCAGCGCCGAGCAGCCCCAGCAGCCGGAGGTCCGCTCCGGTCATCGCCAGCGGCCCGTGGCCCGCCACCGGTCGGGCCGGGGGCGTGGCCGCGGTGTCGTCGGACAGGTAGTCGACCGTGAAGGTGGCGGTCACGGCGAGCGACCGACCCGGTGCCAGGTCCAGAGCACCGGGATCGGGCAGGCGGACGCGCACCGGCACCCGCGCCGGCTCTCCGGCCGCCACCGTCGTGGGCCGGCCCAGCGCCTGCGAGAGGCTCACGGGCTCCGCGAGCGTCCCCGCGTCGTGCCAGGCGACGACTCTCCCGGTTCCGTCCAGCGTGCCGTACTGCACCACGAGGGCCTCCGCGAAGGCCGGGTCGGGTACCGGCTCGTCCGCCGCGAGGGACCCGTCGAACGGGGTCGGCGAGGCCGCGGACGTCGAGACGCCCCACTCGCCCACCGCGGCATCGCCCGGGACGGCGAGGTCGAAGGTGTGCACGAGCGGTGTCCCGCTCACCGTCACGAGCGGCTCGCCGCCCGTCGTCCGGGCCGTCGCCGAACTCGGCACCGCGACGAGGGCGAGGCCGACCGCCACCGCGACCGGCCACCGGGCGACCGGGGTACGGGACCACCGTCCCGACGCGCGCGGCGCCGTGCCGAGCTCGTCCACGTCGTCCTCCTTCTGCCCTCTCGGGCGCATTCCCGGTCCCCGCACGGCGGTCATCGGGCCCCCGGCAGGGCGTCCACCAGGACCGCCTGCGGCGTGATGGAGAGCTGCGCCCGCCGGACCTGTCGCACGGACACCGTCGCGGGCTCCGACGCGTCGCTGCCCCAGGCGTTGCGCACCACGGCCCGGTACTGCCGCCCGTCGTGGGCGAGGTCGTCGAGGGTCACCTCGACCGCCCAGTGCGGCTGGTCCGCGTCGGTGCCGCCGTCCCAGGGCTGCCACGCGCCGTCCGGGCCGGTGCGCCACTGCCAGTCCACGGTGAAGGGTTCGGTGCCCTCGGCCGCGACCCGCAGGGGCACGGGCTCGCCCAGGAACACCGCCGCGTCCGTGGGGTGCTCGGTGACCCGCGGCGCGGTTCCGGGGACCGTGACCGTGACCGCGCCCCGGGCCCGGAGGACACCGCCCTGGACGACGCGGAACTCGCCGCCGTCCAGGACAGTTCCGGGGGCCACGTCGGGGTCGACCTGCAGGGTGAACGTGGCCAAGCGGAGCCCGCCGCCCCAGGGGAAGTCGTCAGTCTCGGGGTCTCGGGTCGTCATCGTGCGCCCGTCCGGGCTGATCGTGAACTGGAGACTCTCGGTGATGCCCGAGACATGGTGAATCCTCCACCCGTTGATGCGGGTGCCGGGCGGCGCGGTGAGGTGCAGGGCACCGTCTCGCGAGCGGGGCATGTCGGAGACCGATAGGTCGACACGCACTCCGAGCGGCGCCTCGAGGCTCGTCTCGGGCCACCAGATGCCGACCCGCAGGGTCGCGACCTCCGAGAACACCGACCCGGCCTCGTTGGTGAACCGCACCCGGTACTGCCAGCCGTCCATCTCCTCGTGCACCGAGTCGATCACCAGGGGGATCGACCCGGCACCGTTCGGCCCGATCCCGTCGGGGACGTCGTCGAAGGTCCGCCCGCCGTCCGTCGAGAACTGCCACTGCACCGACGTCGGCGCGTCCGTACCGCCGTACGCCGCCGAGAAGGACGCGCTCTCCCCCTCCATCACGGTGACGTCGGCGGGAGCCTCGGTGACGACGGGGGGAACCATCTCGACGGTGACCTCGGCCGCGTCGCTGTAGGCGAGATGCTGCCCGTCGAACGTGATCGCGAACCGCATCAGCAGCCCGTCGTCGCTCGACCAGAACTGCTGCGACCACCGCGGCGTGAAGTACAGCCCGGACGCCTGCTGCTCCGCCGTCGAGGTCCAGGCGCCCCACGCCACCTCCTGCCAGGTCCGGCCCCCGTCGCGCGAGATCTCCGTGGTGCGCCCTCCCCGGCCAATCGGGGAGACGGTGTACGCCGCGGTGAGCTCGGCCGTGTCACCCTCGCGGACGACGACGTCCTGCGGCTGCTCGATGAACTGCGCGCTCGCCGGCAGCACGGTCAGCCGGGCGGGCTCGGACACCCGGTCCTCGTGTGGGGTGTAGATCTCGTTCATGACGCGGGCCCGGTACAGGAAGCCGTCCATCTCCGCGATGGCGGCTCCGAGCCTCAGGGTCTGCGTCGACCCGGAGTGCCACAACGCCGGCCGGGTCTCCGAGATCCACGTGCCCCCGCCGTCGGTGGACCGTTCCCAGTACCCGATCCAGGTCGCGGTGTCCGTCGTCTCGAACACCGAGGTGAACTCGACCTCGTAGCCCGGCGCGAGGGACTGGTCTTGGGGGTGCAGCGTGAAGGCCCAGCTGTTGCGCGCGAGCGCCGCCGTGCCGGGGGCCTCGTCGGGAGTCTCGGCGGGGGCCCTCACGGCGGGAGTGGCGTCCCCGGGCGCCAGGGGAGCGGCCGGCACGGCCGCTGCTCCCGAGGTGAAGGACGTCAGGAGCATGACCGCGGTCAGGAGGGGAGCGGCAACGCGCCACGGGCTGCGTACGGCCATCGTGCTCGTCCTCTCGTCGGGGCTGTCTCGGGTGTCGAGCCAGGTCGCGTGGGTGTGCCAGGGAGTCGCTCGTCCGCGGCGGGGGCGGGCGGCGGTGGCGGTCGCGAGCCCTGGCCCGCGACCGCCACAGCGAGGTGGCGCGTGCTCAGGTCACGCGCGGTTGATCGGGTCCAGGTAGGACACGGTGAAGTCGGCGGCGACCCGGATCATCTCGCCGATCAGGTCGTCGTCATTCGAGGCGATGACGCCCGGGTCCTCCAGGACGACCCGGACCTCGATCGGGATCTGGGTCTGCCCGTTGATCGTGTCGATGCCGGTGGCCTCCGCGAACGGCGTCGGGTCCGCGACCGTGCCGCCGTCGATCCACCCGACGACCTCTCCGTCCGGGTCCACCTCGCCGTACTGCACGAGCAGGGCGGCGGCGAGGGTCTCGTCGGAGCCCGAGACGGTCCGGAAGTGACCGTCGAACGTCGTCGCCGTCGGGCCGTGGTTCTCCAGCACCCAGGAGGCCCGGACCAGGTGGTTGAAGGTCGAGGAGTCGAACTCGTGGTCGATCGCCGCACCGGTGATGCGCACGAGCGCGCCCTCGGGGACGTCCTCCGTGTTCGGCACGGCGGCGCGGAACTCGTTGCCGGAGATCGTCGTGAAGAGGGTGGAGAGCGCGCCACCGCCGGCCACCGCGGCGGCGAGCAGGCCGACACCGAGGACGACCCAGAGCTTCTTCTTGCGACGGTCCCGGTCGGAGGTGCTGGTGGTGGGTTTCATGGTCGTCAGAGTCCTTTCGGGGCGATGCGGGTCCCGCCGCCGGAGGGCGGGTTGCAGCAGATGGCGGGGTGCGGCCGGCCAGGTGGACCGGGCTCTGTCGGGAGTCCTGAGCATGCCGAGCACGCCGAGCACCTAGACGGCTCGCCGGATGCGCCCACCACGCGGTCGACCGGTGCGAACGGCACCTGGCCAGGGACCTAGGTCCTGGAGCCGCGTCTGAGTGTCGCGGTGCCGAATGGGGTGGCAGACACGGTCGGTCTGGGTGGGTGTGAGTACGCCGATCACTCAACGCGGCGCGGCCAGACGATCTGGGACAGGGGCTCCGCGCTGTGCGCCCGGAGGGACTCGAAACCGGACCTACGCGCGTTCCGTCGCAGGCTCGAGGACCAGATCGCCCTCGGCCGTGTTGCCAGCGCCGACGCCACCCGCGAGCTCCGGACCGCGGTCGCCTGTGCCGAACCCGCAGGCCAGTGCCGGCGGATGCCCGAGAGCAGCACCGGCCGGCGCCAGCGGTCACCGCTACTCGGTGAGCTGGTCGACCTGCGCGGCGCTGAGCTCGGAGAACGGCGCCACATCGGGCGCCACCGCGGCGAAGGCGTCGCCTCCCGTCGAGCGGAAGGTGCCCGCGGCACCTCCGAGGATCGCGTAGGCGCCGTCGAAGCTGTCGGTGGCGAACAGCAGGTAGCGCTCGCCCTTGGCGAGCATGAACCCGCCCCCGAGCACATAGTCGACGCCGTCGATCGTGCCGCCGGTCTGGACGACGAGGATCTCCTGGTCCGGAGTGACGGTGCCCTGGTGCACGACGTCTGCTCGGAAGGTGACAGCCGTAGCGGGCACCCCGTCGGCCTCCCCGAGCGCCGCCTTCCTCTCGGCCTCGGAGAGCCCGAGAAGCGGGTTCTCCTCCGGGGTGTCGCCCTCGAAGCGCGGTGTCAGGACGGTCGGCTCGGTCGCCAGCACTTCGCCCTCGACGATCAGCGTCGCCTCCTCGACGAGAGTCGCCTGGTCGTAGACCGGGTAGTCGGCCTGCAGCTGGACCGTCGAGCCGGCCGTCGGTTCACCAGGGGACGTGGCACACGCGCTCAGCATGAGCGCTGCGGCGCCGGCCAGCACTGGGAGCTTCCGAATCTTCGTGTTCATCGCTCCGCTCCCCTCAGTAGTAGCCGTTGGACTCGTCGACCTCGGCCGTGGTCGGGCTGATCACAAAGTTGCGGATTCTGCTATCGCTCATCAGCCGGGTGGGCAGGTCGGTGTGGTCCCCGAGGCGCAGCGCGTGTCCGAGCTCGTGAGCGGTCGTGCTCCTGACCACGTTGGCGAACGTGTAGCCGTCCGCGTTGACGTGGCTGTTGAAGTTCGCGCTGTCCAGACGGATCCGGTACTGCGAGTGCGGGGCCGGGGGACCGGGCCGCTGCGCCGGTGTCAGCGACCACCGGGCGACGGCGCGCCGACGACTCTACGCGGGCGGTCGTGGGCCGAGGCGCTACATAGCGTCTCGTGAATTAGGTGCCTCAACTGGGTGTGCCGCCCCGCCCCAGCGATAGCCCTCGACCAGGCACGTCCTTGGGCTCAAGGTGAGGCAAGCCCCGACGGGCGCGCGACCGCTGGACGCTAGATGGAGCGGTCCTCCGGGCATTCGCCGAGACAGCCACGGTCGTTGGTCGCCTCGGAGGGGCCCGGGTGTCGCCGGTCGCACGTCCTCCGTAGAACCACCGAGGTCCGGTTCGACCGGGCTCGCGCCCAATAGCAGAGGTCACGGAGACAAGTGGCTGCTCCGACCACAGGGTTGTTCACATCAAGAACAGCCACCCGCCCTCGCGGTCGGGCCCTAACGTGCGACTTGTCACAAGGGCGTGACGGGTGCCGAGCGCTCCGCACCGACTCGTAGAGCAAGAGGGTTCCGTGAGGACACGTTTCGCAACCACGACTACTGCCACGCTGATTGCTGCGGTTTACATCCGCATGGTGACGCCTACGATTCTTGGCATCGCTGCCGGACAGTACAAGGACAGCCGATGCCGATGACGACGCCCGCCGCCGAGCAGCCGAGAACTCTCGACACATTGCGCGCAAGCCTCACGCCCTGGCCCCACGCGGTCGTGTACGTCGGACTCTTCCTCGCCGGGATCGGCCTGTGGGTTCTCGGGACCCGCGGACCCGAGTCGCTCCAGTGGGCGAAGAACTTTGCCTGGGTGGCTTTTGCTGCGGATGTCGCGATCATCCTCTACTGGCAGCGCCAGGCAGCTCGCGCGGCGAGTTCGAGCAAGGGGTAGCCCCCGGGAGTGGGCCGCAACGAGGACTCCTCGCGGCGGCCCACTCCTGCGCCGCGGCATCCTGGGCATGCAAGAACCCCCGCCCAGGGCGACCCGGACGGGGGTTGTGCGCTGTGCGCCCGGAGGGACTCGAACCCCCAACCTTCTGATCCGTAGTCAGATGCTCTATCCATTGAGCTACGGGCGCATCGGCCCCGGAGGGCCGAAGAAGAGAGTACAGGTCGTGGGCGCTCGGCCCAAACCGGCCCGGCGTGCGCCCCGCCACACCCGTGCGGCGTGGCCCCTGCGGCGCAACTCGCCCCGTCTGCGCGCGAGCCGCGCGCGTCGCCCGCCCAGATCGGCGGCTCGCGCCGAGATCGGCGGCCCGGACCGCCGATCTCGAGCGGAACCACCGATCTCGGCGCATGCGGGCGGTCGACGCCCGGGGCTCAGGACGGGAGGTCGCCGCGGCGACGCAGGTCGCCGTCGGCCGACAGCTCGACCACCGTGTCGATCCCGACCCGTCCGAGGAACGCGTGGTCGTGGCTGACCACCAGCAGCGCACCGCGGTAGGCGTCGAGCGCCTCCGCGAGCTGCGCGACGCTCGCCAGGTCGAGGTTGTTCGTCGGCTCGTCGAGGACCAGCAGCTGCGCGGGCGGGTCCGCGAGCAGCAGCCGTGCGAGCGCGACCCGGAACCGCTCGCCGCCGGACAGCGTCCGCACCGGCCGGTCGACCGCGTCCCCGCGGAGCAGCAGCCGGGCGAGCTGGTTGCGCAGCGTCCCCGCCGGTGTCCCGGGCGCGACGGCCTGCACCGCCGCGAGCGCGCCGGCCTCCTCGTCCAGGCCGTCGAGGCGCTGCGGCAGGTACCCGACCGCGTCCGTCAGCAGGCGGCCGTGCGGGCGGCCGGGTACCGGCGCGGTCCCGCGGACCAGGTGCTCCAGCAGGGTGGTCTTGCCGGTGCCGTTCGCCCCGACGAGGGCCACGCGCTCGGGGCCCTGCACGACGACCGTCCCCCCGGTGCCGGTGAGCTCGGCGATCCGCCGCCCGCGCGGCACCCCGGGGTCCGGCAGGACCAGGTGGATGTGCTCGTCGTCCCGTACCCGGGAGTCGGCGGCGTCCACCGCGGTCTGGGCCGCGCGGACCCGGTCGTCGAGCGTCGACCGCAGCGACCCGGCCGAGGCCTGGGCGCGGCTGGCCCGGTTGCCCGCGAGGATCTTCGGGATGCCGCCGTCCCGCTGGGTCGCCCGGGCGGTCCGTGCCCGGCGGGCGAGCGTCGTCTCCGCCTCCGCGCGCTGGCGCTTCTCCGACCGGAGCGCCTGCTGGGCTGAGCGCGCCGCCTGCTCGGCGGCGGCCTGCTCCGCCGCCCGGTGCTCCTGCCAGGCGCTGTAGGTCCCGCCGAACGTCTCGAGGACGCCGTCGTGCAGCTCGGCGATGCGGTCCATGTGCTCCAGCAGCTCCAGGTCGTGGCTGACCACCACGAGCGTCCCGGGCCACTGGTCGACGAGCTCGGCGAGCCGGGCCCGGGTCGGCCGGTCGAGGTTGTTGGTGGGCTCGTCGAGCAGCGTGACGGGGGTGCGGCGCAGGCGCAGACCCGTCACGGCGATCAGCATGGCCTCCCCGCCGGACACCTCGGCGACGCGGCGCGGCAGGTCGGCCGCGGTGAACCCGATGCGGTGCAGCGCCTCGTCCGCGCGGGCCTCGATGTCCCAGTCGTCGCCGACGGCGTCGAAGTGCCGCTGGTCGACGTCGCCGGACTCGATGGCGCGCAGCGCCGCCAGGGTGCGGTCGACGCCCAGCAGGGCCGCGACGGTGGTGTCCCGCGCGAGCGTGAGGGTCTGCGGGAGGTAGCCGACCTCGCCCGCGACCTCGACGGCACCGGAGGTGGGCGCGAGCAGGCCGGCGACGAGCCGGAGCAGCGTGGACTTGCCCGTGCCGTTGCGGCCGACCAGCCCGGTGCGACCGGTGGTGAACGTGCCGTCGACGCGGTCGAGGGCGGTCGTGCCGTCGGGCCACACGAGGGTGACGGCCCGCAGGGTGACGGAGGGGGACGGGGACATGGGCGTGCTCTTCTCCCTCCCCGGCCCGTGGGCGGGGGAGCGCTGGTCGGCGTGGGCGGCCGGCCCGGGCGCCGGCCGCGGCGGCGACGCGGGGGCGCACGGGGGAGTGCGGCGCGTGCGGGAGCGGGCGACGGGGCGGGCGCGCACCGGGGTCGGTGCGGCGCCGGACGTGCGGGGGACTCGTCGCTGCGCGGTCGACGCCCGGGGCGGGCGGACCGGCGCTGCGCGTCGGACGACGGGGCGAGCCACCGGCGGTCCGGTGGCTAGGCTCTGTCGACCTCGATCGTCTCCACGGGACGACCGTAGCAGCGGACCGCGGCGCGTCCCAGCGGTTTTCCCGCCGCCCGGGTGCCGGCGGCGACGCCCGGACGGCACGAGCCCCCGCCCCGCGACGACCGCGGGACGGGGGCTCGCCGACCGGCGCGGTCAGACGGCCGCGGGCTCGCGCGGCGCGCCGGTCCCGACCACCGGGGCCTCGGCCCGCTCCTCCGCGACGACCCGCTGGTACGCCGCCAGCTCCGGGTACAGCTCGGTCCCGGTGAGCGGGTTGCGGCGCGTGGTGACGACGCGGTGCAGCTGGTAGACCGCCAGCGCCACGTTCGCGGCGAGGGACAGCGCGCTGACGGTGAGCAGCGCGGCGGGGTCGTGCGACGACTCGACGGCGAACGGCGAGGAGGACACGAACGTCGGCACGGCCATCGTGAACATCATCCACAGGGCCAGGGTGTGCGCCCGGTGCTGCAGCCACGCCCCGCGCTTGAAGACGAAGGCCGGGATGGTGCAGGAGATCAGCAGGGCGGCACCGGCGTAGAACGCGTGGTCGCCGACGCAGTTGTAGACGTAGGCGAAGTTCCACAGGTCGTACGCGATGATCCAGAACCACAGCATGTCGGGCCAGAGCATGTCGCGGCTCCGCGAGCGGCTGATCGTGATCCCGGCCCACCCGCAGATGGTGACGAGGTTGAGGATGCCGGCGACGCCGTTCATCACGTTCCACGGGCCGGGCACCATGTAGACGCCGTCGACGACGCCCTCGGACATCCCGGCGACCTGGAAGTCGCGGAGCACGGCCTCGGCGATGTTGATCGCGAGGATCGCGGCGGGGAACGCCAGCGCCCAGCGCTTGGCGGCGAGCCTCGGGTGGTAGCGCAGCGCCATGAAGCCGAGGCAGCCGGCGAGCGCGGAGTAGACCTTCACCCAGTGGAACCAGGTGCCGGTGCTGGACCCGGCCCCGGCGGTGTGCGGCCAGACGAAGATCGTGAGCACGATCGGCAGGGCCACGAAGAACGCGATGCCGGCGGCGCGCCAGCGCCGGGTCACCTCGTTGAGCCCGATGAGCGCCGCGAGCACGACGCACCACATCACCGCGGAGTACCACGGGATCGACTCGAACAGGAACACGCTCCGAACCTCCTCGCAGGGTGGTGCCGGCGCGTGGCGCGTCGGCGGGGTGGGGCCGGCCGTGGGTCAGGCCGGCGGGGTGGGACCGGCCGTGGGTCAGGCCGGCGGGGTGGGTGCCGCCTGCTCCGGCGGCGGGAGGGTGCGCCCGACCATGTCGAGGCGCAGGGTCTGCCGGACCAGCGCGGCCAGCACGGCGTCGGGCACCTCCGGCTCGGTCCGGACCAGCCCGACGAGCCCGTGCACCAGCACGACGAACGTCGCGCGCACGTGCTCGATGGCCAGGCCGTGGCGGGCGGAGTACGCCTCGACGGTGGTGACCTGCAGGGTGTCCACGACCGCCGCGACGGCGGCGTCCACGAAGCGCTGGTAGAGCGCGGCGTTCTCGGGCCGGCGCAGGTCGGCGCGCACGGGGTCGACCGGGGTGGTCTCCGCCCGGAACAGGGCGATCACGTCCCGCAGCGCGCCCTCGACGTCGCCGACGGTCCGGGTGTCGTCCCACGCGCGGACCGAGGCGACGAACGCCTCGACGCGGCGGGCGAGGACCGCGTCGAGCAGGTCCTCGGTCGTGGGGAAGTAGTGGTACACGAGCCCGCGCGTGACGCCCGCGACCCGGGCGACGTCGCTCACCGTGGTCCGGCTCAGGCCGCGCTCCGCGTACGCGCGCTCGGCCGCGTCGAGCAGCTCCGCACGCCGTCGCTCGGGGTCGAGGACGGTGCGGGGCGAGCGCTCGGCGGTGGACACGCCTCGAACCTACGACTCATTGACACATCGCCAATGGGACGATCGTCCCTGCTCGGCGGGGGCCCGGACCCCCGCCGCCCGCGACGCTCGGGCGGCCCGCGCCGCCCGGCGCCGCCCGGCCGTGCGCGGCCGTCCGAGCACGGCGAGCGACCGCCGCAGCGCGCCCGGCCGCGCGGCCAGGGCGTCCGGTGCCCCGGGCTCGGTGCGAGCGCACGCGAGGACCACGCCGAGCGCGAGCATCGTGGCGACCAGCGCGGACCCGCCCGCCGAGACGAGGGGCAGCGGCACGCCGATGACCGGCGCCAGGCCGATCACGGTCCCGATGTTGATCAGCGCCTGGGACACCACCCAGCCCAGGACGCCGCCGACGACGATGCGGGCGAACGGGTCCGGGTGCCGCCCGATCACACGGAGCATGCCGAGCGCCAGCACCCCCAGCAGGCCCAGCACCAGGAGCGTCCCGGCCAGCCCGAGCTCCTCGCCGATGATCGCGAAGATGAAGTCGTTGTGGGCCTCGGGCAGGTAGGACCACTTCTGCCGCGACTGCCCGAGACCGGTCCCGAGCCAGCCGCCCGAGGCGAGGGCGCGGAGTCCCTGCGTGGTCTGGTAGCAGCTGCCCAGCGGGTCGCAGTCGCCGCCCAGCCAGTCGCTGATTCGCTGCACCCGCCGGGGCGCGGACGCGGCGATCGCCACGAAGGCCAGCGCGGCCGCGGCGCCCGCCACCGCGAACAGCCGCAGCGGCGCCCCGGCCACGAACAGCGCCCCGGCCACGAGCGTCGCCATGACCAGGGAGGTGCCGACGTCGTGCCCCGCGAGGGTCGCCACGATCGCGACCACCGCGCCCGGCACGGCCGGGAACGCCGCGGTCCGCCAGTCGTGGACGCCCTCCTGCCGGGCCGCGAGCACGCGGGCGAGCCAGAGCACCAGGCCGAGCTTCACCACCTCGGCGGGCTGGCCGACGACCGGCCCGAGCGCGACCCAGCTGCGCCGCTCGCCCTGGCTCAGCCCCAGCGGCGTGAACACGAGCAGCTGCAGCACCAGCGCGCCGAGCAGCAGCGGCGCCGCCGCCCGGCGGTACACCCGCAGCGGCACCCGCGCGGCCACCAGCATGACCACGACCCCGAGCACCGCGAACCGGAGCTGCTCCGCCGCGAGCGCGTACGGCGAGCTCCCCCGGGCGATCGAGTCCACGGCGGACGCGGACAGCACCATCACCTGCCCGAACACCACCAGCGTCATCGTGGCCCCCAGCAGCAGCTGGTAGCCGGCGGCGCCGTCGGGGCGCGGCTGCTCGGGAGCGGGGGGCCGGTCCGTCGGCGAGCTCACCGAGCCACGCTAGGCACGGCGCGGGAGCGCTCAGCGGCACCTGAGTGGCGCCGGCCCGGCCGCTAGGTGGCGCCCGCCGGCCCCGCTGGCCCCGCCCGGCGCCCGCCGCCCCCGCCCGGCTCCGC
>NZ_SZYE01000005.1 GCF_005239125.1 Cellulomonas hominis | reverse complement strand
CCGGACGCGTCGTCCGCTGCGGCGGGCGAGGCCCCGGTGCTCGGCCGCTGGGGCCGCCTCGTCCTGGCGACCCTGCTGGTCGGGGCCGCGCTCATCGGCCCTGCGGCGGGCTTCGCGTCGGCGAAGTTCGGCGACACGGCGACGGTCAGCATCACGATCACGATCACCCCGACCGACGGCGGGACCCCGACCCCGACCCCGTCGGACGCCCCGACGGCCACCCTGGACGAGCCCGCGCCCCTCCCCTGACGCCCCGCGCACCGGCGCGCGTGTCCCCTCGCCGAGTCTCCATCCCGCGCCTCTGC
The DNA here is from genome assembly GCF_005239125.1 of Cellulomonas hominis. Lineage (GTDB taxonomy): Bacteria > Actinomycetota > Actinomycetes > Actinomycetales > Cellulomonadaceae > Cellulomonas > Cellulomonas hominis_A. Next base: position 56,032 of record NZ_SZYE01000005.1, on the reverse strand, counting down.
CGGCGCGCCGGTGCACAGGCGCGGGATGCAGAGTCGGCGTCGCGGCGTGCGCCACGCGGACGCAGCGGTGCGCCGGTCGCGCGTGAGCAGCGGGCGCGGGGGTGTCCGGCCGCGGATGCCGCAGCCCCAGCCGGGTCGGCGTATCGGCGTGCTAAGTATATTGAATGCTCTTCCGCGTTCGGGGCCTCGCTTGTCCACGCCCGCCCGCACCGTCAGGGCACGCGTTCCCTTCGAATGGAGTGCCCGCCGACCGGTCCGCGCACCCCGTTGCGTCGACGCGTGCGCGTCACATATATTCAACATGCTCACTCTCGCCGCGACGACGCGGCGGTTCGATGACGAAGACGGAGGAGCACGTGGCTCGATGGATCGAGGACCTCGTCCGCGAGGTCGGCACCGCCGTCCGGGAGCGCACCGACGCGACCACGGCCCACCGGTTCGAGGCCGCCTACGGCGACACGCTGCGCCGCACGGTGCAGCCCCAGCCCGACGGCACGGCGTTCGTGGTCACCGGGGACATCCCGGCGATGTGGCTGCGGGACTCCAGCGCCCAGCTGGCGCCGTACCTGCACGTCGCGGGGGACCACGCCGAGGTCGCCGACCTGCTGGTGTCCGTGAACCGGCGACAGCTGGACCAGGTCGCGCGGGACCCCTACGCGAACGCCTTCAACGCCGGCCCGACCGGTGCCGGGCACGCGGGTGACCGCACGGAGCAGTCGCCGTGGGTGTGGGAGCGCAAGTACGAGATCGACTCGCTGTGCGCGCCGCTCCAGCTCGCGGCGGACATCCGGCGGTCGACCGGCCGCACGGACCACCTCGATGAGCGGTACCGCGCCGCGGCCCGCGCGACGATCGCGCTGTGGCGCACCGAGCAGGACCACGAGGCACGGTCGCCCTACCGCTTCGAGCGGGACGACTGCCCGCCGTCCGACACCCTGGTGCGCGACGGCCGCGGTGCGCCGACCGCCGTCACGGGCATGTCGTGGTCGGGGTTCCGGCCCAGCGACGACGCCTGCCGGTACGGCTACCTCGTCCCGGGGAACGTGTTCGCGTCCGTCGTGCTGGCGGACGTCGCCGACGCGGCCGACGCCGTCCTCGGCGACCCCGACCTCGCCCGCGAGGCGCGCTCTCTGCGGGCGGACCTGGAGCGCGGCATCGCCGAGCACGGCGTCGTCGAGGTCGCGGGCCACGGCGCGATCTACGCGTACGAGGTGGACGGGCTCGGCGGCGTCCTGCTGATGGACGACGCGAACGTCCCCAGCCTGCTGTCGCTGCCCTACCTCGGGTGGTGCTCGTCGGAGGACCCGCTGTACCTGGCCACCCGGGCGTTCGTGCTGAGCCCGGACAACCCCACCTACCTCGTGGGCACCGCGGCGCGCGGGCTCGGCAGCCCGCACACCCCGCCGGACCACATCTGGCCCATCGGGCTCGCGCTCGAGGGCCTCACCACCTCCGACGACGCCGAGCGCGCCCGGTTGCTCGACACCCTGCTGGCCACGGACGCCGGCACCGGGTCCACGCACGAGTCGTTCCACAAGGACGACCCGGCGCGGTTCACCCGGGAGTGGTTCTCCTGGGCCGACGCCATGTTCTGCGAGCTGGTGCTGGACGTCGCCGGGCTGCGGACCGCCGCCCGGCCCACGCCGGCCCCGCGGGCGGTCGCCGCCGGGAGCGCGTCGTGACCGGCGCGCTGGCCACCGCGCCCGTCCCGGCCGCCCCGGCCGCCCGCCGGCCGCCCCGCACCCGGCCGGTCAGCCCGACGGCGCGCCAGATGCGTCGTGCCGGGTGGTGGTTCCTCGCCGTGCCGCTCGCGCTGTTCCTGGTGTTCATGCTGCTGCCGATGGGCATGGCCGCGGTCATCAGCCTCACCGACTACGCGATCATCGGCGACACCACCTGGGTCGGCTGGGAGAACTACGCGCGGATCTGGGACGACGCGTTCTTCTGGACCGCCCTGCGGAACACCGCCCGCTACACGCTGATGTACGTGCCGCTGGGGCTGGTGGTGGCGCTCGGGACGGCGCTGCTGCTCAACCGGTCGTACCGGGCGGTCCGGCTGTTCCGCACGCTGTTCTACATCCCCGTGGTCTCCTCCACGGTGGCCACCGCGACGATCTGGTACTGGCTGCTCAACCCGCAGAAGGGCCTGCTGAACGTCGCGCTCGGCTGGTTCGGGATCGACGGGCCGCGGTGGCTCTACGACTCGCAGTGGGCGATGACGGCGATCGTCCTGATGAGCGTGTGGGCCGGCTTCGGCACGAACATGATCATCTTCCTCGGCGGGCTGCAGGGGGTGCCCGGCGACCTGTACGAGGCGGCGCGGCTGGACGGCGCGAACGCCTGGCAGCAGTTCCGGTACGTGACGCTGCCGTCGCTGACCCGCACGACGTTCCTGGTGTCGACCCTGCTGATCATCGGGGCGTTCCAGGTGTTCGACCAGGCCTACGTCCTCACCAAGGGCGGCCCCGGGAACTCGACGGTCACGATGGTCTACTACATCTACAACAAGGGCTTCGGCTCCCTGGAGATGGGCTACGCGTCGGCGCTGTCGTTCGTGCTGTTCCTCATCATCCTGGTGTTCTCCCTGGTCAATGCCCGGTTGAACCGGCCCGGCGACAGCGGCAGGGTCCGCCGCCGGCGGCTGCCCGCCGCGGTGCCCGCCGCGGGGGTCGTCCGGTGACCGCCCTCGCCGCGCGCCCCGCGCCGACCGCGCCGTCCGCCGCTCCCCCGGTACGACGCCGGCCGCCCTCCCGCCGCCGGCGGCTGGGCACCGTCGTCTGGTACGTCGCCGTGTCCGTGCTCGCGGTGGTGATGGTCGCGCCTCTCGTGTGGACCCTGGCGACGGCGTTCAAGCCCGCGACCGAGATCCTGTCCGGGGCGCTGTCGCTGATCCCCGACAACCCGACGCTGGACAACTTCGCCCGGGTGTTCCAGGACGTGCCGTTCGGCCGGTACTTCGTCAACTCGCTGGTGCTCGGCGTCGGGGGCGCGGTGACGAACGTGTTCTTCGGCGGGCTCGGCGGCTACGCGCTGGCCAAGCTCCGGTTCCGGGGCCGCGCCGGGATGTTCGCGCTGTTCCTGTCGTCGCTGATGATCCCCGGCATCGTCACGATGATCCCGACGTTCCTGATCCTGCGGCACTTCCCGCTCGCCGGCGGGAACGACCTGCTCGGCCAGGGCGGGCTCGGCCTGCTCAACACGTACGCCGCGGTGATCGTGCCGGGCGCGGCCGGGGCGTTCGCGGTGTTCTTCATGAAGCAGTTCTTCGAGACGCTGCCGGACGAGCTCGGCGAGGCCGCGCGCATCGACGGCGCGAGCGAGTTCCGCATCTTCGTGCAGGTGTACTTCCCGCTGGCCCGCGCCGGGCTCGCGGTGCTCGGGATCCTGTCGTTCCAGGCCGGCTGGAACAACTTCCTGTGGCCGCTGATCGTGCTGAACGACCCGTCGATGATGACGGTCCAGGTCGGGCTGTCGTCGTTCGTCAACGACTACGAGACCGCGTTCGGCCCGCTCATGGCCGGAACCGTGGTCGCGAGCCTGCCCGTGCTGCTCGTCTTCCTGGTCGCGCAGCGCTGGATCATCGAGGGCGTCGCCCACGTCGGCAGCAAGTGACCCCACCCACCCCCGTTCCCGCCACACCCCTGCCCCCACCCACCCTGAGGAGAGCTCGATGAAGAGCACCACCACCACCGGCGTCGCCCTGGCGCTCGCGTCCCTGCTCGCCGTCACCGCCTGCAGCAGCGGCGGGGGCGACGGCGCGGGCGGCGGGTCCGTCGACGGTCCCGAGCCGGTCGTCTTCTGGGGGTCCTGGTCCGGCGACCAGGTCGCCCAGCTCGAGGAGCAGGCCGCCGCGTTCAACGCCTCGCAGGACGACTACGAGGTCGAGTACGTCTCGCAGGGCCTCGTCGAGGAGAAGCTGCTGACCGCACTCGCCGGCGGGGCCGTGCCGGACGTCGTGCTCTGGGACCGGTACCAGACGTCGCTCTACGCGCCGAAGGGCGCCCTCGCGCCGATCGACGACATGGTGGCCGCGGACGACGTCGACCTGGACGCGTTCTACGCCCCGGCGCTCGGCGAGATGGAGGTCGACGGCTCGCTGTACGGGCTGCCGCTGCTGGTCGACAACCGGTCCCTGCTGGTGAACCAGACCGCGCTCGACGAGGCCGGGGTCGCCGCACCGACCACCTGGGACGAGCTGCGGACGGCCGCGGTGGCGCTGACGCAGCGGGACGGCGGCACGCTCGAGCGCGCCGGCTTCGACCTCAGCGACCCCGGCCTGTTCAACATGTTCCTCACCCAGGCGGGCGGCTCGCTGCTGAACGACGACGAGACCGAGACGGCGTTCAACAGCCCCGAGGGCCTCGCGGTGCTCGACCTCTGGCAGGACCTGATGGACGAGGGCGTGTACGAGCTCGGCTTCGGGGACGGGACCGACCCGTTCGCGGAGAGCACCGTCGCGATGAAGCTCGACGGCCCCTGGGCGCTCGCCACGCTGGACCAGGTCGACGGCCTCTCCTACGCCGTGGTCGAGCCGCCGAGCGGCCCCGCCGGCCCCGGGGCGTACATGGGCGGCTTCGGGCTGGTCATCCCGGAGGGCGCGAAGAACCCCGAGGGCGCCTGGGAGTTCATGCGCTGGTGGACCACCCAGCCGGAGAACGGCGTCGCGTTCGGCGAGATCTCGGGCTGGATCCCGGCGAACGTCGAGGCCGCGAACGATCCGTACTTCACCGAGGACCCCCGGTACGCGGCGTACATCCGGACCATGGACTACGCCCAGGTCCGGCCGAACGTCGAGGGCTTCTCGGACGTCGAGGGCAAGGCGCTGGTTCCCGCCCTCGAGCAGTTCATGGCCGGCGAGCTGTCCGCCGAGCAGGCGCTGCAGCAGGCGCAGGAGCAGGGCGACGCGCTGCTCGCCGCGGCCCGCTGACCCGCACCACCCCGCACCCCGCACCCGGCCCGCGCCGCCCCCGTGGCGACGCGGGCCGGGCACCGCACCCCTCGAAGGACGGGAACCACCGATGACCACCACGGACGACCGCGACTGGGGACACCTCGCCGACGTGGCCCAGGACAGCCTGGACCACTTCTTCGGCGCGCCCTGGCCGCAGCACCTGCACAACAGCCACCCCGTCGGCACCGGCGAGCCGTCGACGTTCAACTACTGGTGGCTCGCCCACGTCGTCGACGTGCGGGTGGACGCCTGGGAGCGCACCGGCGACCCGCAGTGGCTCGACCGGGCGCGGGAGACGGTCGCCAACATCGTCGAGCGCAACGGCGGCTCGCTGTTCAACGACTACTTCGACGACATGCTGTGGTTCGCGCTCGCGCTGCTGCGGCTGCACGAGGCCGACGGCGACCCCCGGCCGCTCGCCGACGCGGTGGCGATCTGGGACCACGTCGTGGAGCACGGGTGGAACGACCAGCAGGGCCCCAGCCTGGCGTGGCGCAAGCAGCAGCTCGCGTACAAGAACACCCCGGCGAACGGCCCGCTCGTCATCCTGTCCCTGCGGCTGGACCGCGCGGTCGCCGACCCCGCGGGGCGCGCGTTCCGGTCCTACGCCGGCCGCGCGCTCGACTGGCTGGAGCGCACCCTCGTCGGGCCGGACGGGTTCGTCGAGGACGGGATCAACCGCGAGGGCGACGGCCGCGTCGACGTCCAGTGGCGGTTCACCTACAACCAGGGCCTCTACATCGGCGCGCTCGTCGAGCAGTGGCACGCGACCGGTGACCCGTCCGCGCTGACGCGGGCCGTGCGCACCGCGCGGACGGCGGTCGCCGAGCTCAGCGACGGCGCGGTGTTCCGCGACGAGGGCGACGGCGGCGACGAGGGGCTGTTCAAGGGCGTGTTCTACCGCTACCTCGGCACCCTGCTGGCCGTGCTGCCGGAGGGGGACGACCGGTCCGCGCTCGAGGACTTCGCCCGCGCCGGCACCGACGCCCTGGTGGCGCACGGTCTGCACGACGGCCGGCTCCGGCCGGGCAACGACTGGAGCCGGCCGACGACCGCGCCGATCCCGTACTCCACGCTGCTCAGCGCGATCATGGCCGTCGAGCAGCGCTGGCGGCTGGAGGCGGGCTTCCCGCCTGCGCTCGCGGCCGGCGCGGACGTGGGCGCGGCCGGGTCGTGAGCGCGGCGCCCCCGGCGGCGGGTCAGCCCGCCGGCGGGGGCGCCGTCGACGCCCCCGGGACCAGCTCGGTGGGGAGGACGACCTTGTCGACCGCCGCCGGCTCGAGCCGCTGGCGGCGGACGCTCGCGATGGCGCGCTCCCCCAACGCCGCCTGCTGCTGCCGGACGTGGGTGAACCGGAACAGCCCGTCGTCGAACGCCGCGTCCGGGTGGTCGAAGCACACGACCGACACGTCCTCGGGGACCCGCAGGCCGAGCCGCCGGCACGCCTCCCGCAGCAGCAGCGCGATGTTGTACTCGGCCGCGAGATAGCCGGTCACGTGCGGGTGGGCGCGGACGAACGCCACCAGCCGCTCGACGTCCTCGTCCTTGGTCACGGTGCTGCCGGGCACCGTCGAGCCGATCGACCGCAGCTCGGCCGTGTCGTCGAGCGTGCGGTGGAACGCGGCGTGGGCGTGCACCCAGCCGTTGCGGCGCTCCTCGCTCGTCGACACGTGGCTCGCCGCGCTGACGAACCCGACGCTGGTGTGCCCGAGCTCGAACAGGTGCGCGGTCGCCGCGATCGCACCCGCGAGGTTGTCGGACCGCACCGCCGACACGGGGATGCCGTCGTACACCCGGTCCAGGATGACCAGCGGGAACCGGCGGGTCACCAGCTCCAGCGCGGCCGGCGGGATGTACTCCGACGACGACGGCTGCAGCACCAGGCCGGACACGCCCGCGTCGAGGAGCGACCGGATGCTCGCGTCCTCCAGGTCCACGTCGCCCGAGGACCGCATCAGCACCAGGTGGTCGTCCGTGCCGGCGCCGGCGAGCAGGCCCTCCAGCACGCGGCTGCCGAACGTGTCGTCGAAGTTCGTCACGACGCACCCGATCAGCGGGCGGGACGGTGCCGACCCGGACGTCTGCGGGGCGCGAGGGTGCGCGCTGGTCACGAACGTGCCGAGCCGCGGGCGCCGCACGATCAGCCCGTCCGACCGCAGCAGGTCCAGGGCGCGCTTGACGGTGATCGCGCTGACCGAGTACTCCTGCGACAGCTCGGCCTCGGACGGGAGCCGGTCGCCGACGGCGTAGGTCCCGTCCTCGATCCGGTCACGCAGCGCGTCGTAGACCTGTCGGTAGAGCACCACGCGTGACCTCCGTCGATGTCGTTCAAGCATATTCAATGTATCCCCCCGAACGCACGTCCCCCGCCGAGAGTGCACCAAGTGCGGGGTTCCGGGGGCTCGAACCCCGCATCGTGTGCAAGGTCGGCGGGGGTGGCGAGGGGCGGGGCGCGTAGCGCGGGAGGGTCCCGGGCGGAAGACTGGGAGCAGCGGGTGCGCAGCGGAGCGGTCCCGCGGTCGATGCCGGGGGTGGGCATGCTGCTCGAGGACAGGGTCGCGGTCGTGTACGGCGCGGCGGGCGCGGTGGGCGGCGCGACCGCCCGGACGTTCGCCCGCGAGGGCGCGCACGTGGTGCTCGTGGGTCGCCGGCGGGACCCGCTCGACGCCGTCGCCGACGCGATCCACCGGGCCGGCGGGCGGGCCGAGGTCGCCGTGGTGGACGCGGCGGACCCCGAGGCCGTCGACGCGCACGTCGGCGCGGTGGTCGCCGAGCACGGCCGGCTGGACGTCAGCCTCAACGCCACGAGCCTGCGCGGCGACCTGCAGGGCACCCCGCTGCGCGAGATGCCGGTCGACGACTTCCTGCTGCCCGCGATGACCGGGCTGCGCTCGCAGTTCTGCACCGCCACCGCGGCCGCGCGGCGGATGGCCGAGGCGGGGTCGGGGGCGATCCTCACGCTGTCGACGTCGGCGGCGGCGCTCGCCGGCCGGGACCGGCGGTTCCACGCGACGGGCGGGTTCGGGGTGGCGTGCGCGGCGGTCGAGGAGCTGACCCGGTCGCTCGCGGGCGAGGTCGGCCGGCACGGCGTGCGGGTGGTGTGCCTGCGCCCGGACGCGCTGCCGGAGACGTGGGGCGAGCGCACGCCGCCGGTCCGGGAGGCCGAGCAGTTCATGACCGGGGGCACCGCGCTCGACCGGATGCCCACGCTCCAGCAGGTCGCGGACGCCGCGGCGTTCGCCGCCTCCGAGCGCGCGGGCGCGATCACCGGGGCGATCCTCGACCTGACGTGCGGCTCGATCATGCAGCGCTGACGGGCCGGTCCGGGGTCGGGCGGGCTGGAGCGGGGTCGGGTGGAGCGCGTGGCCGCAGGTCGGGAGCCGTTCGCGGACCGGGCGCAGGCGGGCGCCGCGCTCGCGGGGCGGCTCGCGGCCTCCGCGGGTCGGCCCGGAGTCGTGGTGCTGGCGCTGCCCCGCGGCGGCGTCCCCGTGGCGGTGCCGGTGGCCGAGGCGCTCGGCGCCCCGCTCGACGTGCTGGTGGTCCGCAAGCTCGGCCTGCCGCGGCAGCCGGAGCTCGCGATGGGTGCGCTCGCCGGCCTGGGCGGCGAGGTGGTGGAGGTGCTGCACGAGCCGGTCCTCCACGCGGCGCGGGTGCCGCCGGAGGTCATCGGCGCGGTGCGCGCGGCGGAGCTCGTCGAGCTGCGCCGGCGCGAGGCGGTGTTCCGCCGGGACCTGCCCGCGCTGCCCGTGACGGGCCGGACGGCCGTGGTCGTGGACGACGGCGCGGCCACCGGGTCGACCGTCCGGGCGGCGGTGGCCGCGCTGCGCCGGGGCGGGGCCGACCGCGTCGTGGTGGCCCTCCCGGTGTGCCCGCCGGACACGGCCGCGGCGCTCGCCGCCGAGGCCGACGAGCTGGTGTGCCTGCGGGTGCCGCGGCTGTTCCAGGCGGTCGGCCTGGAGTACGCCGACTTCGCGCCGCCGGCCGACGCCGAGGTGGCCGCGCTGCTCCGCACCGCCCGGGCCCGACGTCCGGCAGGACGGCCGGCGACCGACCGCCCGGCCCCGGAGGACCGGCCTAGCTGAACCCGATCGTCCGCTGCGCGACCCGGTACGCCAGCACCGACACCCGGCGCCCCGCGGGCCCGGGCAGGTTCGAGATCTGCCCCAGCACCGACCAGCGCACCTTGCGGTACAGCCACGGGTCCTGGGCGCGCAGCTCGGACCACAGCCGGTCCTTCTCCGCCAGGTGGCCCCGGGTCCCGGCGCGGATGAGCAGGATCGAGGACACCGCGCAGATGATCTCGACGTAGTGCAGACGGTAGGCCCGCAGCCGTCGGTCGGCGACCCGCACCCGGGACAGGTGCTCGAGCATCAGCCGGTTGACCCGCAGCTGCTGGTCGATGCGCCGGATCATCACGGCCTCCTGCACCGACTGGTCGGCGCGCCCGATGAAGTACCGGTACAGGTCGACGTCCAGGTAGTAGAGCGTGGACACGTGCGCCAGCGGCACCAGGGCGTACAGGTTGTCGACGTAGAACGTGTGCTCGGGCAGCACCAGCCCGGCCGCGCGCAGCACCGCCGTCCGGTACGTCAGCGCGTGCATCATCAGGTACTGCCGCTTGGCGAACCGCCGGGTCTGCCCCCAGCCGATCACCCTTCCCGCGGGCAGCGCACCCTGGTACCGCACGACCGTCTTGGTGCGCTTGCCGACCTTCTCGTAGACGAAGTTCGACACCAGCAGGTCGACCGGCCGCCCGGCGGCGAGGAACCCGCCCAGCGTCGCGAGCACGGTCCCGAGCGCGGACCGGTCGAGCCAGTCGTCGGCGTCCACGACCTTGAGGTACTCGCCGCGCGCCTCGGCCAGCCCCGCGTTGATCGCCGAGCCGTGCCCGCCGTTCGGCTTCGAGAGCAGCCGGACGACGCCCGGGTGCGCGGCCTCGTAGCGCTGCGCCAGGGCAGCGGTCCCGTCCGTCGACCCGTCGTCCACGACCAGCACCTCGACGCCGTCGAACCCCACCAGGGAGTCGAGGGCGCGCGCGAGGTAGGCCTCCGCGTTGTACGCGGGGACGACGACCGACAGGACCGGGCTCACGGGGCTCACGCCGAGCGCACCTCCGTGGCGTCCGCGGCGGCGGCCGGGACCGCCTCCTCGGGCACCTGCTTGAAGATGACCTTGAAGATCGGGAAGAACACCCAGAACGAGATCGCCGCGTTGATGATCATCGTGACGAAGTCGGCGAGGGTCTCGCCGGTGCCGCCCATCCCCCAGGTGTCGATGAACAGGTCGTAGATCGGCGCCTTGTAGAGCCCCTGGAGCGCGGCGGCGATCAGGGTGATCACGACGTACGCGATGGCGTACCAGCTGGCCGCCTTCACGACCGAGGAGTTCGACTTGAAGGTGATGCTGCGCTGAGCGAAGAAGTTGATCACCTGCGCGATCAGCAGGGTGATCTGCACGGCCAAGAAGTATGCCAGGCCGCCGCCGCCTGCCGGCAGGGCGCCGGCCGCGTAGTCGAACACGAAGTACTGCGAGCCGTCCGGGTTCGAGCCGATCGGCCAGACCTGGAACGACGTGTCGACCAGCGACGTCATCCCGAACAGCCACTTGATGAGCGGCATGAGGGCGAGCTGCAGCACGGTGATGCCGTTGCTGAGCACGAGGAACACGACGAACTGGGCGACGCCCGGACGCGCGGTGGCGAAGCGGCCCCAGGCGTCCTTGAGACGGGTGAACATGCGAGCGGGTCTCTCTTCCGGGAGGTCAGGCGTCGCCGCGCAGCCGGCGCGCGGTGGTGCGGTTGGCGCGGCGGTTGCGGACGAACCCGCGGATCGTGGCGCCGGCGCCGGCGAAGAAGTGGCCGTTGACGATGCGGACGATGCCGTCGACCATCTCGGCGCTGACCATGCCGTTGGTCATCTTCCCGATGGCCCGGAACGGCATGTTGAGCAGGAACAGGATGTTCAGGTCCGGCTTGCCCTTGCGGTCCGCGCGGTCACGCAGCAGCGCGAGCACGCGGTACGCGAGCCGGGCCAGCGGGCTGCGCGCGGTCTGCATCCGCCCCAGCGCGTCGTTGACCCCCAGCGGCCCGGACCACGACGCGGCCGGGACCGGCCGGCCGAGCAGGGCCGCGAAGTCGGCGTCGGGCACGTGCCGCACGTCGCCGGTCCGGTACCGGGCCGGCGCCGGGTCGTCGTGGCTGGCCGGGACCGTCCCGGCGACCTCGATCGCCGCCGTGAGGGGCAGGTCCGCGACGTTCGCACCGGCCAGCACGGTCCACGTGCCGCGCTCGACCTCCCAGGAACGGGTCCGGAGGCCCCAGTGCCGGAACGCGGCGTCGCCCAGCGGGACGGTCACGGTGGCGGACTCCCCCGGCGCGAGCTCGACCCGGGCGAACCCGGCGAGCGTGCGGTCCGGGCGGTGCACACCCGGCGTCTCGCGCCGCACGTACACCTGCACCACGTCGGAGCCCGCGACGGCACCGGTGTTGGTCACGGTCACCGTCGCGGACTCCTCCGTCGCGGTCAGGCCCGAGTACGCGAAGGTCGTGTACGACAGCCCGAACCCGAACGGGAACGTCACCGGCACCCCGGCGGTCGTGTAGTACCGGTAGCCGACGAACAGGCCCTCGCGGTACTCCGCGGTCCGCTGCTGCCCCGGGAAGGTGTCCGCCGTCGGGGTGTCCGACAGCCGCACCGGCACGGTCTCGGCCAGCCGCCCGGCGGGGTTCACCGCGCCGGTCAGCACGTCGAGCAGCGCGCCCGCGCCCGCCTGGCCGGACAGGTAGCCGTGCACCAGCGCCCGCGCCGAGGCGAGCCAGGGCATCTCGACCACGCCGCCCGCCGACAGCACCACCACGGTGCGCGGGTTGACGGCGGCGACCGCCTCGAGCAGCTCGGTCTGCGCGGCGTGCAGGGCGAGGGTGGCCCGGTCCAGCCCCTCGGACTCGGCGATCTCGTCCAGGCCCAGGAACAGCAGGGCGACGTCGGCGCCGCGGGCGGCCTCGACGGCCTCGGCGCGGAGCGCGGCGTCGGGGGTCCCGTTGCGCCGGAACCCGGCGGCGAACGACGTCATCTCGAGGCCCGAGGAGCCGATCACGTCCAGGACCGAGTCGAGCCGGGTGGGGTTCACGGCCGAGGAGCCGGCACCCTGGTAGCGGGGGGTGCGCGCGAAGTCGCCGATCACGGCGACGCGGGTCCCCGCGGCCAGCGGCAGGATCGCGTCCTCGTTCTTCAGCAGGACGGCGGCGCGGGCGGCCACGCGGCGGGCGAGCGCGTGGTGCGCGGCCTCGTCGACGGGCGCAGCCGTCCCGGGCTCGCGGGCGTCCGCCACCAGGCGGAGCACCTCGGCCGCCCGGGCGTCCAGGTCGGCCTCGGCCAGGCGGCCGTCGCGCACGGCGGCGACGAGCTGCCGCACGGAGTCCAGTCCGGCGGCGGGCATCTCCAGCGTCCCGCCGGCGGCCGCGGCCGCCACGATGTCGTTCGAGCCGCCCCAGTCGGACACGACCGCGCCGTCGAAGCCCCACTCGTCCCGCAGCACGGTGCCGAGCAGGAACGGGTCCTCGTGGGCGTACGTGCCGTTGACCAGGTTGTAGGACGACATGATCGTCCGCGGCCGCGCGGTCTCGACCACGATGCCGAACGCGGTCAGGTAGATCTCCCGCAGCGTCCGCTCGTCCACCACGGAGTCCGACGCCATCCGGCGCAGCTCCTGGGAGTTCGCCGCGTAGTGCTTCGGGCAGGCCGCCACCCCGGCCGACTGGATCCCGCGCACGTACCCGGCGGCCATCCGCCCGGCCAGCAGCGGGTCCTCGGAGAAGTACTCGAAGTTCCGCCCGCCCAGCGGGGAGCGCTTGATGTTCAGGCCCGGGCCCAGCAGCACGTCGACGTCCTGGGCGGCGGCCTCCGCGCCCAGCGCCCGCCCGACCTCCTCGGCCAGCTCCGGGTCCCAGGTGTTCGCGACCGCCGCGGCGGTCGGGAAGCAGGTCGCGGGCTGGGACTCGGCGATGCCGAGGTGGTCCGCGGCGCCGGTCTGCTTGCGCACCCCGTGCGGCCCGTCCGCCAGCCAGAGCGACCGCACGCCGTGCCGCGGCAGGTCGTGGGTCTCCCAGACCGTCTTGCCGGTCAGCAGGGCGGCCTTCTCCAGCAGGGTCAGGTTCTCGATCATGACGTCCTCGGCGGTGGTGCGCGGTGGCTGCGGTTCGACGGGGCCTGTGCGGCCCCGGCCGCCGGGCCGGCAGTGGTGGGCACTGCCGGCCCGGCGGGGCGTCTGCGCGGGTCAGTGCCCCGCGGAGACCGGCTCGGCGTCGCCCTGCGGCGCTGCCGGCTCGGCGGTCCTCCGGTGCCGGATGACGCGCCGGGTCACCATCAGCGCGCCGGCCACGACCAGCAGGCCGACCAGGACGGACGCGCCGATCTGGATGTAGACCCAGGTGGGGGGCGTGTAGGAGACCGTCGCCCCCGGCGCCAGCCCGTTCATCGCGTTGGAGTTCGCGACGGTGAACAGGATGTTGTGGGTCGCCTCGCGGATGTCCGACACCGCCTTGGCCGAGGAGGTGTCCGCGAGGGACTTCGACGGCTGGAAGGTCAGGGTCAGGTCGGTGCCCGCGCTGATCGACTGGTTCGGGTTCATGTACGGGTAGAGGTTGAAGTCCGAGATGGCGAAGCCCTCGAAGCCCCACTCCCCGCGCAGCACGTCCGTCATCAGCGCCTCGGAGCCGCCGGCCCAGGTCGCGCCGATGCGGTTGAACGAGCTCATGATCGCGGTCGCGCCGACCGTGGTCGTCTCGATCGTGCCCTCGTCGTCGGCGAGGTACGGGACCTCCATCGAGATGTTCTTGACGGCCATCTCGAACGGCTTGAGGTAGATCTCGCGGATCGTCTGCTCGGTCGCCCAGGTGGCGATGCCGTTGTTGACCCGGTTGGTCTCCTGGTCGTTCAGCGCGAAGTGCTTGAGCGTGGTGTAGACGCCCTTCTCCGCCGCGCCGTCGGCGACCGAGGTCATCATCAGGCCGGACAGGAACGGGTCCTCCGAGTAGTACTCGAAGTTGCGGCCCGCGAACGGCGAGCGGTGCAGGTTGGCCGCCGGGGCGTACCAGCCGTTGATGTCCTTGAACATCGCCTCGTTGCCGAGCATCTCGCCCATCGCGCGGCCCAGGTCCACGTCCCACGTCTGCGCGATGAGGAACTCGGACGGGTAGGCCACGCCGTTGATCGACGAGTTGATGAAGGACGAGAAGCCGGCCGGGCCGTCGGGCTCGGTGGTCTGCGGCTTGCCGATGGAGCCGATCGCGGCGGTCTGGTACGCGCCGTTCAGCAGCATGTCGGTCATGTCGCCGACGCTCAGCGAGTCGAGGAGCTCGTCCCACTGCGGGTCGTCCTTGGGCAGACCGCGCAGGTCGATCAGCGACAGCTCGGTGCTCGCACCGGTCGTGGGCATGTCGCCGTCGAAGGCGTCCGCCTCGGCGTCGACGTCCCAGGCCGCGAAGCCCTCGGCGACGGCGTCGCTCGCGACGAGCTGGTCGCCGGTCGGCGCGGTCGGGAAGGTGCCGGCGAAGTCCGCGCGGGACATCGGCACGATCGCGCCGTCCCCCGGCTCGGTGCTGAACTGCGCCGAGACGTCGTCGAACTGGTTGGTGACCTCGGCCAGGTCGGTCGAGCGGTGGTTCTCGCCGGAGTACACGACGTCGGAGTCGACGGTGTAGGTGATCGGCTCGGTGCCCGCGGCGACCGTGTGCGAGTCGGTGCGCACCGAGATCGTGTAGTCGCCGGCCTCGAGGACGTACGCCTGCTCGCCCGCGTAGTCGTAGGACGCCATGTCCTCGACCGGCAGCTCCAGGGTCACGGACTCGCTGGCGCCCGGCTCGATGACGCCGGTCTTGGCGAAGTCGCCGAGGACGACCTCGGACTTCTCGATGCCGCCCGGGGTGTACGGCGCGGTGTAGTAGAGCTCGACGACGTCCTTGCCCGCGACGGTGCCGGTGTTGGTCACGTCGACCGTCACGGCGATGGTGCCGTCCACCTCGCCGGCCTGGGTGCCGGTGACGGTCCAGGCGAAGTCGGTGTACGACAGGCCGTAGCCGAACGGGTAGACGACGGCCTCGTCGTAGTCGAGGAAGCCCTCGGCCGCGGCGGTCTCGTAGTAGCGGTAGCCGAAGTAGATGCCCTCGGCGTAGTTCACGAACGGCGCCTCGTCGGTGACGGTCGCGTTCGACGTCGCGGTCTCGACCGCGGACACCGGGTACGACACCGACAGCCCGTCGTAGAGGAACCCGCCGAAGTTCGCGAAGGTCGGGTCCGCGGTGAAGTCCGCGGCCCACAGGTCCGAGGTGCGGCCGGACGGGTTCACCTCGCCGGACAGGATGGTGCCCACGGCGTTCAGGCCGGTGGCGCCCGGGGAGCCGGCGAGCAGGATCGCGTCGACCCCGGTGTCCGCCTGCAGGTCGCCCATCTCGACGGTGGTCGAGGAGTTCACGACGACGACGACCGTGTCGAAGCTCGCCTTGGCGAGCTCGATCAGGTCCTTCTCGTCCTTGTTCAGCTCGAGCTGGTGCTGGCCGGGCTCCGCGTTGTCGTCCCAGTCGGACATGTCGCGGGTCAGGTCGCCGCCCTCGCCACCGGGGCGGCCGATGTAGACGACCGCGGCGTCGGCGTAGTCGCCGAACGTCGAGGACTGCGCCTCGTAGCCGTCGACCGGCATCTCGCCGATGTAGTAGCTGGACGCGCCCGGGTTGTCCATCTCGATGTGGCCGCGAGGGTTCTCGGCGGCGTACGCCTCGATCGCGCCGTACACGGCGTCGTTCACGGTGAAGCCGGCGTTCTCCAGGCCCTGGCGCGCGTTCACGGCCGAGTTGGTGTCCACCGAGCCGGAGCCGGAGCCGCCGAACACGGGGTCCGCGGCCGCGCGGCCGAGCATGGTCACGCTGGACCCGGCCGCCAGGGGCAGCGCGGCGCCCTGGTTCTTCGCCAGGACGATGCCCGCGCCGGAGATCTCCTCGACGAGCTCCTTCGCGGCGGCGTCGACGTCGTCGATGCTGTCGAAGTCCGCGCTGTAGTACTCGGTGTCCCAGTCGGCCGACTCCTCGGCGTTCGTGAACTCGTACGTGCCCGAGCCGAACTGGGAGGCGACCCAGCCGCCGGCGACCACGAGCGCGATGTTCGCGACCACGGCGACCACGGTGACCAGCGAGAGCACCGGCACCCAGATCCACAGGTACTTCTTGTTCGACATCGGCCTCTTCGCACGATCGGCGTTCTTCGCCCTGGCGTTCACTGCATTCCTCCTCGAGTGCTGACCGGCGATCAGGCTAGGTGCGCCGATCGGGGCCGTCCGGCGCGGCTGCACGATCAGTCGGTTTCGCGGCACGGACTGTCACGCGCCGCGGACCCGGTCCGCGCCCGGCCCCCGCGGGGGCCGGGCGCCGGGCGGGCGGGGCGGCTACTCGGTGACCTCGGTGATGGTGCCGTCCTGGTCGATCTGCCAGGTCTGGCCGGTCTCGGCGGAGTCGCCGTCGATCGTGTACTTGCCGTCCTCGATGTTGACGGTCCCCTGGATGCGGGAGGCCGCCTCGGAGGCGGTGTAGGGCACCACGAGCAGGCCGTACTTGACGGTCGGCGCCGAGACGTCGCTCGCGAGCATGATCTGGGCCCAGGAGTCGTCCTCGGCCAGCGCGTCGGCGACGGCGGTGCGGGCGTTCTCGAGGTCCTCGGCGATGTCCGACTCGGACGCCGCCTGCTCGCCCGAGGACGAGCTGGTGCTGCTGCCCCCGTCGTCGCTGCCGCAGGCGGTGAGGCCGAAGACGCCGGTGAGGGCGACCACGACGCCGAGGGCGGAGGTCAGGGCCTTGTTGCGCTTCACTTCTGTGCTCCTTGGTGGGTGCTGGCCGCGGGCCCACCCCGCGGCCGGGTCCGCCTGACGGCGGGTCCGCCTGCGCGGGCGGGGTGGTGCGTCAGCCCTCGATCGGGCCCGCGTAGTTCAGGCCGAAGCCGAACGCGTACGAGCTGCCCGCCGCGTCGACGTACGGCTCGGTGTCCTCCTGGACGTCCTCGAGCTGCTTCTCGACCGCGTCCATGGACGCCGGGAAGCCGATCGGCAGGCGGCCCTGCGGCTCGCTGAGGCCGATCGCGGTCTCGATGAGCGCCTGGTCGCTGACGCCGAAGCCGACCAGGATCGCGTCGGACTTCGCCTCGAACTCGGCCGGGACGGTCGGGTTCTTCGCCTTCAGGACGGTGATGACCGGGATGTCCTTGCCGGACGCCTCGACGGCGGCCACGGCGCGCTCGAACGCGTCGAGGTCCGACTCGTTCGACGTGCGCGACGTGTTGCCGAAGTACGAGCGGTTCTCCTGCGTCCCGTCGGCCAGGATGTCGCCGGAGATCGAGACCTTGCGGACGTTCTCCCCGTCGGCGGTGTACGGGCGGTACTGCAGCGACAGCGGGTACCACTCACCGGTGGTCTCGTCGTGGCCGGAGTTGGCGAACACGGCGCCCGAGCTCGGGCTGTCCATGCCGACCAGCACCAGGTCCACGTCGGACAGGTCCGGGGCGGTGTAGCTCGTGACCTTGCCGTCCGCGTCCTCCACGGCCTCGTCCGTGACGACCTTCGCGAAGTACTCCTCCGCGATCTCGACCGTCAGACCGGGGCCCTCGGAGTACTCGCCCGGGCCGAACAGGCCGGCCTGGCCGGTGTCGAAGTTGCGCGGGATGTAGACGGTCTTGTCCGCCCAGTCCCCCGCCTCGGCGGCGGCGATCGTGCCGGCGTCGTTCTTGAGCATCACGACCGAGTCGAGCTGCGCCTGGTAGCCGGCGTCCAGCTTGTCCTCGCTCGCGACGACGGCCTTCGACTCGTCGAGGTCCAGGTAGGCGTTCTCGTACAGGCCCGGCTGGAACAGCATGGTCAGGATCCGGGTGCCGGACTCCTCGAAGCGGGTCTGCGCGTCGACGTCGTTCTCGCCGGCCTCGAAGTCCGCCTGCCACATGTCGTACGCCGCGAGCACGGGCTCCACCGCGTTGTTGCCGCCGAACATGTCGACGCCGTTCTTCAGGATCGCGTAGTGCCGGTCCTCGACGGTCATGTCGTCGGCGCCCCAGGAGGTGCCGATCATCGCGTCGGGGTCGGTGCTGCCGCCCGCGGTCACGGCCCAGTCGGTCACGACCACGCCGGTGAAGTTCTCCCGCAGCAGGCCGGTGCGGTACGAGTCGTACGCGCTGCCCATGCGGTCCCCGCCGCCGAGCGGCTGGCCCTCGCCGTCCAGGGCGATGGAGTACGCGGTCATCACCGCGGCCGCGTCCATCGCGCCCAGGAACACCTCGGCGTGCGCGTCGAAGTTGTCGCCCGGGTAGACGCCGTACTTGCCGGCCTCGGTGTGCGACTCGCGGCCGCCCTCGCCCGGGCCGTCGCCGGCCCAGTGCTTGATCATCGCGTTGACCGACTCGTCGCCCCAGCCGTCCTCGCCGGTGCTGCCGACCGTCGTCTGGAAGCCGTCGACGTAGGCCGTCGCCATGGCGGACGCCAGCTCGACGTTCTCGCCGAACGTGCCGTCGACGCGCAGCCAGCGCGGGTCGGTCGCCAGGTCGATCTGCGGGCTCAGCGCGGTGCCGACGCCGAGCGCGCGGTACTCGGCCGAGACCGCCTGCGCGAAGGCCGTCATCGTGTCGGTGTCGAACGTCGCCGCCAGCCCCAGGTGGGACGGCCAGCGCGAGATGTCGCCGGACGCGTTGTAGTTGCCGCCGGACTCGGCGGTGGACCGCGGGTCGGAGGAGAAGTTCACCGGGACGTACGGCTCGTCCTCGGTCGCCAGCTCCTCGGCGTACTCCTGGAGCTGGTTCGACCAGGTGACGTTGGCCTCCACGTCGTTCGGGCCCGCGTTCAGCACGTTGCGGAGCCGCGACTCCGCCATGTACTCCTTCTGCGCGTCCGTGAGGCCGTCCGCGGGCGAGCGCTCGTGCGAGCTGAACAGCATCAGGCCGGCGATCTGCTCCTTGGACAGGTGCTGCGCCAGGTCCGCCGCGCGGTCCTCCGACGCCTCGCGCCAGTCCTCCCAGACGTCGAGCTCGCCGTTGCCGTTCATGTCCTTGAAGGCGTACTCCTTGCCGTCGACCTCCTCGGTGAGGAGCTCGACGCCGCTGTCCTTGCCGTAGGACAGCACGGGGCCGTCGCCCGGGTTCGTGACGACGACGAACTCCGTCTTGCCGTCGGTCACCTCCCGGGTCGTGAAGGAGCTGCCCGCCGAGCTGTCCTCGTCCGACGAGGAGGGGGAGCACGCGGTCAGGGCGAGCAGGGCGAGACCCGCCACCGCCGCCGCACCCTTGACGTACCCGCCGTTGCGCCGTCGCACCGTGATGGTTGTCTTCATCGACCTTCCTTGTCATCTCGCGGCTCTGCTCGCGCGCCGCCGGCGCCGCGCCCTCGTCGGGCGGTGCCGGCGTCCTGTGCGCGACACAGCGCACCTGGAGAACCGATCGCGACCCGTGAACTCGACGTCCTCGTCCTGCGGTCGCGGGCCCCAGTCGACCAGGGCGGCGAGAGCCCGGGACCGGGGCGTCGAAAGACTGTCGGTTCGGGTCCACAAACGGTCAGCAAGGTCACAGGCGGATCACGGAGCGGTCTCGGGACGGGGTGCAGGCGGGGTGGTGACGAGGGGGGTCGGCAGGGAGCCGACCCGGCCGGGACGGGGTCGGCACGGCCCGGTGACGTGCACGATCTGTCGTTTCCGGTGCACAGACTGCGCGGGTCGTCGGCCGTCGCCACGGGGGCTCTCGCGCGCCCCATACACTCGGGGCGCTCGCCCCGCCACCCGGCCGCACCGCGGCCCCGTCCCCCGAGGAACCCGCATGGACCTGCTCGTCGTCGGCGCCGGGCTGTTCGGCCTGACGGTCGCCGAGCGCGCGGCCGAGGCCGGCCTGTCGGTCACCGTCATCGACCGGCGGGACCACCTCGGCGGGAACGCCTGGAGCAGCGTCGACGCGGAGACGGGCATCGAGGTGCACCGGTACGGGTCGCACATCTTCCACACCTCGAACGAGCGGGTCTGGGACTACGTCCGCCGGTTCACCGCGTTCACCGGCTACCGGCACCGCGTCTACTCCACGCACGCGGGCACGGTGTACCCGCTGCCCATCAACCTCGGCACGCTCAACCAGTTCTTCGGCACCGCGATGGGGCCGGAGGCGGCGCGGGCGCTGGTCGCGGAGCAGGCCGCCGAGGGGCTGGCGGGCGGCGCCCCGACCAACCTCGAGGACAAGGCGATCTCCCTCATCGGGCGCCCGCTGTACGAGGCGTTCATCCGCGACTACACCGCGAAGCAGTGGCAGACCGACCCGCGCGAGCTGCCCGCCTCCGTGATCGCCCGGCTCCCCGTCCGGTACACCTACGAGAACCGGTACTTCGCCGACACCTACGAGGGGCTGCCCACCCGCGGCTACGGCCCGTGGTTCGAGGCGATGGCCGCGCACCCGCGCATCGACGTGCGGCTGGGCACCGACTTCTTCGACGCGTCGCAGCCGTTCAGCCGGGCCGCCGTGCGCGGGCAGGTGCCCGTGGTCTACACCGGCCCGGTCGACCGGTACTTCGACGAGCACGCCGGGCCCCTGGGGTGGCGCACGCTCGACCTGGAGACCGAGGTGCTGCCGGTCCGCGACTTCCAGGGCACGAGCGTCATGAACTACGCGGACCTCGACGTGCCGTACACCCGGGTGCACGAGTTCCGGCACTACCACCCCGAGCGCGAGGACCGGCACGCGCAGGACCGCACCGTCGTCATGCGCGAGCGGTCCCGGTTCGCGCTGCCCGGGGACGAGCCGTACTACCCCGTCGCGACCCCCCAGGACCGGGAGCGGCTGCGCGCCTACCGCGACCTCGCCGAGGGCGAGCCCGACGTGCACTTCGGCGGGCGGCTCGGGTCGTACCTGTACCTGGACATGCACATGGCGATCGCGTCGGCGCTGTCGCTGTGGACGAGCGGGGCCGTGCTGGAGCGGTCGGCGCCGACGCTGGCGGCGCGGGTGGCGCTGGGCTGAGCGCTCAGCGCGCGAGCGCCTCCGGCCGGCTGGCCGCCGGGACCGGCAGCAGGATGCGCAGCGCGAACCAGCTGTCCTCCGCGCTCACCGTCATCGACCCGCCGTACTTCTCCGCCGTGTACCGGATCGACTTCAGCCCGTACCCGTGCCGGTCGCGGTCCGCGCGCCGGGTCACGATCGCGCCGTCCTCCGTCTTCAGGGTGCCCGCGAAGTAGTTCTCGAACGTCGCCAGCACGAACCCGCCGGTGG
This sequence comes from Cellulomonas hominis, assembly GCF_005239125.1. Taxonomy (GTDB): domain Bacteria; phylum Actinomycetota; class Actinomycetes; order Actinomycetales; family Cellulomonadaceae; genus Cellulomonas; species Cellulomonas hominis_A. Next base: position 34,819 of record NZ_SZYE01000005.1, on the reverse strand, counting down.
CGTAGAGCGCGACCTTGATCAGCCGCTTCTCCGGGTCCGGCACCGCCATCACCGCGTCGATCGCGTTGTCCAGGGCGTTGCCGAACACCGCGGACACGTCCATGGCCGACATGAAGTCGATCGTCGCGCCGTCCGCCACGTACGTGAGGTCGACGCCCTTCTCGGCGCACTCCAGGCTCTTGGACGTGAGGATGACGTCCAGCACCCCGTTGCCGGTGCGCGCCTGCGCGGCGTACCCCGACACGCTGGCCTCCAGGTCGTCCAGGTACGACGCCCGCTTGCGCTCGTCGCCCTCGGCCCGGATCACCGCGATCTGGTGCTTGAGGTCGTGGTACTTCCGGTCGACGACCTCGATGCTCCGCTTGGACTGCAGGTACTGCTCGTGCTGCCGGCGCAGCATCTCGTCGACCGCCTTCACGTCGGCCCGTGCGCGGAGCTGCAGCCGCTGCCCCTGCTGCGCGTACAGCGCGACGAACCCGCACAGGTCGACCAGCGTGCGGATGTAGAAGATCTCCAGCCCGAGCCGCCCGCTGAACGGCGTGTTCGCGTTCAGGAAGCTGATGTTGCTCATGAAGAACGTCACCAGCGCGATCGCCACCGCCGAGGCGAGCTCGCCGTACGACACCTCCAGGGGCTGCGCCGGGCGGAAGTGCCGGGTCTCGATCAGGTACACCAGCACGAACGACGCCGCGTACATCACCACGCCGAACGCGACCTGCCACCCGACGCCCGGCCGGTCCTCGGGCAGGAAGAAGAAGCAGTGCATCTGCCAGTGCGCGGCCGCGACCAGCTCGGCCAGCACCAGCGCGCGGGCGGCGAAGTACCCCGCGTCCCGGGCCGACACCCGCGCGGCCGTCACGATGAACGCGAACATCGCGGCCACCGCCGTGGCCATGCCCAGCGACCACAGGGACAGCGGGAGCCTGTCCGCGAGCTCCTGCACCCCGACCAGCACGCCGAGCGCGATCCCCGCGACCAGCACCAGCCGGCGGACCGGGAGCCGGCGCCTGCGCAGCAGCACGTACATCAGGCACGCCGCCCACTCCGCGATGCCCGTGAGGACCCGCGGGATGTCCGGGAGCGTCTCCATGATCACGCGTGCCGCGCCCCGAGGTAGTCGGTCAGCGCCGCGAGGAACGCCTTCTTGCGCGGCCGGCTGATCAGCAGGTCGTGGCCGCCGACCATCAGCGCGCTGCTGCCCTGCACGCCGAGCACGTGCCGCAGGTTCACCAGGTAGCCGCTGTTGCTGCGGAAGAAGCTCTTGCCCGCCAGCTCCGCCTCCAGCGACTTCAGCGGCCCGACCACCGAGTACCGCCCGTCGACCGTGTGCACCGTCGTGCGGTGCTTCGCCGACTCCAGGAACACGATGTCGTCGGTCGCCACCCGCACCAGGCCGCCGTCGACGGTCAGCAGCAGGTAGTCCGACGAGCGACGGCGCAGCCGCGCGATCGAGCGCTTGATCTCCTGGGAGAACGCGAAGTACGGCACCGGCTTGAGGACGTAGCTGAGCGCGTCGACCTCGTAGCCCTTGATGGCGTACTGCGTCATGTTCGTGATGAACACGATCACGACGTCCCGGTCCACCTGCCGGATCTTCTCGGCCGCGCTGAACCCGTCGAGCTCGGGCATCTCGACGTCGAGCAGGAGGATGTCGAACACCGGGCGGTAGCCCGCGACCACCTTCGCGCCGTCGCTGAACCGGGTGACGTCGAACTGCTCGCCGTGGTCCTTCTCGTACCGACGGAGGTGGTCGAGGAGCAGCGCGGCGCTCGCCGCGTCGTCCTCGACGATGCCGATCCTGATCACGGTGCCGTTCCCCGGGGTCCGCCTGCCTTACCCGCGGGTCGGCGCGGGCCGTCGCCCCACCCGGAGCGGCGTGGCGTGCCGCGGTCCCCTGTCGCGGCCCGCGGCTCCGGCGGGTCGCGGCCGATGGTAGGTGACGGGCGCCTGACATGTCATCCATGCAGGCGGGCGGGGTGGCTCAGGTCGGGACGGCCATGGCCTCCTCGGCGTCGGCCTCTCCCTGCACCGCGGCGACGACGGCCGCGGCCAGGTCGTCCGGGCGGCTGAGCTGGGGCCAGTGCCCGGTCGGCAGCTCGACGACCGTCACGTCCTTGATGCGCGCGAGCTCACGGACGTACGGGTGGTCCTTGGCCACGAGGTCGCGCAGCACCGCCTCCGGCATGGTCGACGTGATGAGCGTGACCGGGACGTCGTACCGGCGCTCGTCGTGCAGGCGCTGCGCGCCGTTGGCCACCAGCGGCGGGACGGAGAGCGCGCGGGCGCGGAAGTCGGCGCGGATCTGGTCCGTCAGCCCCTCCAGCTCCTCCTCCTCGAACACGCCCCAGTCCGGCAGCGGTACGACGCCGTCGACCACCGGCAGCTCGTCGTTGACGGCGCCGCCCTCGCCCAGCGGGCCGCTGTCGACGTAGACCACCTGCTCGACCCGGTCGGGCCGGGCGTCGGCGACCGCGTGCGCCACCGCGCCGCCGCCGCTGTGGCCGACGACCACGAACGGGCCGTCCATGCCGTCGATCATGGCGACGACCGCGGCCGCCTGGTCGGCGAGCGTGATGCTCGCGACCTCGTCCGCCGCACCACCGGCGCCGAGCGGCGTCACGGGGTGCGGGGTGTGCCCGGCGGCCTCCAGGGCCGCGGAGACCGGCGCCCAGGAGGACGCGTCGAGCCAGAAACCCGGGATCAGGACGACGTTCATGCTCCGACCGTAGACGTGACCCCCGACACACGCGCGCGCCGAGACCGGTGCTTCCCGCCGAAACCGGTGCTTCTCGCCGAGATCGGTGCTCACGAGCGCCGATCTCGGGTGGAACGGCCGATCTCGGCGTCCGGAGCGGGCGCGGGGTCAGCTCGCGATCGTGAAGTCCGAGCCGCCCTCCGGGTCGGCGTCGCGCTCCTCGACCCGCTCCACGTCGGCGAACCGCGGGCCGCTGCGGGCCCACGCGACCAGCGCCGCCACCGCCTCCTCCGGGCCCTCGGCGAGCGCCTCGACGGTGCCGTCGGCGCGGTTGCGCACCCAGCCGACGACGCCGAGCCGCCGGGCCTCCGCGGCCATCGACGCCCGGTAGCCGACCCCCTGCACCTGTCCGTGCACCACGACGCGACGTGCGGTCATCGCCCCAGTCTGGCCCGGGTGCCCGCGCCGGCGCACCCGGCGAGGATGTCCGGGTGACCCGCCGCCTCCCGACCGCCACGCCGCGGCCCGCCGCCCCGTCCGCCGTCCGCCCCCTCGGCCGGGGCGCCCGGGTCGTCGCCGCGGCGTTCCTCGTCTCGGGCGTGGTCCACCTCGTCCGCCCCCGGGTGTTCGAGCCGGCCGTGCCCCGCGTCCTCCCCCGGCCGCGGGGCCTCGTGCTCGCCTCGGGCGTGGCGGAGCTCGCGTGCGCCGCCGGCCTGGCGGTCCCGGCGACCCGCCGGGTCGCGGGTCCCGCGAGCGCCGCGCTGCTCGCCGCGGTCTTCCCGGCGAACGTGCAGATGGCGGTCGACGGCGTCGGCGGCCTGGCGCGCCACCGGTCGCGCGACCGGGCGGTCCGCGCCGCCGTGACGCTCGCGCGGCTGCCGCTGCAGTGGCCGCTCATCCGGTGGGCGTGGTCCGCGGGGCGGTGACGGGCACGGAGGCCCTGGCGCGCGGTCCGGTCCACCCCCCTGCCGGGGACCGGCCCGCACGCCGTGCGCGTCAGGCGTCGACCGGGCGGTTGCCCCGGAAGGTCCCTGCGGGGTCGACCGCGGCCTTGACGGCCCGCAACCGGTCGATCGTCGCGGCCGGGTAGGCCCGCCGGATCGACTCGTCGCGGTCGAGGAACGTGAGCGGCGCCGTGCCGGTGCTCCAGGGCGCGAACGTCGTGAACAGCTGGTCGAGCGCCGCCGACACCAGCGGGGCGAGGTCCGGGCTCGGCACGATCGTCAGGCCGGTGAGCAGGTAGGGCTCGTCCGCGGTGCCGGCGGCGGCGGGCACCCGCTCCCGGGCGAGCGCCCCGCCGACGTGCCGCAGCTGCACCTGGAGCAGCGGGGTGCCGCTGCCGGCGCCGGCGACGCGGAGCAGCTCGTCCACCGCGTCGTCGTCGAAGCCGTGCAACCGGGTCCCCGCGAGGACGGCCGGGACCGGGTCGACCGGCTCCTCGGCGAGCAGCCCGACCTCCCCCGGCGCGACGCTCCGGAGCGTGTCGCGCAGCACCGGCCCGGCGGCCCGCAGCGGGGCGAGCAGCCGCTCGGCGGACTCCGGGTCGCCCAGGTAGGTGGCGGTGACGACGGCGAGCGACAGCCCGCGCATCTCCGCCGGGACGAACGGGGCGTCCGGCAGGTGCATGAGCGTGAACCACGCGGTCAGCTCCTCCGGCGCGGCGCGCGTGACGTCCAGGAACGCCCGGAGCACGGACCCCGCGGCCTCGGCCGGGTAGCCGAGCAGGCCGCCGTAGATCCGCGGTGCCGGGTGCAGGTCGAGCTCGAGCGCGGTGACGAGCGCGAACTCCCCGCCGCCCCCGCGCAGCGCCCAGAGCAGGTCCGCGTCCGCGGCGTCGTCCGGCCGCACCCAGCGCAGCTCCCCGGCGGCGTCGACGACCTCGGCCGCCCGGATCGACCCGGCGCCCGCGCCGTACGCCCGGCTGAACCAGGACAGCCCGCCGCACAGGCTGTACCCGACGACGGTCACGTCGGGGTTCGAGCCGACCAGCCCGGTCAGGCCCGTGCCGTCCAGCGCGGTCTGCAGGTCGCCCCACTTCACCCCCGCGCCCACCCGGGCGACGTGGGCGTCGGCGTCCACCCAGATGTCGTCGAGCGCCGCGGTCCGCACCAGGACGGTGCCGTCGAGCGCGGCGCTGGCACCGTGCCCGTTGGGCTGGGCGCTGACGGTGACCCCGTTCCGCGCGGCCCACCGCACCGTCGCCGCCACGTCGGCGGCGTCCGCGGCGATGACCAGGGCGAGCGGCTGCTGGTCGACCAGCCGGTTCCACGGCAGGCGAGCGACGTCCCACTCGGGGTCGCCGGGGCCGAGCACGGCGCCGGCGACCGCGGTGCGGAGCTCGTCGAGCAGGGTGGTGCCGAGCGGCTCGCGCGCCGCGATCTCCATGACCATGCGCACGAGCGTCGCGGCACCGGCGGCACCCGCGGTATCCCAGGAACCTGGGTGGTCGCAGGGCGGTCCTCCCACGCCGGCGCGCCACCGCACAAATAGACCTTTCCGGGCGAACCGGACAGGAGCACCATCGGGAGCATGACGACGCTCCGGACGGAGCCCGTGCAGCGCGGGCTCGACTCCCTGGCCCGGTCGGGGCTGGAGTGGCACGCGTTCGTGGAGGGGGCGGTCGAGCTGCTCGCGGCCGCGGTCCCCTACGACGCCGCGTGCATCGGCCCCGTGGACCCGGACACCGGCCTGCTCACAGGGTCGGTGAAGCGGAACCTGGGCGACGAGATGGACACCGAGTTCCTGCGCCACGAGTACGTGACCGACGAGGTCAACCTGTTCTCGGCGCTCGCCCGACGGGAGCGCCCGGTCGGCATCCTCGCCGACGACACGGGGGGTGACCCCGCGCGGAGCAGCAGGCACCGCGACGTGTTCGTGCCGCACTGGGCACTCGACCACGAGATGCGGGCGGCCGCGCTGGTCGACGGCACCCCGTGGGCCGCGGTCGCCCTGTACCGCAGCGGGGCGACCGGCGGGTTCAGCCCCGCGGAGGCCGAGTTCCTGGGCCGGGTGTCCCGGACGATCGCGCTCGGGGTGCGGGCCGGCCTGGTCACGGCGGTCGCGTCGCGGCCGGAGGGCGCGCCGGACGCGGCACCGCGGGCGGGGCACGGGACCGCGGGCGTGTCGGGGCCGGCGGTGCTGGTCGTCGAGGCGGACGACTCGGTCAGCCGGCTCAGCCCCGCGGCGGAGGCGCGGATCGCCGAGCTCGGCGGGTGCGGGTGGGGCGCGCTGCCCAACGCCGTCGCCGCCATCACCGCCGCCGCGCGCGCCCTGGGCAGCGGACGGCGCGGCACCGTGCCCCGCCTGCGGGTGCGCACCCCGGCGGGCGAGTGGCTGGTCGTGCACGCGGCGCCGCTCACCGGGCCGGCGGGCGGACCGCCGCAGGTCGTCGTCACGATCGAGCAGGCCCGGCCGCCGGAGATCGTGCCGCTGGTCGTCGCCGCCTTCGGGCTGACCGGCCGGGAGCAGGACGTCGTCGCGGCCGTGCTGCAGGGCGAGAGCACCCAGGAGATCGGCCGGTCCCTGCACCTGTCGCCGTGGACGGTGCAGGACCACCTGAAGGCGGTGTTCGAGAAGGCCGGCGTCGGGAGCCGGCGGGAGCTGGTGGCGCGGGTGTTCTTCGACCACTACGCGCCGCGGCTCGGCGACAGCATCGCGCCGGCCGGCTTCTTCGCGGGGGCGTGAGCCGTCAGGACCCGTCGCGGCGCAGCGGCACGCCCAGGACGGTCGCCTGCGGCTCCGGCAGCGTGTCCAGGCCGTCGGGCACCGGCGGCACCCCGCCCTCGGGCTCCGGGCCGACCCACACGTGCCAGAGCCCGTCGTGCCGTGCGACCGTGGCCGGCGCCACGACGTGCGTCCGGCGGCCGGCCCGGTCCACCTGGGCGCGCAGCCCCGCGGCGTGCGCGGCGGGCACGAAGCCGACGACCCGGTTCCGGCACACCACGACGACCGCGTCGTCCCGGCCGGCCTCCAGCACGACGTCGACGGGCACGGGCCGGTCGGCGGCGCGCTCGACGCCGGTCAGCACCTGCGTCAGGGCGACCTGCAGCGCGCGGGCCTCGGCGGCGTGGAAGCCGGACGGGACCTCGGCGGCCACGACGGGGCGGCGGAGTCTCACGACCCCAGCGTCCCACGCGGGCTCCCGCGCCGCGGCGGGCGCGCGGGCCGTGCCCGTCAGTCCGGGACCAGGCCCAGGCGGCGCGCCGACGGCACCGCGCGGAGCACGGCGGCGGCCACGGGCCCGCCGGTGGCCACGAGCAGGTCGACGTGCGTGCGGGTCGACGGGAAGATCCGGGCGCCGGTGGCGTACCGGGAGTCGAACGCCGGGTCGAAGAACGGGGCGTCCGTCGTCGCGAGCAGGTACGTCATGCTCGCCACCCGGCCGACCGACCCGGGGCTGTACCGCCGGTGCGCCTCGGCGTACGCGTCGAGGAAGCCGAACCAGGCCGTGCCCGACCGCAGCGCGTAGCCGGTCCACAGCGTCGCCCCGCCCGCGGCGAGCCGGACCACCCGCAGGTCCTTGTCCCGCCGGAACCCGCCGACCACGGCGCGGAACCACCGCTCGGCCACCGGGTCCAGCGCGAGCGCGGCGCCGCCCCGACCGGCGTCGCCCTTCCAGCCCGCGGCCTGCAGCGCGATGAAGTCGTCGTCGGCGCCCGGTCGGTCGGTGACGTCGTGCAGCTCCAGCGGCCCGCCCGCCTCGCGCGCCAGCCCGCGGACGCCGCGGCGCATGTTCCGGCGCTCGTCGGTGGCCATGTGGTCCCACGCGAGCGGTGGGTCGACGACGGGCCCCGGCCCCTCGGGCACCTCCGGCACCGCCACGGCCACCCGCGGCGCGAAGGCGGCCACCTCGCGCCGGCGCTCCAGCACCGCCATCCCGTCGGCCGACGTCACCGCGGCGAGGGCACGCTCGACCGGACCGTCCAGCGGCACGTGCTGCAGCTGCAGGAGCCCGGGGAGACCCGCCGACCGCGCGCCCCGCAGCAGCGCGCCGATCGCCTCGACCTCGCGTCCCGCCCGCAGCAGCGGGTGGTGCCGGTCGGCGTGCCACGTCATGAACGGCCCGCCCGTGGTCGCAGCACGCAGCGGCAGCCGCGGCGCGAAGGGCTTCGTGGTCACCGCGAGCGCCGCCAGCCACTCGGGGCCGTCCTCCACCACCAGGAGCCGGAGCCCGTCCGCCGCGCGGCCGCGGTCGCGCGCCGGGATCAGGAAGCGCGGGTCGAGGTAGACGTTCGGCTCGGCGGCGTGGTCGGCCAGCCGGTGCCAGGTCTCCCCCTCCGCGTCGGTCACGTCGGCGAGCGCGAGCAGCCTGGTCCGCACGGTGTCCTCCCCCTGGCATGCCGGGTCCCGGCGTGTCCGAGCGTGAGCGTACGGAGCGCTTTGTCCGGTTTTGGGTGCATTTCCGGGTGAACCGATTGGCGACCGCTCGGCTGGGATCTCCGCCAGCGGCAGCGCCCCGGCCGCCCCGCGGGCGACACCCCTGCTCAGCAGGTCCGGAACACCCACCCCGCGGCTCGCGCGCCCGGCGCGGACGGCAAGCGCGTTCCCCCGAACGGTCGACACCCGGTCGGACCAGCCGCCGCCCGTCCCGGGACCGCGCGACCGGCCGCGCACCGGCCGGGGACGCCCGGCACCCTGGCGCCCCGGGTCCGGGCGCGCGACACTGACCCGCGACGACGACGTCGAGGGGGTGGGCCGTGCCGGGCGAGGAACCTGACCTGCTCCGTCCTGACGCGCGCTCCCTCGCGCGCGGCCGCGCCCTGCACGCGGCCCACGAACGGTTCCTCAGCACCGGGGCGGTCGCGGGCGTCCGCGACCTCGTCGCCGACTCCTGGCGGCGCAGCCTGCGCAGCGGCGTCGACCCCGAGCGGCCCGCCCCGCCCGTCGCGCTGACCGACGCCGACCTGCGCGCCTACCGGTCCGAGCACCCGCTGCGGCACGCGTTGCCCGTCGTGCGCGGGCTGCTGCTCGACGCCGCGCTCACCGAGGGGTTCCTCGTCGCGCTCACCGACGCGGACGGCCGGCTGCTGTGGGTGGCGGGCGACGCGCGCGTGCGGCGGGCCGTCGAGGGCGTCGGGTTCGTGGAGGGCGCCGGGTGGGACGAGGCGCACGCCGGGACGAACGCGCCGGGCACGGCGCTGGCGACGGGCCACGACGTCCAGGTGCTCGGCGCGGAGCACTTCACGCGGTCCGTCCAGCCGTGGAGCTGCACCGCCGCGGTGCTGCGGGACCCCGCCGGTCAGGCGCTGGGGGCGCTGGACGTCACCGGGCGGGACGCGGCGGCGTCGGCGCTCATGCTGTCGCTCGTGCGGGCGACGGCCGCGGCGGTCGAGGCGGACCTGCGGGCACGGGTGCTGGCGCGCGGCCCGGGACCGGCGGGCGGGGCCGGGTGGCCGACGGCGGTCGGTGGCGGGTGGCCGGCCACCCCCGGGGCGTCGGGCGACGCCCCGGCCCTCGCCGGGTCGGACGGCGGCGACGCACCCCCCGCCGCCCGGCTCGAGGTGCTCCGGCCCGGCTCCGGGATCCTGCACGCCCCCGGCGCCCCGGCGCGCACCCTGTCGCTGCGGCACGCGGAGCTGCTGCTCCTGCTCGCCGAGCACCCGCGCGGCCTGCACGCCGACGAGCTCGCCGTGCTGCTGCACCCCGACGCGATGTCGGACGTCGCCGTGCGTGCCGAGGTGTCCCGGCTCCGGCGCGCCGCCGGGCCGCTGGTCGACCGGTCGCGGCCGTACCGGCTCGCCGGTCCGCTCGGCACCGACGTCGCGGGCGTACGGGAGGCGCTGGCCGCGGGCGACGTGCGGGCCGCCCTGGACCGGTACTCCGGGCCGGTGCTGCCGCGGTCGCGCGCGCCGGGCGTCGAGCAGGTGCGGGACGCCCTGGCGTCGGACACCCGGGCCGCCGTGCTGCACGCCACCGACCCGGTCGTCCTGGAGCGCTGGCTCGACCGCGAGGAGGGCGCCGAGGACTGGCAGGCGTGGGAGCGCCTCGTCGCCCTGACGCCGCCCGGCTCCGCGGCGCACGCCCGCGCGGCCGGGCGCCTGGACCTGCTGGTGCGCCGCCTGGGCGCCGGCCCCGCGCGGCACCCCTGGCGCTGACCCCGGCGCAGCAGCGTTCCTGGACGCGCCCGCGGTTCCACGTGTAACTTTCTCCTGACACGTGGAGGTCGGTCGTGACGGTGGACGAGCTGGTGCAGGCGCTGGGCGCCCTCGCGAGCCCGCAGCGCCTGCGGGTGCTCGCGGAGCTCGGGCAGCAGAGCGTGCACGTCAGCGAGCTCGCCCGCCGGCTGGGCATGTCGCGCCCGCTGCTCTACGGCCACCTCACCAAGCTGGAGCAGGCCGGCCTGGTCGTCAGCCACCACAGCGTCTCGCCGGACGGCAAGGCGCTGCGGCACTACGAGGTCGTCCCGTTCGACCTGCGCGTCACCCCCGCGATCGTCGCCGCGGCGTTCGCCGAGACCCCTGAGGAAAGGCCCTGAGCATGGAGAGCATCCCCTGGTTCGCGTGGATCGTGCTGGGCGCGATCGTGTTCGGCAGCCTGGCCTCGGTCGTCGACGGCGTGCTGAAGAACCGCCGCAAGATCGCCCAGATCAACGCCGGGCCCTCGCGACACGACGTCCTGGTGCGTCTCGAGGCGATCGAGCACCGGCTGGAGCGCATCGAGCGGGCGCTGACCGAGGTCCCGAACTGATCGCCGCGCGCCCGGCCTGCGGTGCAACGCACCTGCAACCGTCGCCGACCTAGCGTCCGGGGCACGCGCCGCAACGAGGCGGCGCGCCCGGCCGCCACCGGCACCCCCGGACGGCCGGTCAGCCTGCACGGAGGGCGCACATGACCGTCTACGCAGCGCCGGGGCAGCCCGGCAGCCCCGCCACCTACCGCGAGCGCTACGACCACTGGATCGGCGGCGAGTTCGTCGCCCCCGCGTCCGGCCGCTACTTCGAGAACCCGTCGCCGGTGACGGGGCGCACGTTCACCGAGGTCGCGCGCGGCGACGCCGCCGACATCGACCGCGCGCTCGACGCCGCGCACGGCGCCGCGCGGTCCTGGGGGAAGACGTCCGCGACGGACCGGGCCGTCATCCTCAACAAGATCGCCGACCGCATCGAGGCCAACCTCGAGATGCTGGCCGTCGCCGAGACGTGGGAGAACGGCAAGCCCGTCCGCGAGACGCTGGCCGCCGACCTGCCGCTCGCCGTGGACCACTTCCGGTACTTCGCCGGGGCGGTGCGTGCGCAGGAGGGCTCGATCTCGGAGATCGACGCCGACACGATCGCGTACCACTTCCACGAGCCGCTGGGCGTCGTCGGGCAGATCATCCCGTGGAACTTCCCGCTGCTCATGGCGACCTGGAAGCTCGCCCCGGCGCTCGCCGCGGGGAACGCCGTCGTGATGAAGCCCGCCGAGCAGACGCCCGCGTCGATCCTGCTGCTGATGGAGCTGATCGCCGACCTGCTGCCGCCGGGCGTCGTGAACGTGGTCAACGGGTTCGGCGTCGAGGCCGGCAAGCCGCTCGCGTCCAGCCCGCGCATCCGGAAGATCGCGTTCACCGGCGAGACCACGACCGGGCGGCTGATCATGCAGTACGCCAGCCAGAACATCATCCCGGTCACGCTGGAGCTCGGCGGCAAGAGCCCGAACATCTTCTTCGAGGACGTCGCCCGCGCCAAGGACGACTACTACGACAAGGCGCTCGAGGGCTTCACGATGTTCGCCCTCAACCAGGGCGAGGTGTGCACCTGCCCGTCGCGCGCGCTGATCCAGGAGTCGATCTACGACGACTTCCTCGGCGACGCCATCGCGCGCACCGAGGCGGTCAAGCAGGGCAACCCGCTCGACACCGAGACGATGATCGGCGCCCAGGCGTCCAACGACCAGCTCGAGAAGATCCTGTCCTACATCGACATCGGCAAGGCCGAGGGCGCCAAGGTGCTGACGGGCGGGACGCGTGCAGAGCTGGACGGCGACCTGGCCGGCGGGTACTACGTGACGCCGACGATCTTCGAGGGCAAGAACTCCATGCGGATCTTCCAGGAGGAGATCTTCGGCCCGGTCGTCGCCGTGACGTCGTTCTCCGACTACTCGGACGCGATCCACACCGCCAACGACACCCTGTACGGGCTGGGCGCCGGCGTGTGGTCCCGGGAGTCGGCGATCGCCTACCGCGCGGGCCGCGACATCGAGGCCGGGCGGGTGTGGACGAACTGCTACCACGCGTACCCCGCGGCGGCGGCGTTCGGCGGGTACAAGGGATCCGGCGTCGGCCGGGAGAACCACAAGATGATGCTCGACCACTACCAGCAGACCAAGAACCTGCTGGTGTCCTACTCGGGCCAGAAGCTCGGGTTCTTCTGACCGGCACCCCGTGGGGCCCCGCACCGCCGGGGTCCCACGGGCAGGGAGGCACGATGAGCAGGGTCGACCACACCCCGGCCGCCGCCGACATGCTGCGCCGGCTGCGCGAGCAGCACGGGGAGCTGATGTTCCACCAGTCCGGGGGGTGCTGCGACGGGTCGTCGCCCATGTGCTACCCGGCGGGCGAGTTCCTCACGGGCGACGCCGACGTGCACCTCGGGGACCTCGACGTCGACGAGGGCTTCGCCGTGCCGGTGTGGATGAGCCGGAGCCAGTTCGCCTACTGGCGGCACACCCACCTCACGATCGACGTCGTGCCCGGCCGCGGCGCCGGGTTCAGCCTGGAGGCCCCCGAGGGCGTCCGCTTCCTCATCCGCAGCCGCCTGCTCACGGAGGCCGAGTGGGCCACCGACCCGACGCTCCGGGTGGGCCCGGCCTGAGGCGCCGGGTCACGAGGTCGGTGGTTCCGCGCGACACGCCGCGTCGACACACCGCGTCGCGGTGCGGAACCCCCGACCTCGGGAAACGGAGGGGTGACGGGTCCGGAAACGCCTGACCGTCGGCTGGGAGTCCGCCTAGAGTCGTCGGCATGGAGCTCGCCGGAACTGCCCTGATCGTCGTCCTGGCGGTCGTCGTCGTGATCGCGGTGGCGATCGTCGGCGCGATCTACGCCAAGGTCCGGTTCAAGATCGCGACGCCCGACGAGGCGCTGATCATCACCGGCCGCAAGAGCGGGAAGCCGGTCATCAACCCCGAGACGGGCGACGAGACCACCGACCTCTCCGGCCAGCGGGTCGTCATCGGCGGCGGCACGTTCGTCAAGCCGATCTTCGAGCAGGTCGTCCGGCTGTCGCTGGCGTCGCAGAGCTTCCCGGTCGCCGCCGAGGACGCCACCACCAAGTCCGGCGTCGGCGTGACGCTGCGGTCGATCGCGGTCGTCAAGGTCGGCGGCACCGAGCGCATGGTGCGCGCCGCCGCGCAGCGGTTCGCGGGCCGCAGCCAGGAGCAGGTCATCGAGCAGCAGACCTCCGAGGTCCTCGTCGGCGTGCTGCGCACGATCGCCGGCACGCTGACCGTCGAGTCGATCCTCTACGAGCGCCAGGACTTCTCGAAGGAGGTCAAGGACATCGCGGTGCCGATGCTCGCCGAGCGCGGCCTGGTCCTGGAGAACTTCGAGATCCAGACGGTCGAGGACACCGGCGAGTACATCCGCAACCTCGGCCGCCCGCGCGCCGCTGCCGTCGCCCGCGACGCCGAGATCGCCGAGGCCCAGGCCCAGCAGGAGAGCACCGAGCGGTCCAACGAGGCCGCCGTGCAGATCGCCGAGTCGAACAAGGCGCTGGCGCTGCGCAACGCCCAGATCGCCCAGGAGACCGCGACCGCGCAGGCCGACGCCGCCGCCGCGCAGGAGCGCGCGCAGGCCGAGGCCCAGCAGGAGGTCCTGGTCCAGCAGGAGCAGGTCGCGCTGCGCCGTGCCGCGCTGCGCGAGCAGGAGCTGCAGACCGAGGTGCGCAAGCCGGCCGAGGCCCGCAAGTACGAGGCCGCGCAGGAGGCCGACGCCCGCAAGTACGCCGCCGAGCAGGAGGCGGAGTCGTCCAAGACCGCGGCCATCCGCAAGGCCGAGGCCGAGGCCCAGCGCACGACCGCCCAGGCGGAGGCCGAGGCGTCCGCCGCCCGCGCCCGCGCCGAGGCCGCGCTGATCGAGCAGCAGCGCCGCGCCGAGGGCGCGCTCGCGCTCGCCAAGGCCGAGGCCGACGGCATCCAGGCGCGCGGTGAGGCCGAGGCGGCCGCCGAGCGCGCCCAGGGCGAGGCCCGCGCCGCCGCGATCAAGGCGGAGTCCGACGCCTACCAGGCGTTCCCGGAGTCCGCGCGCCTGCAGATGGTGCTCGAGGCGCTGCCGAAGCTCGCCCAGCCGTACGCCGACGCGCTCGGCGCGATCGACGGCATCACGATCATCGACAAGGACGGCGCCTCGCGGCTGCCCGGGCAGGTGTCCACCGGCGTGCAGGAGCTGGCGACCATGCTCAAGGCGCAGACCGGCATCGACCTGCTCGACCTGGTCCGCGGGCTGGGTGGCGGCTCGGCGTCGACCGCGCCGCACACCGTGCCGGCGCAGAGCCACGCGGCCGTCGCACCGGTGCACGCCCCGGCCGACCGGCCCGCGGCCGACGCCGACGGCGCCTCGGACTGAGGGCCACGGGATGTCCTCGCTGACGCGGCGGCTCGGCGGCTGACGCGGCCGCTCGGCGGCTCCGCGCCCGCGCCGCACGGCGCCGACCTGACCACCGAGCAGGTCACCGAGCGGGTCCGCACGCAGGGCTACGACCCGGACGCGGTCGACGACCTGCTCGACCGGGTGGTCGTCACGCTCCGCGCCCGCGGCTGACGCACGGGGCGCCTGGGTGCTGGCACCCAGGCGTCCCCGCTCGTCCCTCAGGCACGGCCCCGCCGCGCCGATCGGTCGGACGCGCCGGTCGACGGCGCCGTCGCTCCCCCGGGCGACGCCCCGACCTGGAGCCTCCCTGTGGCAGTCCTCTTCCGGCGGCCCGTGCCCGTCGAGCCGCCCGCCCCGTCCACGACCCACCGCCCGCGCGGCACCCGCCGCGCGCCGGCGGTGCTCGCGCTGGTGACGCTGCTCGCCGGTGCCGGTGCCGGTGCCGCCTCCGCGGCCCCGTTCGACCCGGCGTCGGAGATCGTCGTGCCGCAGACCGTGACCGTCGGCGAGCCCGCGCCCTTCCTGGTGACCTGCCCCGACCCGTCCGCGACGGCGATCGAGTACCTGACGTCCCAGAACACCTCCCCGCGCGTGCGGGTCGAGAACGGCGTGGCCGTCGACGGCGGCGTGCAGTTCCGCGCCGACGTCGTCTTCCCCGACGCCCGGTCGGCCTGGTTCCAGGTCGCGTGCGTCTACGGCGAGTTCCCCGCCGGCAGCTGGCCGGTCGTCGAGGTCGAGGTGCAGGGGCACGCCACGACGACCGACCTGCGGATCACCGGCCCGGCGCAGGGCGGCCGCGTCTCCGGCGACGTGACCGTGACCAGCGCCGGCGGGATCCCGCAGGGGCAGGCCCAGCTCCTCGTGGGCGGCTCGCCCGTGCGGACGGTCGAGCTCGTGGACGGCACCGCGCCCTTCGAGCTGGACGGCCTCAGCGGGTCGTCCGCCACGATCGAGGCCCGGTACCTGCCCGCCGGCAGCACCTACCGGACGTCGACGTCGACCGCGGCCGTCGTCCCGCTCGTGGTGCGGCCGACCGTGACGCTCACCGCGCCCGCCTCGGTCTACACCTCGGTGCCGTTCACGCTCTCGGCCCGGGTCACCGGCCCCGACGGCGGCGCGGTCCCGACCGGCACGGTCGACTTCCTGTACTCGGAGGGTGCGCCCCTGGGCAGCGCCGCTCTCGTCGACGGCGTGGCCACCACGTCCGTGGTCGCCCCGGCGGCGGGCGTGCTCGACGACGTGGTCGCGGTCTACCGCGGCGACGCGACCTACGGGGACGCGGGGTCGAGCCGGGCCGACGTGCTGGTCGAGCCGATCCCGGTCCCGGTGGTCACCGTCTCGGCTCCCACGACGGCCGGCACGTCGGGCCTCACGGCCACCGTGCAGGTCGCCGCCCCGACGGCCGGCCTGCCGGTCCCCGGCGGTGGCGTGCAGCTGATCATCTACGTGCCCGGCACCGGGCCGGTCTCGGTCACGAACGGCACGCTCGCGGACGGCGCCGTGACGGTCTCGACCGGCACGCTCCCCGTGGGCACCTACCGCCTGCTCGCGCACTACTCCGGCGGCGGCAGTGCGCCGTACGCCCAGACCGACTCCGCCGAGCAGGACCTGGTGGTCGCGGTCGCGCCGACGCCCGAGCCCGCCCCGGAGCCCGGGCCCGGCCCGTCGCCCGAGCCGGGCCCGGCCCCGGTCACCCCGACGCCCGTCACCCCGACGCCGGTCACCCCGGCCCCGGTCACCCCGGCTCCTGTCGAGCCCGCGCCGCTCTCGCCCGCCCCGCTCACCGGCTCCGACGCGACCCCGCAGATCACCTCGTCGAAGACGCTCATGCGGGCCGGCGCCGAGGTGACTCTCGTCGCGCGCGGCTTCGTGCCCGGCGAGCGGGTGACGTTCGTGCTGCACTCGGACCCGGTGGTCCTGGGCACCGCCGTGGCGGACGCCGACGGCGTCGCGGCGCTGACCGTCGCCCTGCCCGCCGGCGTCCCGGCCGGCGCGCACACGGTGGTCGCCACCGGCGCCGACTCGGGCCGTGCCGCCGACGTCGGCGTGACGCTGACCGGCCCGGCGGACGAGCTCGCCGTGACCGGCACCGACCCGGTCGCGCTCGGCGGGCTCGTGGCGGCACTGCTCGTCACCGGCGGCGCGCTCGTCGCGGCCGTGCGGCGGCGGCGCAGCGCCTGACCGCCGGCAGGACCACGACCGCCCGTCCCCGGGGGCGGGCGGTCAGCCGTCCTGGTGCGCCGCGTCGACCGCGGCGGCCACCTCGCGCACCCGCCGGTCGAGGCCGTTGATCACCAGGAGCACGACACTCCCGTCCACCAGGTCGAGCCGCAGCCGCCGCCGCAGCCCGCCCGAGAACAGGTGCCACCAGGTGACCGGCTGGACTCCGACGGACCGCACCTCGGCGAGCGGTAGCCGCCAGGGACGGGCGCCCGCGGCGGCGTCCACGCGGTTCGGCTGGAACTGCAGCGCCCGGGACGTCAGCGCCAGGTGTCCGCCACGCGCGAGCCCCTGGTGGGTCCAGTTCACGGCCGCGCGCCAGACGAGCGACTCGCCGTCCGGGAGCACGATCTCGGGGACCCACGCGCCCACGTGCTCAGCCCTCCGTCGACACGCGGGCGGCGGTCCGGCCCGAGCGGCGGTCCCGGGCGACGCCCGTGAGGGTGAGCAGCACGGCGCCCGCGCCCGTCCAGAGCACGTCGTACCCGGCAGGCACCAGCAACCGCCGGCCCTCGACCTCGCCCCGCGTCGCCATGCCGGTCCCCTTCGTCCGTCCGAGGCCGGCGCCCCGGCCCCTGCGGTGCAGGCTAGCGGCGCGCTCCGGGCGACGCGGTCCGTCCGCTCCTCCTCGCCGACCCCGAGGCGATCCTCAGCATGCTGAGGATCACCTAGACTGGACCGCATGACCCGACGGACGGCCTGGCTCATCCTGCGCGCGCTGGTGGCCGTCGCCCTGCTCGCCGCCCCCGCGTGGGTGCTCGCGACCGCCGGCGGCGCCGTCCCGCACCAGCACTGGACGCTCGGTGCGCTGCTCGCGGTGTGCGCACTCGCCGGGGTGGCCCTGCTGGCGACGACCGCGCTGGCGTGGCGACGGGAGCGGAGCCGCGCGTCGGCTCCTGCGGCACCGGCGCGTCCCGCCGCCGCCGAGCGCCCCCGCGCCCGCCGAGCGCTCCGCGCCACCGGCGCCGGCATCGGCCTCGCCCTGCTGGCCGTGCTCGCCGCCGGGACCGCGTGGCTGCGGCCGTTCCCCGCGACCGACGCCGCGCTCGACGCCCTCCGCGGCGACGACGCGGTCGAGGTCCGGGAGTCGGCCGGCTGGTACGCGTTCGTCCCGCGCGGGGCCGAGCCGACGACCGGCCTGGTCTACTCCCCCGGCGCCCGGGTCGACGTCCGCGCGACGGCCGCCGTGCTGCGCCCGCTCGCCGAGGCCGGGTACCTGGTCGTGGCCCTGAAGGAGCCGCTCGGCATCGCGCTGACCTCCCCGGACCAGTCGGCGTCGGCGATGGCCTCGTTCGACGGGGTCGGGCACTGGGCGGTCGGCGGGCACTCGCTCGGCGGGGTCGCGGCGTCGTCCTTCGCCGCCGCGCACGACGACGAGGTCGACGGGCTGCTGCTGCACGCGTCCTACCCGCTCGGCGTCATGGCGGACGCGGACCTGGTCGTCGCGTCCGTGTCCGGCTCCGAGGACGGGCTGACCACGCCGGCCGACGTCGACGCGTCGCGAGCGAACCTGCCCGCCGGGACGAGGTTCACCGAGGTCGACGGCGCGGTGCACGCGTTCTTCGCCGACTACGGCGCGCAGCCCGGGGACGGCACCCCGACGGTCCCGCGCGCGCAGGCGCAGGCCGAGATCGTCACCGCGAGCCTCGCCCTGCTCGACGAGGTCGCCGCGGGCTGACCCCGCGTCGCGCCCCCGCGCCACCCCGCGCCGCGCCCCCGCGCCACCCCGCGCCGCGCCCCGCCGCCGAGTCTGCACAACCCGCCGGCTTCGCTGGTGCGGAACCCCGCGACAGGTGCAAGTTCGGCGACGGTGGGCGACGGTGGGCGACGGGGGCGACGGTGGGCGACGGTGGGCGCCTGCGTCCGGGGGCTCGGGCGTCAGGACGCCGGGGCGGCGTCCAGGAGGCCCCGCATCCGGCACGCCAGGTGCAGGCCGAGGCGGACGTCCGGGTCGGCGAGGTCCACGCCGAGCGTCTCGGTGACCCGCTGGATCCGGTAGGTCACCGCGTTCGGGTGCAGGTGCAGGGCCGCCCCCGCGTGCTTCGGCGAGCACTGGTGGTCGAGGTACGCCGTCAGCGTCCGCACGGCCGTCGCGGCCCGGGTCGGCCCCAGCGCGTCCAGCGGGGCCAGGAGCTCGTCCATCACCCGGCGGGACAGCGGGGACGCGTGCAGGTCGGCGAGCACCCGGCGCAGGCCGGTGGTGTCCATGACGGTGATGACCCCGGGCCGGCCGGTGCGCAGGGCGAGCTCCGCGGCCGAGCGGGCCTCGACCGACGACTGCCGGATGCCGCCCAGCCCGCGCTGGTCGGTGCCCATGCCGACGTGCACGACGGCCCCCTCGTCCGCGACGAGCCGCGCCACCGCGACGTCGACGTCCGCGCGCGCGGCCCGGACCAGCACCTGGCCGTCGCCGCCGTCGTCGTCGCTGGCCAGCAGGAGCAGGCTGCCGCCGACCCGGACCACGTGCCACCAGGTGTCGGACGGGTGCATGATCTCGAGGCAGAGCATCTCGGCGCTGGCGAGCAGGCGGCGCCGCTCGGCGATCGGCGGGTCGCCCTCGCCGGCGTGCGCCGGGCGCAGGTCCACCCAGAACGCCACGTGCGTGCTGTCCACCGGCAGGCCGATGCTCCGGGCCTGCTCGGTGAGGCCGACCAGGTGGGTCGGCTCCGCGACGACGATCTGGGCCAGCAGCTCGGCGCGGGTCTGCGACGGCGCGAACCGGTGCTCCAGGGTGCGGCGGACGAGCCGGCCCACCGCCGCGGCGACCGACGGGACGACGAGGTCCGCGGCGCGGTCGGGCACGGCGCACCGGACGGTGCCGACCACCCGCTCGCCGACCAGCACCGCGCCGGGGTCGGCCGACCCGTCGCCGGCCCCGGCGGCCGCACCCGCGGTGCCGCCCGCGCCACCGCGCCCCGGGCCCGCGAGACCGCCGGCGCCACCTCCACCCCCGGCACCCCCGAGCCCGCCCACCCCGCCGTGCAGCTCCACCGGCCGGCCCAGCGCGTCCGACACCGCCGCCAGCAGCGCCGCCACCCCGCCGTCCTCCGCCTGGTCGTCGCCGGCAGCGCCCCGGGTCAGCACGTCGAGCACCGCCTCGGCGCGGGCCACCGTGTCGGAGGTGCCGCCGCGCACGGTGCGGTTCAGCCAGACGATCAGGTCGTTGACGTCGGCGGTCGCGGGCACCGCGAGCAGCGGCAGGCCGGCGCGGGCCGCGATCCGCGCCGCGGTGACCGGGACCCGCTCGGCGCCGACGAGCACGAGCCCGGCGTGCGACCGCTGCGCGGACCGGCGCACGGCCACGTCGACCTCGTACGGCTCCGCGGAGCGCAGCGCGCCCGCCATGAGCACGACGAGCGCCCCGGCCCCGGGCGACCCGACCGACGCGAGGTCGCCGACGGTCGCCACCTCGCGCACCTCCGCGGCCTCGGTGGCCTCCCCGGCAGCCCCACCGTCCGCCGAGGGTTCACCCGCCCCGAGCACCCGCAGACCGTGATGCGCGCCACGCGCCACCAGCTCACCGACCGTCGCCATGCCCCGAATTGTGGCCGCAGCACAGATCCTCGGCAAAACTCGTCGTGAGACGACATTCCGCCCCCGCGGGCCGCCGCGCAGACTCTCGTCCCGTGAGCGTGTTCTCCCCCATCCAGACCATCGACGCGGAGTCGGTCGGCGCCCTCGGGCGCGGCTGCGCCGTGCTCAGCACCGGCGGAGGCGGCGGCGTCGAGACCGGCCTGCTGGCCGCCGGCCACGCCCTCGAGCAGTACGGCCCCGTCGAGGTGGTCCAGCCGGGCGACGTCGCCCCGGACGCCCTCGTCGTGCCGCTGTCGGGCATCGGCGCCCCCACCGTGTCGGCGGAGATGATCCCCGACGCGGACGACGTGCTGCGGCTGCGGGACGCGGTCGAGGAGCTGACCGGCCGCGAGGTCGCCGCCGTGATGTCCTCCGAGATCGGCGGGTCGAACGGCGTGCAGCCGGTCGCCTGGGCGGCGCGGCTCGGCGTGCCGCTCGTCGACGCCGACGGCATGGGCCGCGCGTTCCCCGAGGTCCAGATGATCTCGATGTACGTCGCCGGGCTGCCGGTGAACTCGATCGTGCTCGCCGACACCCTGGGCAACGTCACGACGATGAAGCCCGTCGACGGCCTGTGGGCCGAGCGGCTGGCCCGCGCCGTCGCCGTGGCCGCCGGGTCGCACGCCCTCATGGCCGACTACCTGCTCGACGGGGCCCAGCTCGACGGCGCCGTCATCCCCGGCACGGTCAGCCAGGCGGTCCGCCTCGGCCACGCCACCGAGGGCGCCGAGGACCCGCTCGCCGCCCTGGTCGAGGCGCTCGGCGCCCGCGTCCTGGTCACCGGCAAGATCATCGACATCGAGCGCCGCACCGGCGGCGGCTTCGTCCGCGGCTCCGTCGTGATCGACGGCCTGGGCGACGACCGCGGCCGCCTCGTGCGCGTCGAGATCCAGAACGAGAACCTCGTCGTGCTCGACGAGGGCACCCTGCTCGCGTCCGTGCCCGACCTGATCACCGTGGTCGACACCGCGAGCGCCCGCGCCATCCAGACCGAGAACCTCCGCTACGGCCAGCGCGTCAGCGTCCTGGCCTGGGCGTGCCACCCGCTGTGGCGCTCGGAGCGCGGGCTCGAGGTCGTCGGCCCCCGGGCCTTCGGCTACGACCTGGACTACGTCCCCGTCGAGGAGATCGGAGCCGTCCGTGGCTGACCTGCGGCAGCGCCCGCTGCGCATCGGGATCGACGTCGGCGGGACCAACACCGACGCCGTGGTGCTCGACGAGAGCGGCACCGTCCTGGCCTGGACCAAGCAGGCCACCACCCGCGACGTGACGTCCGGCCTGCAGGCCGCGGTCGGCGCGGTCCTCGAGCAGATCGGCGACGACCGCGAGCGGGTCGGCCGGGTCATGCTCGGCACCACGCACGCGACCAACGCGATCCTGGAGCGCCGCGGCCTCGGCCGGGTCGGCGTCATCCGGATCGGCGCGCCGGCGACGACCGCCGTGCCGCCGCTGTACTCCTGGCCGAAGGACCTGCGCGACGCCGCCCTGGTGGACGCCGTCGTGGTCGGCGGCGGGCACCTGATCGACGGCTACCCGATCGCGCCGCTCGACACGGAGGCGATCCGGGCGTTCGTCCGGAAGCACCGCGAGGCGGCCGACGCGTTCGCGGTGACCGGCGTGTTCAGCCCGGCGTTCCGCGACCAGGAGCTCGAGGTCGCGCAGGTCGTGGCCGAGGAGGCCGGTGCGGACGTGCCGGTGTCGCTCAGCCACGAGATCGGCTCGCTCGGCCTGGTCGAGCGGGAGAACGCCACCGCCCTCAACGCCGCGCTGTACGGCGTGGCCCGGGACGTCACCGAGGCGCTCGACCACGTCGTCCGCGCGCACGGCCTGGACGTCGTCACCTACTTCGCGCAGAACGACGGCACCCTGATGGCGCCCGACTACGCCGCGCGGTACCCCGTGCTGACCATCGGCTCCGGTCCGGCGAACTCGCTGCGCGGCGCCGCCTACCTCTCGCGGGTGCAGGACGCCGTCGTGATCGACGTCGGCGGCACCTCCAGCGACCTCGGCGTGCTGCTCAAGGGCTTCCCGCGCGAGTCGGCCCTGGCGGTGGACATCGGCGGCGTGCGGACGAACTTCCGGATGCCCGACATCCTCGGCATCGCGGTCGGTGGTGGCACCCGGGTGCGCGGCACGGCCGACGAGGTCCGGATCGGCCCCGACTCGGTCGGCTACGCGCTGCCGCGGCACGGGCTCGCGTTCGGCGGCGACACCCCGACGCTGACCGACGCCGGCCTGGTGGCGGGCCGGACCACGATCGACATCGCGCACCCCGCCCGCGTCGGCGGGGACGACCGCGGGCTGCTGGCCGCGGGCCTGGCCGCCGCGGACGAGGCGATCGCGGAGGCCGTCGACATGGTGACGATGGGCCGCTCCGAGCAGCCGCTGGTCGCCGTCGGCGGCGGGGCGTTCCTGGTCCCGGACGACGTGCCCGGCGTGGCCGCGGTCCTCCGCCCGGAGTTCGGCCAGGTCGCGAACGCCGTCGGCGCCGCGATCGCGCTGGCGTCCGGCCGGTGGGAGGCGATCGTCCCCGCCGGGGCCGGCCGCACCGAGGCGCTGGACGAGGCCAAGTCCGTCGCCTGCCGCCGGGCGATCCAGGCGGGCGCCGACCCCGAGCACGTCGAGGTCGTCGAGCTGACCGAGGTCCCCCTCTCCTACCTCCCCGAGCCCGCGATCCGCGTCCAGGTCAAGGCCGCCGGCCCGCTCGGCCGGCTCTGACCCCCTCCCCCTGAAGAACGGAGCACCCCCGTGCGACGCATCCTGACCGCCACCGGCGCGGTCGCCGTCCTCGCCCTGGTCGCCGCGTGCGGCGGCGGGCAGACGCGCGGCACCGGCGAGACCGCCGCGGCCTCGTCCTCCGACGACACGTTCACGTTCGTCACCAACACCGAGATCGTCACCGAGTGGGACCCCGCGCTGTCCTACTCCAACGAGATCCGGGCGATGGAGAACGTCTACGAGTCGCTGACCTGGTACGACGCCGCGACCGAGACCGTCGAGCCGCGCCTGGCCACCGCCTGGGAGCCGTCCGAGGACGGCCTCACCTGGACCTTCACGCTGCGGGACGACGTCACCTTCCACACCGGCCGCGCGCTCGACGCCACCGCCGCGAAGGAGGCGCTGGACCGCACGATCGCCAAGGCCGGCGGCGCCGCGTACATCTGGGACGCCGTCGACTCGATCGAGGCCCCCGACGCCACGACGCTGGTGTTCCACCTGTCGTACGCGGCGCCGGTCGACCTGATCGCGTCGTCCGCCTACGCGGCGTACATCTACGACACCCGCGCCGCGGGCGACGACCCGGCGGCGCTCGACGCCTGGTTCGCCGAGGGCAACGAGGCCGGCACCGGCCCGTACACCGTCGACGAGTGGGCCAGCGGCCAGGAGTACGAGCTCACGCTCGTCGCGGACGACGACTACTGGGGCGGCTGGACGGACGGCCAGTACTCGACTGTCGAGTACCGGGTGACCCCGCAGACCACCACGGCCTGGCAGCTGCTCCAGAACGGCGAGGTCGACTTCGTCGAGACGCTGAACCCGGAGATCTTCGACCAGGCGGAGTCGACCGACGGCATCGCCACCTCGGAGACCGGCTCGTTCCAGAACCTGCTCGCGCTCTACAACACGGCCGACGGGCCGATGGCCGACGTCCGGGTGCGCCGGGCCGTGCAGCTCGCGACCGACACCGCGGGCCTGGTCGACGCGCTGAACGGCTCGGGTGTCGCCGCCCAGGGCATCGTCCCGGACGGGCTGCTCGGCTCCGGCGCGGGCATCAGCACCGAGCAGGACCTCGACGCGGCGCGCGACCTGCTCGCCGAGGCCGGCTACGGGGAGGGCAGCCCGCTCACGCTGACCCTGACCTACGCCCAGGGCGACGACAACCAGCAGCTGTACGTCACGCTGCTGACCTCGGCGCTCGCCGAGATCGGCGTCACCCTCGACGCGCAGCCGCTGCAGTGGAACGCGCAGTGGGACCAGGCGCGCACCGGCGACCGCCAGGACGTGTTCGTCATGTACTGGTACCCCGACTACGCCGACGCGTACTCCTGGTTCGTCAACGTGTTCCACTCCTCCGACGAGCCGTACTTCAACCTGTCGTACCTCGCCGACCCCGAGGTCGACGCGCTGATCGACGAGCTGCCGGCCCTCACCGCCACCGACGCCGACGCCGCCCAGGCCGCCTACGAGCAGCTGCAGCAGCGCATCGAGGTCGAGGACGCCGCGGTCAGCACGCTGTGGGTCGACACCTACCAGCGCGCGTTCCGCGCCGACGTGCAGGGCTACGCCGACAACCCGGCGTACCCCAACGTCGTGTTCGTGCACGAGCTGAGCCGCTGACCGTGCTGGCCCGTCACCTGGTGCGCCGCCTGGCGCAGTCCGCCGTCGTCGTGCTGGGCGTGGTGGTCGTGAGCTTCCTCGTCGCACGGGCGGTCCCGGGTGACGCGGCCGTCTCGGCGACCGGCGCGCGGGCCAGCGCGGCGGAGCTCGCCGCCGCGCGGGAGCGGCTGGGCCTCGACCAGCCGCTCCCGGTGCAGCTGTTCCGGTACCTCGGGGACCTCGTCCGCGGCGACCTCGGCACCAGCCTGCACACCCGGCAGCCGGTGGCGTCCGACCTCGGGTCGGCGCTGCCGGCGTCGCTGGAGCTGGTCGGAGCGGCGATGCTGCTGGCCGTGCTGCTCGGCATCCCGCTCGGCGTCCTGGCCGCGCGGTTCCGCGGCGGGCGCGCCGGGGGCGTCGACGTGTCGGTGCGGGTGGGGTCGGTGCTCGCGGTGTCGGCGCCGGTCTTCCTGCTGGCGCTCGTGCTCCAGCTGGTGTTCGCGACCCGGCTCGGCTGGTTCCCCACGGCGGGCGAGTACGACCGGTCCCTCGACACCACGAGCCCGCTCAGCGTGTGGACCGACATCACCGTGGTCGACGCCCTGATCACCGGGAACGGCGCGATGCTCGGCAGCGTGCTGCACCACCTGGCGCTGCCCGCGCTCGCGCTCGCCGCCTACCCGACCGGCGTGATCGCGCAGATGACCCGCGCCGCGCTGCTCGAGGAGGCCGCCCAGGACCACGCCCGCATGGAGCGGGCGCTCGGCTTCGGCCGGCTCGCCGTCCTGGTGCGGTTCTCGCTGCGGGCCGCGTCCGCGCCCGTGCTGCAGCTGGTCGCGCTGGTGTTCGCCTACGCGCTGGTGAACAGCTTCCTGGTCGAGTCGATCTTCAACTGGCCCGGCCTCGGGTCCTACACGGCGACCGCCATCTCCTCCGTCGACACCCCCGCCATCGCGGGCGTGACCCTGACGGTGGCGCTGGTGTACGTCGTCCTCAACCTGGCCGTCGACCTCGCGCAGACGGCCCTCGACCCCCGGGTCCGGCTGACATGAGCATCCACCCCTCCCCCGTCACCGAGGCGGCGCCCGCCCTGCCCGTGCCGCCCGCCTCCCGGGTGCCCGGCGCCGGGTCGCTCGCCGCGCGGGTCGGCCGGCTGGTCGGTCGCGACCGGCTCGCCGCCGCCTCCGCCGTGGTCCTCGTCGTGATCGTGCTGCTGGCCGCGCTGGCGCCGTGGGTCGCGCCGTTCCCCGGCGACGGCACGACCGCCACGCACCCCGCCGACCGGCTGATCGCGCCCGGGGCCGCGCACTGGTTCGGCACCGACCAGGTCGGCCGCGACGTCCTCAGCCGGGTGCTCTACGGCGCGCGCACCTCGCTCGGCATCGCCGCCGCCGTCCTCGCGATCTCGGCGGTGGTCGGCGTGACGCTCGGCGTGGTCGCGGGGTTCGCCGGCGGCTGGCTGCGCGACGTCATCATGCGGGTCACCGACGTCTTCCTGGCGTTCCCCGCCCTGCTGCTGTCCCTGGCGCTGGCCGCGATCCTGCGCCCCAGCGTCGAGACGACGATCATCGCCATCGCCGCGACCTGGTGGCCCTGGTACGCCCGGCTGTCCGCCTCGGTGGCGCAGTCGGTCCGCACCCGGCCGTACGTCGACGCGGCCCGCTGCCTCGGCGTGCACCCCGCGAAGATCGTCCTGCGGCACGTGCTGCCGAACTCGCTGACGCCCGTGCTGGTGCAGCTCTCCCTGGACGCCGGCGGCGTCATCCTGACCGCGGCGTCCCTGTCCTACCTGGGGCTGGGCGCCACCGAGCCGACCAGCGAGTGGGGCCTGATGGTGCAGTCCGGGCAGTCGCTGTTCACGACGCACTGGTGGGTGTCCGCGTTCCCCGGCCTCGCGATCCTCGTGACGGCCTTCTGCTTCAACATGCTGGGCGAGGGGCTGCGGGACCTGCTGGACCCGCGGGCCGCCGGGGGCCGGTCGTGACCGCCGCCGCGCCGCTCGTCGCGGTCCGGGACCTCGTCGTCCGGTACGGCGACCGGACCGTGTCCGCCGTGCCGGCCCTCGACGTGCGCCCCGGCCAGTGCGTGGCCGTCGTCGGCGAGTCCGGCTCCGGGAAGTCGACGCTGCTGCTCGCGGTGCTGGGCCTGCTGAACGGCAGCCCCGCACGGGTGTCGGGCTCCGTGGTGGTGGGCGGCACCGAGATGGTGGGCGCCTCCGAGCGCACCGCCCGGGGCGTCCGCGGGTCCGCGGTCGCGCTCGTGCTGCAGAGCCCCCAGGGCTCGCTGAACCCGACGATGCGGCTGGGGCGGCTGGTGCGGCACGCGCTGCGCCGGCACGGGGTGCGCGGGGCCGAGGCGCAGCGGCGGGTCGCCGCGGCGCTCGAGGCCGTGCGGCTGCCCGCCGACATCGTCGACCGCTACCCGCACGAGGTGTCCGGCGGCCAGGCGCAGCGGTTCGCGATCGCGACGGCCGTCGCGCTCGGCGCGCCCGTGATCGCCGCCGACGAGCCGACCAGCGCCCTCGACGTCACCGTCCAGGCCGAGGTGATGGCGGTGCTCGACGGGCTGCGCCGGGAGCAGGGCACCGCGGTGCTGCTCGTCTCGCACGACCTCGCGCTGGTGTCGACGGTCGCGGACCACGTCGTCGTGATGCAGGACGGCGCCGTCGTCGACGCGGGCGACGTCGACCACGTCCTGCACCGGTCGACCGTGCCGTACACCCGGGCGCTGCTGGACGCCGTGCCGCGGCTGGGGCGCACCGCGCCCGCCACGACCCAGGAGGCCACCGGTGCCTGACGCCCCGATCATCGAGCTCGCCGGCGCCGACCTGGCGTACGGCAGACGGACCGTCGTGCACGGCCTCGACCTGGCCGTCGCGGCGGGCGCGTCCGTCGCACTCATCGGCGAGTCGGGCTCCGGCAAGTCGACGGCCGCCCGTGCCGCGCTCGGCCTGCTCCGCCCCGTCGGCGGCGAGGTCCGGTACCGCGGCACCGCGCTCGACCGCCTGGACGCCGCCGGCCGCCGCGCCTACCGCGCCGCGGTGCAGCCGGTGTTCCAGGACGGCCCGGAGACGCTCGACCCGCGGCAGCGGGTGGGGTCGGCGGTGGCGGAGGGCCTGTCCCTGCCGCGCGCCGAGCGGGCGGCCGCCGTGGCCGGGTTGCTCGCCGACGTCGGCCTCGACCCCGCGCTCGCGCACCGCCGCCCGCACGAGCTGTCCGGCGGCCAGCGGCAGCGCGTCGGCATCGCCCGGGCCCTGGCCGCCGAGCCCCGGCTGCTGGTGCTCGACGAGCCGACCTCCGCCCTCGACGTGACGGTGCAGGCGCGGGTCCTCGACCTGCTGGAGCGGCTGCGCGCCGAGCGGGGCCTGGCGATGCTGCTGATCACGCACAACCTGGCCGTGGTGGACCGGCTCTGCGACGACGCCGTGGTGCTCGAGGCCGGCCGGGTCGTGGAGCGCGGCCCGGCCCGGCGCGTCCTGGAGGCACCGGCGCACCCGTACACCGCGCGGCTGCGCGCGGCGGTCCCGGAGCTCGGCGGCCCCCTCCCGGGGACGGCCCTCGCGCGGGGCGCCTGAGCCCCGCTCCCCCAGACCCCGCCGCGGCCGCGGCCCCGACCCCTGTGCGGGACCCCGGCCGCGGCGGGCCCCGTGGACTCCGCCGAGTTCGCCGGTTGCGCTCGAGTTCGCCGGTTGCGCTCGAGTTCGCCGGTTGCGCGGGCCTCTGTGGCGCGGAACCGGCGAACTCGCCGACCGGGTACGCGGCGGTGCCGCCGATCGGGTGACGTGCGCAGATGCCGCCCCCGGGGAGGAGCGGCGCGCTAGCGTCCCCCGGGTGAGCGTCGCTCTGCGCACCGCCGTCGCCGTGGCCCTGGCACTGCCGGTCGCCGCGCTGGGTGGCGCGGCCGCGGCTGCCGCGCACTACGTCCTCGTGCAGCCGAGCGACGACGAGCTGCGCGCGGTGGCCGCCGAGGTCGTGCCCGAGGGGTTCACGGTGCTGGAGCCGCCGGCCGTCTCCGGCGCGTGGCCTCCGGCGTTCTACCGCGGCCAGGTGTTCAGCAGGGCGCTCACGGACGCGGCCCCTGACCCGACCGGGCTCGCCGCCTCCCTGTCCGACGCCGGCTGGGAGCTCCGGGAGGTCGAGCGGAGCGCCGAGGGCGGGACGGGGGTGTACGCCGGGCGTGACGGGGTCGAGGTCGCCGTGTTCGTCGAACCCCGGCCGGCGGACCGCGGCACGGTCCTCAGCGTGAGCGTCCGGCGCGGCGAAGCCGTGCCGTCGTACCCGGTGCTGGTCGGTGCGGGGCTCGTGGTCGGGGCGGCGGGCGGGGCGGTGGCCGGTGCGCGGCTCGGCGGGCGTCTGCGCACGCGCCGGCAGCGCGAGTACGTCGCGTGGCGTCGCCGCACGTACGGCGGCGGCTGAGCGTCAGCGGAGGACCGCGACCAGGGCCACCCCGGTCAGCACCACCGCGCCGACCAGCGCCGTCAGCATGCCGACCGCCACCGCGACGACGCCGCCCGTCACGCCCGCCGTCAGCAGCACACCGCCGACGAAGTACGCGAGGACCGGCAGCGCGAGCAGCACGACCGGCAGCGCGTCGGCCGGGCGCCCGCGCGACGGCACGCCCTCGCCGCCGAGCAGCACGCGCCGGGTGGTCGCGAGCGCCGCGGCCCCGGCGAGCGCCGCGCCGACCAGCGCCACCACGCCGTACCCCGGCAGCGACAGCCCGGGCATCAGCGCGACGGCCGCGAGCACCACCCCCACCACGACGGCGGCGACCGCGGCGGCGGCCCGGGCGGCCGGGCCCCGGGACCCGGCGACCTGCCGGACGCCGATCGACAGCGCGACCACGAGCAGCCCGCCGAGCGCGGCGCCCGCCCCGGCCACGGCCACGTGGAAGTCGGTCCACCGCGCGAGCCCGTCCATCCCGCCACGCTGACGCGCCCCGGCGCTGCGAGCATCCCCCGCCCGGGGTGACGCACCGCCCCGCCGAGCGGTGCACGACGTGCGCGAGGGGGCGGCGGTCAGGAGCAGTCGTCGTGCGGGGCCCGGGCGTCGCCGCCGACCAGCTCCGCGAGCGGGGTGCCGCAGGTGTCGCCGCGCCAGGCCTCCACGCCCTCGCGCACCGCGAAGCCCGCGATCACCAGCGCCGCCACCGGGTCCGCCCACCACCAGCCGAGCGCGCCGTTCAGCAGCAGCCCGACGAGGAGCACCGCCGACAGCAGGGAGCAGAGGAGCGTCTGCTTCGAGTCGGCCACCGCGGACGCGGACCCGAGCTCCCGGCCGGTACGCCGCTCGAACCAGGACAGCCCCGGCATGACGGCCAGGCTCACGGCGGCGAGCACCACGCCGACCGTCGAGCGGTCCGGCTCCCCGGCTCCGAGCAGCGCCCGGGCGGCGTCGACGGTCACGAACGCGGCGAGCCCGAGGAAGGACACGGCGATGGCGCGCACGGCGGCCCGCTCGCGGGTCTCGGGGTCGGGCGCCGCGAACTGCCAGGCGACCGCCGCCGCGGACAGCACCTCGACCACCGAGTCGAGCCCGAACGCGATCAGCGCGGCGGACGACGCCACCCGGCCGGCGGTGATCGCGACGACCGCCTCCACGACGTTGTAGGCGATCGTCGCGGCGACGACGAGGCGGATGCGCCGCTGCAGCACGGCCCGGCGGCCGGGCCCGAGGGCGGCGGCGGTCATGCGCAGGTGCAGTCGGGGCCGCAGCAGGCGGGGTCGACGGCGACGACCAGCGCGAGCAGGTCGCCCAGCGCGGGCGCGAGGTGCCCGTCGGCCAGCCGGTACCAGACCCGCCGCCCGTCGGGGATCGCCTCGACCAGCCCGCAGCCGCGCAGGCAGGCGAGCTGGTTCGACATCACCTGGCGGGAGACGCCGAGCGCGTCGGCGAGGTCGGAGGGGTAGGCCGGGGCCTCGCGCAGCGCGAGCAGGATCCGGGCGCGCGTCTCGTCGGACAGCGCGTGACCCAGGCGCGCGAGCGCGGCCGTGTGCGTGAGCGTCACCGTCTCCATGAGCGCGACAGTACAGCGGATCATGTACTCCCGGAACCCCGCGGCCACCGCGCGCCCGGGACCGGCGCGTGCCTACGGTGCGGCGCATGGCCGACCGCGAGCACGACCTGGTCCTGCTGGGCGCGACGAGCTTCGTCGGCGCGCTCACCGCCGAGCACCTGGCGCGCGCCGCACCCCCCGGCACCCGCGTCGCGCTGGCCGGCCGGGACCGCGAGCGGCTGGCCGCGGTGCGCCGGCGACTGCCCGCACCGGCGGCGGACTGGCCGCTCGTCGTCGTGGACGCGACGGACCCGGCCGGGCTGCGGCGCGTCGCCGGCTCGACCACCGCGCTCGCGACCACCGTCGGTCCGTACGCCCGCCGCGGCCTGCCGGTCGTCGAGGCCTGCGCGGCGACCGGCACGCACTACGCCGACCTCAGCGGGGAGCTCACGTTCGTGCGCGCGGCCGTCGACGCCGCCGACGGGCCCGCACGCACCTCGGGCGCCCGGCTGGTGCACGCGTGCGGGTACGACTCCGTGCCGTCGGACCTGGGCGTCCACCTGCTGCACCGCGCCGCCCAGGCGGCCGGCGACGGCAGCGGGCTGACCGCGGTGCAGGCGCTCGTCGCGGCGCGCGGCGGGGTGTCCGGCGGCACGGTGTCGTCGCTGCTCGGGGAGGTCGAGGCGGTGCGGACCGACCCGGGCGCCCGGCGGCTGCACGCCGACCCGCACGCCCTGTCCCCCAACCCCGCGGCGGAGCCGGGCACCGCGCAGCCGCGGCTGCTGGCGCCGCCGCACCGGGTGTCCGGGCGGTGGGCGGCACCGTCGGTGATGGCGCCGTTCGACGCGCACGTGGTGCGCCGGTCCAACGCGCTGACGGCGTGGGCGTACGGCCGGGGGCTGCGGTACGCGGAGCACCTGGACGCCGGGCGCGGGGTGGCCGGGCTGCTGCGCGCCGCCGCCCTGACCGGCGCCACGGTGCTCGGCGCCGCCGCGCTCGCCCTGCCCCCGACGCGCCGGCTCGTCGAGCAGGCGCTCCCGGCCGCGGGCGACGGCCCGGACGCCGCGACGCGGGAGGCGGGCTGGTTCCGGCACCGGTTCCTCGCCTCGACGGCCGCGGGCGGGCGGTACGCGGCCCGGGTCGCCGCGTCCGGGGACCCCGGGTACGCGGCGACCGCGGTGATGCTCGGCGAGGCCGCGCTGGCGCTGGCGCTCGACGGCACGGCCCTCCCGGACCGCGCCGGCTCGCTGACCCCGGCGACCGCGCTCGGCGACGCGCTGGTCACCCGGCTGCGCGCGCGGGGCTTCCGGCTCGACGCGGTGGCGGTGTGACGCCGCCGACGGGCGACGGCGCGCGCCGATGACATCCGTCATACCGGACCGGTGACGGGCGGCCGGGGACCGGGGCCGTCGCCCGCGCCAGGCTGGCCTGCATGGACACCACCGCACCCCTGGCCGCGCCGGACGCCCCCGCCGCCCCGGCCGGCCCGCTCGCCATCGACCTGCGCGGTCTGCGCAAGGCCTTCGGCCCGGTCCAGGCCGTCGACGGCATCGACCTGGCGGTCCGCCCGGGCGAGGTCGTCGCGTTCCTCGGGCCGAACGGCGCCGGCAAGACGACCACGATCGACATGCTGCTCGGCCTGGCGCGGCCCGACGCCGGCACCGTGCGGGTGCACGGCCTCGACCCCGACCGCGCGATCGCCGAGGGCCGGGTCGCCGCGGTGCTGCAGACCGGCGGGCTGCTCAAGGACCTGACGGTCCGGGAGACGGTCCAGGTCACGGCGTCGTTCTTCCGCGCCACCCGGTCGGCGGCCGCGGTGCTGCGCCGGGCCGGCATCGAGGACATCGCCGACCGGCCCGTGGGGAAGTGCTCCGGAGGCCAGCAGCAGCGCCTGCGGTTCGCGCTCGCCCTGCTGCCCGACCCGGACGTCCTGGTGCTCGACGAGCCGACGACCGGCATGGACGTCGAGGGCCGCCGCGCGTTCTGGGACGCGCTGCGCGCCGACGCCGACCGCGGGCGCACCATCCTGTTCG
Organism: Cellulomonas hominis; assembly: GCF_005239125.1. Classification (GTDB taxonomy): domain Bacteria; phylum Actinomycetota; class Actinomycetes; order Actinomycetales; family Cellulomonadaceae; genus Cellulomonas; species Cellulomonas hominis_A. The sequence continues at coordinate 2,422 of NZ_SZYE01000005.1, read as the reverse complement.
CCACGCACTACCTGGACGAGGCCGACGCGTACGCGGACCGGGTCGTCCTGGTCAGCCACGGCCGGGTGGTCGCCGACGGGTCCGCCGCGCAGGTGAAGAACCTCGCCGCGGGGCGCCTGGTGTCGGCGGCGCTGCCCGGCGCCGACGACGCCGAGGTCGCGGCGCTGCGCGCGCTGCCCGGGGTGCGCTCGGTCGAGCGGCGCGGCGACCGGCTGCTGGTCCGCACCACCGACTCCGACGGGGTCGCCCGGCACCTGCTCACCGCCACCACCGCGTCGGACGTCGAGATCACCGCGCGCGGGCTGGAGGACGCGTTCCTCGCGCTCACCGGCGACGGCGCTGCCGCCACCGACCCGGCGGCGACCCCCGCCACCGCCGACCGCCCCACCGACACCGCCCGGAGCCTCGCATGACCGCCGCAGCCGCCCGCACCACCGCCACCGCACCCGTCCCCGCGCCCGCCGCCGCCGCCGACCCGGGCCGCGCCCCGCGCGCCGGTCTGATCAACCCCGCGTTCCTCGCCGTCGAGCTGCGCCGCCTGCTCCGCAACCGTCGGACGATCGTGTTCACGCTGATCATGCCGCCCGCGTTCTTCCTGATCTTCGGGACCGCCGACGCGTACACGTCCGAGTCCGTCGGCCACGCGAACGTCACGGCCTGGATCATGACCTCGATGGCGCTGTACGGCGCGATGCTGGCCACGACCGGCGGCGGCGCGAGCGTCTCCGTCGAGCGCGCCCAGGGCTGGACCCGGCAGCTGCGGCTGACCCCGCTGCGGCCCACCACGTACGTCGCGACGAAGGTCGTCGTCGCCATGGTGCTCGGGCTGGCCTCGGCCCTGGTCGTCACGGTCGTCGGGCTGGTCTCCGGCGCGAGCGGCGACGCCGGCCGGCTGGCGCTGAGCGTCGGGCTCGCCTGGGCCGGGTCGGTGGTGTTCGCCGCCTTCGGCCTGTTCATGGGCTACCTGCTCCCCGCGGAGAACGTGATGCAGATCCTGGGCCCGGTGCTCGCGCTGCTGGCGTTCGCCGGCGGCCTGTTCGTCCCGCTCGGCGACGGGCTGTTCGCGGACATCGCGCAGGTGTCGCCGACCTACGGGCTCGCCGAGATCGTGCGCGCCCCGCTGACCGGCGACGGGGTGCCGGTCTGGGCGGTCGTGAACGTGGTGGCCTGGGCCGCGGTGTTCGTCAGCGGGGCCGCGTGGCGGTTCCGCCGCGACACGGCCCGCGTGTGACCGGCCGGCCGGGCGCCCGCGGCGGGGCGGACGTCCGCGCCGCGGGCGCCCGCGCCGCCGCACGCCGCCGCGTGGCTACCGTGGGCCGGGTGAGCAGCGAGGGGACGACCGACCGCCCCCGGCGTCCGGCCCGGGACATCGGGTGGGCACCGGGCGAGGGGCGCCGCGTGATGCGCGTCGTCGGCCCCGCGCTCGGGGTGGTCTGGGTGGTGTTCCTGCTGCAGCCCTGGCAGGCCGCGTGGGACAGCGCGCCCGGCGCGGAGCGGGACGTCTCCCTGGTGGCGGTCGCCCTGCTCGCCGCGTCGTTCGCCTGGGTGGTGATCAACCGCGCCGGGCCGTTCGGCCGGGCGACCCCGCTGCCGCAGGCCGCCGCCCTCCTCGCCGGTCAGCTGGTGCTCGTGGTGCTGGCGACGCTCGCCGCCGACGCGGACGGGCTCGTCGGCCTGGTGTTCGTCGGGGTGTCCGCGATCTTCCTGCTCCGCGACCCGCGGGCGCTGCTGGTCGCCCCGGTGTCCATCGCGGCGATCCTCGTGCTGCCGCGGGTCGTCCCGGGCTGGGAGCCGATCGACGACCTGGTGATCTCGGTCGTGCTGGCGACGCTCGCCGTCTTCGGGTTCACGCAGCTCGTGCAGCGCAACCGCCAGCTCCAGGCGGCCCGGGACGAGGTGGCCGTGCTCGCCGTCGAGCAGGAGCGCGAGCGGATCGCCCGGGACATGCACGACATCCTCGGGCACAGCCTCACCGTCATCTCCGTGAAGGCGGAGCTCGCGGCGCGGCTGATGGACGTCGACGCCGACCGGGCGCGCGCCGAGGTGCTCGAGGTCCAGGGCCTGGCGCGGTCGGCGCTCGCCGACGTGCGGGGCATGGTCGCCGGCACCCGCGCCGTGACGCTCGCCGGCGAGCTCGCCGGCGCCCGGCAGGCGTTCGACGCCGCCGGCATCGAGGCCGACGTGCCCGGGGCGTTCGACGCCGTGCCCGACCACCTGCGCGAGCTGTTCGCGTGGGCCGTCCGCGAGGGGACCACCAACGTGCTGCGCCACGCCGCCGCGACCCGGGTCAGCGTGACCCTGTCCGACGACACCCTGACCATCGACGACGACGGCGCGGACGGCGCCGCGGACGCCGCGCGCGGGTCCGGCCACGGGCTCGCGGGGCTGTCCGAGCGCGCCCGCCGCGCCGGGGCCCGCGTCG